>CAYXGP010000073.1:0-33116 GCA_964464515.1 uncultured Enterobacterales bacterium
CTCCCCCAAGTGGTTGTCCGGCGCACCGTGGAACCGGCACTCTCGGCGAGGCCGAAGGCCCTGCTAGAACATGTTCTATCGTTAGCCTGGTGCGTATGGGGGTCCACCCCCGAAACAGGGCTGGACGGCCGTATCCACGCGTTGAATCGATCGTTCCGAGCCGAGATGGACGAGCGACTCGGCGACGGAGCTGGCAAGCTCATCCTCGACCGCATCAAGGCGCGGCGCCGCGGCCACTCAGGCCGCTCCAGGGAAAGAAGTCTCCCATGATCGGCCTGAGGGCGGCCCCGCGTGAGGCACGAGTCCACTGGCGTGCGTCGCTCGCTGTCGTATCTGGCCCAAATCAAGAGACAGGGTTCGAGAGCGTCGCACGATGGTGGGCGAAGGGCATCCGTGTCGAGGGGGGAGATTGCTTTTCTTGGAGCGGCCCAGTGCAGGAGGCTGACCCGCGTTGATGCCATCGTGGGGGACGTCATCCACCCAGGGGCCGTGTCACGGTCCAACCAGGGTCGGTGGTGTCCTCGACTCAGCGAGAGAGACAACCCCCAGGGAGCGGTACACTGCCGCGGGTTCAAGTTGAACCCTCGCCCCTGTGTGTCCTTGTGTGGGGCCCGTTCACGCCGCCCCAAGCGTCCCATCTCCCCGCCGGGCAGGAACCGATGCGCGAAGCTGGCGCACCTGTTCTTCAGCAGGTCTGGGGTCTTCAGCAGGTCTGGGCGAAGGAGATCTACGTCATCACGGCAGGTGCTGCCGACGCGACCTCAAGCTCTCGGGCCGGTCGCTCGCCCGCGGCGACGCCCGTGAGGGTTGTGGTGACCGCGAGGATGCTCAGAAGAGAGGGGACCGCCGACGCCTTCACCGCGCGATCACAACGCTGGCCTGGGCGGCTCTGAGGGCGCGTACAGGAACCACTCCACGGCGTCCGCTGCGAGCTGCTCAGCCAGCTTTCCGAAGGCCGCCGCGCGCGCATCCGACGCCGCCAGGGGCGCCGTCACGTCCACTACGAAGCTGCGCTGACCGCTCAGCACGATCCTCCGGGGGCGATGCCCCGTGAGCTCGAACGCCACCGCAAGCTGAGCCTCCTCCACGCGCTGCGAGGCGCCAGCGGCGACGGTCCCGGTCTGCGCGGAGACCACCGTCATCTCGATGGGCGGCCCGCCGAACGAGACCCCCCGCGCGGCCAGCGCGCTCGACAGCGCGCCCGACAGCGCGTCGGCCAGATCGGGCTCGGCGGTATGCAGCGTCACCTGACCCGCCCTCGCCGCGTCGAGCAGAGTCGGTGGACGCCCGACGTGACAGCCGAGCACCAGCGTCAACGCGGTCAGCCGCCCGACCATTCAGCCTCCCGCACCATCCCGCGCCGCCGACCATCGGGTGTCCGCCCTTGCGGCGCGATTGGGAACCGTGGGATATCCCATCGGCACGGCGTCCCCGCGGAGGCTCCCCATGATCCACGCCGCCCTTCTACCCCTCGCCTTCTTCGGCGCTGCGGCGGCGGCCCCAGTGGCACCGCTCCAGCTCGTCGAAGACAGCCCGCTGGCCGAGCCGAGAGCCGGCAGCGAGAAGAACCGCAACGCGCTGCAGGAGGTCAATCTCCGCTACCGCCGGCTGTCGGTGCCGATGTCGGTGATGGACATCTGGTACTTCGACTCCGACGACGAGGGGGCCAACCCGTTCGAGCGTCCGCGGCCGTACGGGTTCACCGCGGGCATCGAGTATGTGCTCAAGCCCGCGCCCTCCAACTGGATCTTCTACTACGAGTACGGCGCCAGCCTCATGGATGAGGGCTACTGGGACGACGTCGATGAGCCCGCGCAGCACGACGACGGCGACTGGGTCGAGCCGGTGGGCCTGGGACTGCACGTCCTGGGCATCAACTACGCCCACGAGGTGAACGTCACCTCCGATGAGAACAGCGTCTGGCTGAGCTTCCTGTTCGGGGCGGGGCTGGGCGTGGGGTTCGTCACCGGTGAGCTCCGCACCTGGCACCCGGGCTCCAGCACCGCCAACACCGCAGGCTGCGAGGTGACCAGCCCCGCATACGTGCGCAAGGATATCTGCGATCACGACGACCTCAAGCGCATCCCCGGGGTGCTCCCCATGGTCGACATCACCGGCAGCGCCCGCATCAACTTCGGCGGCCGCGGCACCCTGCGCATCGACGGGGGCATCCACACCCTTCTGTACTGGGGCATCGCCGGTGGGGTGGTGTTCTGAGCACGCGCAGATCGGCCAGATCGAACGATTGGCGCCAGCCGAGCGCATCGGATAACCACCGCCGCTGTCGTGTGAAACCCACACGTCCGTCTCCTACCGTGCGCCGGAGCACCTGTGATCTACGTCACCATCCGTGAGAACGAGCCCTTCGAGAAGGCGCTGCGCCGCTTCCGCCGCAAGGTGGAGCGTGAGGGCATCCGCAAGGACATCAAGAAGAACAGCTTCTACCTGAAGCCGGGCGAGAAGCGTCGCCTCAAGCAGCGCCTGGCCGAGAAGCGCCGCCGCAAGGCCGTCCGTCGCGCCATCAAGAAGGCGCAGCACCGGCGCTGACCGACATCAGTCGGCGTCCTCTGCGATCGATCGCAGCAGCTCGAAGGCCCGCACCTGCGCCCGCCGATCCTCCAACAGGTCCGGGTAGTCGGCGTCCAGGACCGCTGCTGCGATCTCGCGCAGGGTCTGTAGGGCCACCTCGGGCCGAGTCACCAGACCCACCAGCTCCGCGCGATCCACCCGGGTCGTGAGCCGGGCAGGCGCGCGCTCCAGCGCCGCGGTGAGCGATGCGTCGGCGGCCTCCAGGCTGCCCTCGGGCAGCGCACCCGGCGCGCGCGCGCCCAGCCCCAGCGCGAGCCCCTCAGTGGCCTGCGCCTGGATCGTGAGCATGCCTCTCGCGAGCTGACTTCCCCGGCTGGTGAGCGTGGCCAGGCGCGCGAGATCGATCCCGGCGCCGGCGGCACCGCGGGCGTGGAGCCAGCGGGCCCAGGCCTCGGCGGTCCACACCAGGCACGTGGCGTCCTCCGGCCCGAGCACTCCCAGCGCCCGCCGGTCGATGACGCCGCCGGTTGTCGCCAGCCGCTGCGTGAAGCTCCGCTGGAGCTTGAGGCACGCCAGCCCATACTCGCGCGCGATCACGAAGCCGCGCGGTCCCGTCTCCGGGTACCCGTAGCTCCGCAGGGTGTACGCCCGCGCCAGGCGCGCCAGCACGTCGCGGCGCCTCGGCTCCTCTGCCAGGGCCCCGAGGTACCGCTCGATGGCGCTGTCGAGCGCCCCCAGGGAGTCCGCCCGGCGCGCGAAGAGGTCGTCCGCCCGGAGCAGGCGGACCTCGAAGTTCTCGCTCTTCCGAGAGGCGCGCTTCGCGCAGCCCGCGACCAGCCCGAGCGCCAGGAGGGCGACCCATCGCAGGGCGCATCGAGGTGGGTTTGGTCCCATTTCTTCAGCCATCCGGGAGAAGTTCCGTATTCCATCCCAGAGAGAGCCCGGGTGGTGGAATGGTAGACACAGGGGCCTTAAAAGCCTCTTCCCGCATGGGAGTGCCGGTTCGACCCCGGCCCCGGGCATTTCCCTCCTCGCCGCGAACGCGGTCCGCTCACCACGACTGACAGCGGGTTAAGCATGGCGGCCTCTCCCGGCCCACGCCCGGGGAGGTAGCCCTGAACAACCCGGGCAAACGTACCGGACACATGCACCGGACACGGGAACGATGCAGCGCTCGATCATCGGAATCGACTTCGGCACCACCAATTCTGTGTGTGCCTACATGGATCGCAACGGTCCACGTGTGATCATCAACGAAGAGGGCGGACGCGTCACTCCGTCAGTCGTGGGTTTCTCACGAGAGGGGGATCGCTTCGTCGGCGAGGTCGCCAAGCGGCAGCTCCTCATCAACCCCGAGGCGACCATCGCAACGGTGAAGCGGTTCATGGGCCGCAAGTTCACCGACTGCCAGGATGATCTACGTCTGATTGGCTACAACCTCATCGAGGGCCACGACGGCGACGCCGCGATCGAGGTGGAGGGGCAGACCTACACACCCCAGGAGATCACCGCGATGATCCTCCAGAAGGTGCGCAAGAGCGCCGAGGAGTTCCTGGGGGGGCCGGTGAGCAAGGCGGTGATCACCGTCCCGGCCTATTTCACCGACCGCCAGCGTCAGGCCACCCGCGACGCAGGCACCATCGCCGGCCTCGACGTCCTGCGCATCATCAACGAGCCCACGGCCGCCGCTCTGGCCTACGTGAGCGAGCGCGGCAACAGCTGCAACATCGCCGTCTACGACTTCGGCGGCGGCACGTTCGACATCTCCATCCTGCACGTCTCCCAGAACGTCGCGGAGGTGCTGGCGACGCGCGGCAACAACACCCTCGGTGGGGCCGACATCGACCGGCTGCTCGTGGACTGGCTGCTGGAGAAATTCCAGGAAGAGCACGGCCTCGACGTCAGCTCGGACCGCGTCGTGCTCCAGCGCCTCCGCGACGCCGCGGAGCGCGCCAAGATCGACCTCTCCACAACCACCACCGCTGAGATCCACCTGCCGTTCCTGGTGGCCGACGCGGGGGGGCCGAAGCACCTCCAGGTCACGCTGACCCGCCCTGAGTTCGAGGGGATCATCGAGCCCCTGGTGCGCGAGACCATCACCGAGTGCGAATCCGCGCTCACCGACGGCGACCTCACCGTCGCAGACATCGATGAGATCGTGCTGGTGGGAGGCTCCAGCCGCATCCCGCTGGTACAGAATCTCGTGCAGGGCCTGTTCGCCTGCCCGCTCAACAAGGGGTTCAACCCCGACGAAGTGGTCGCCATCGGCGCGTCGGTGCAGGCCGGCATGCTCCAGGGTGACATCGACGCCGTCACCCTGCTCGACGTCACCAACTTCTCGCTGGGCATCGAGGTGCGCGGGCGACGCTTCGCCAAGCTGATCCCGAAGAACTCCCCCATCCCCACGCAGACCACCAAGATGGTCACCACCGTGGTCGACAACCAGCGCACGGTGAAGATCCACGTGCTCCAGGGCGAGCACAACGACGTTCGCTACAACACCAGCCTGGGCGACTTCGAGCTTCGCGGGCTGCCCGCCGAGCGCAAGGGCGTTCCGCGCGTGCAGGTCAAATTCGCCATCGACGCCAGCGGGATGGTCAAGGTCACCGCGAAGGACCTCCGGACCGGCAGCAGCGAGGCGATCACCATCCAGTCCGATACCGCGCTCACTCCCGAGGAGATCGCCCGTCTCCGGTCCGACATGAGCACGACGGAGGCGGTCGCCGAGGTGCGCTGAGCTCCTGGATCGTGAATTGCGAAGACCCGACACATCGGTGCCGGGTCTTGCTGTCTGCTGACGAATGCTGTCTGCTGACGAATGCTGTCTGTTGACGAATGTTGTCTGCTGACGAATGCTGTCTGTTGACAAGCAACCAGCTGCCAATAAGCAACTGTTTGCTGAACAACCGATTTTAGAGAGTGGAGCTACGGGGACTCGAACCCCGGACCCCCAGAATGCCATTCTGGTGCTCTCCCAACTGAGCTACAGCCCCATCGGTGCGGGGTTTATAGCCACTGCCGTGGGGTAGGGCAAGGGCGATCACTCTGTGTCCTCTCGCTGCGCGGCGCTCGCGATGGTCTCCTCCAGCTCGCGGATCCGCTCGACGCCGCGCACCAGGCCCGGGTGTTCCAGCTCGCCGCCCTCGACGAGCTGCCGGACCTCACGACCCAGCTTGCCGTACATCACGTCGCGATCGTGGCGGAGCTGCCGCATCTCCAGTCGGGCCCGACCGGACGTCGCCAGGCGCCCGAGCCCGCGCTGGCTGCCCTTCACCACCAGTCGGAGGACCTCGCCGACGAGATCGCCGAGCGCCCCGTCGGTGAGGGGAGCGTCTTCGGCTGCAGTACCCCCCAGAGGGGTGTCGATCGGCGGATGGTCGGGTGTTTCGCTCACCGGTTCGCTCCTGGACCGCGGGGACGATAGGCACTGGCCCCTGACGCTCAGGGGCCTCCGTTCTCTTCGAGGTGGGCGATCGCCCGCAGGCCAGCTACCCTTGGCCCCCGATCGTGGCAAACCCGGAGAACCCCATGATTCTGGTCACTGGCGCCACCGGCAGGGTGGGAACGCAGGTCATCCGCACCCTGCGCAAGCTCAGCCTCGACACCCGCGCGCTGGTTCGCAAGGGCAGCGAGTACTACTGGCTCAACGACACCGGCTGTCGGTTCTTCTTCGGCGATCTGCGAGACGAGTCCAGCGTGCGGCGCGCTTGCCGCGACGCTCAGTACCTGATCGTCTGCAGCGGAGTCGATCTGGAGACCCGCGACAACCACCACGGCAACGTGACGGTGGAGGGGCACGCGAGGCTGTTCCAGGCCGCCCGCGACCGGGGCGTGCAGCACATCGTGCTCATCTCATGCATGGGCGTCGACCGGGGGTACGGGATCCGGGGCTTCGACGCCCGCAAGGACGCAGAGGATCTGCTGGTGCAGTCCGGCGTCGACTACACGATCCTGCGGGCCTGCGCGCACGAGCACTTCTTCCTCGACATGGCCTGGCAGATCCACGACTCCGGGTCGGTGACGCTGCCCGGCGACGGCGACAACCAGCTCAGCCCCATCGCCACCAACGATCTCGCGCTGATGGCCGTAGCCAGCCTCGATCTCGCCGCGGTCAAGAACCGGGTGGTGACCGTGGGCGGCGGCGCCAACATGAACGCCGGCGAGGCGCTGCGACAGGCCTGTTCGGCGGTGGGCGTGGAGCCCAACCACCAGTCGATGCCCCAGGCCCTGGCCCGCCTGGGCGGCAAGGTCGGTCGGCCGTTCCGTCGCTATGCGCGTCGCCTCGCCGAGCGCGGCATCTGGTTCTCAGAAGAATTCACGGTCGCCTCAGACGACATGACGAAGACCTTCAACATCCCGCTCACCGCGCTGGCCGACGCCCTCGCCGCTGGCGCCGAGGAGACGCGCACGCTGCGCGACCCCGAGATGCGGGAGCGGAAGATGGTCCATCCGCAGTTCTACGCCACGGTGTACCAGCCCGGTGAGGCCAACCTGGCCGATCTGCCGTCGGGGCCGCCCCCGCGTCAGGACTGAACCGCTCTTCCGCTCCGTCAACAGTCCCACGAACCGGCGCTGCTCAGCGCATGGAAGTGTAGGTGCGTGTGGAAGTGCGAGACCGAGTGGACGTGGGGGGTGACGAGTTTGAGTGGAAGTGCGAGACCGAGTGGGAAGTGCCGGGTCTCGGGTGGAAGACGCGAGTGACGAGTGGACGAGGACGCCATCGTTCTCCCCACACCTCACCCGACTCTCGCACTCGCACTCCAGCCCCCTCACCTGCCCCACAGGCCAGCGATGACCAGTGCGAGCGACGGATGTCGTCCACCCTCCCAAAGATCCGAGATTCAGTGACCGCCGCCCTTGCCCTTGGGCTTGGCGTTCCACAGCCGGATCGCCAGCACCATACCGAGCAGCGCCACCGGGATCATCGACACCGGCCACGAGACCCAGTTGGACGGGTCGGCGGCGACCGTCGGATCGGAGTCGTTGGGCAGGATCGCCGCGTACATAAGTGACATCACGCCCGTGCCCGCGTACACGAACCCGTCGATGATTCCCACTGCCACGCCGACGTTCTTCTTGCCGCCGAAGTCCATGCTCGCGGTACCGGACAGCATGCCGTGGACACCGATGACGCACATCGACATCAGCACCACAAGCCAGGGCAGGAACGACGTCTGGTAGGTGAAGGTCATCACCACGGCGCCGAGGAGCATCCCCCCGTAGAGGATCCCGGCGACCGGGCCCCGCCGCGACTGGAATACGCGGTCGGAGATGACGCCCGCGAGCACGCCGCCCAGGATGCCGGCGCAGCAGAGCATCATGCCCCAGTGCTCGTAGACGAAGGAGGCCTTGAGGCCGAGCACGTCGTTGGTCTGCTTGGCGTAGCTGCGGAACCACTGCATGATCGCCTGCCGCAAGAAGCCGCTGCAGAACTCCACGCACGCGATGGTCACGATGATGGGGTTGCGGAGCATCATCTTGAACACATCGATCGCCCCGAGCTGGGGACCGTCGTCGCCGGACGAGGCGTCGGCGGTGTCGAAGTCGTCGTGGCCGGCCTCTCCAGGGGTGTTCTTGACGATGACGAAGTCGATCATCCAGAAGATGGCGAGCAGCACCGTCGGGATCAGGAAGACGAATTCCAGATCGAAGTGGTTGATGATGAAGTAGCCCCAGTCGAACGCGAAGTACACGCCGAGCGAGATGAGGATCCCGAAGATCGCGCCAAAGACCCCGCGCTCGCGGACGTGGAACCACGGGGCGTTGCACTTGACGATCGACACCGCGCCGAAGCTCTGGAAGTACATGTTGACGGCGTACAGCGCAGACATCACGGGGGTGAACGAGCCGCGCAGCATCTCCGCCATCGGACCGTCGTTGAGCACCGTCCAGGTGGACAGCCCCATCAGCAGGTTCATCACCGCCGAGCCGCCGGCGCCGGCCAGGATGGAGAATTTCCCGCCCAGGCGATCGGTGAGCGGCCCGTTGATCAGGAACGAGCTCCCATAGACGAACGTGCCTGCCGCGAAGATGAGGCTGAAGTCCTGGTTGGTCATCAGCGGGGTACACAGCTCCGCGCCCAGGCTGGCTGCTGCATCGCGGCAGGCGTCGGGGATGGACTGCCCGCCAGCGTTGAGTTCGCCGAAGGCGTGCTGGCTCACCTTGATGTTGTACCGACCCATGTACAGGAAGGCGTACGTCAAGCCCAGCGGCAGCCAGTTGAAGACCCGCCGTTTTCGGAACGCCGGACTGTGGTCGACGCCCTCCACCGTGGGCAGCCGCGCGAGGACCACACCTACGGTGGTCAAGAGGATGATGATGGGCGCCAGCTCGCTCAGCCATTCGGGCATCAGGGGCTCCTGGACAGGGGACGCGAGAAACCTACCGATGCTCGGGGGGAATCGCAACGCGGTTCCTCCCGAGCATCAGCAGGAACCGCGGAGCGCAGCGCGCGACCCGGTGCCCACTGCGCAGCCTTCGGGAGGCCTTCGAGAGCGACCTGCCGCTCCTGACGGGGCGCCTACCAGGGGTCGGAGAAGCGCGGATCGGCCGGGGGCTCCACCGGACCCGCCTCGAAACGGGCCACTGCCGCCGCCCGAACCGTCTGGCCCTGGCGCGTAACCTCCGGCTCGAACCCCAGAAAGTACTTCCACTGCTCAGCGATGTAGCTGTTGGTCGCCAATGTCAGGCGGGCATCAGCGGTGACAGGCGCGCCGGCCACCGTGATGTCTTCCGGCTTGAGCGTGGTGGGCTCGTCGCTGCCCCACTCCACCCGCAGGCCGGACCACAGCAGCCCGAACCCGCTGTCCTCATCCCAGCTACGCGCCGTCTTCGAGGCCAGCTGCGCGAGCTGCGCGCCGGTCACCTCGAAGCGCACAACCTCGTTGTCGAACGGAAACACCTGGTACAGATCGCCGACCGTCACCGAACCGCCGGCGATGTCCGCCCGCAGACCGCCGCGGTTGTACAGGCCCAGATCCGCCTCGGCCGCCGCGCGCACCACGTCGGCGGCGAACCGCCCCATCGCGGACTCGCCCCGCCCCTTCCGCAGCAGGTCACCCGTGAGCATGCCCACCTGCATGGTGAACCGCTCCGCGACGGCCGCGGTCCAGCGCGCCTCCAGCGCCGCCAGCTCCTCGGGCACCGCGGCGGGCAGGTCCTCGGGCCGCAGATCGATCAGCCGGCCGGTCGCTGCGGTGATCGCGCCGTCTCGAACCGTCAGCTCCATCAGGCCCAGCTGCCGGGTGTACGAGCCAGCCTGGACGATCCATGTGGTTCCCTCGCGCACCGGCTGCTTCAGCGCGGTGTGGGAGTGTCCTCCCACGATCAGGTCGATCTCGGGGACCGCTCGGGCCAGCGCGCGATCCGCGTCCACGCCGATGTGCGTCAGCGCCACGATCAGATCGACCTGGGGCTCCAGCGTCGCCACCTCCGCTCGAGCGGTCTCGATCGGGTCGCGCAGGTCGATGTGCGCCAGGGTCGCGGCGCTGGCGAGGTGCGGGAGACCCTTCGTGGTCAATCCGAACACGCCGATCTGCAGCCCGCCTGACTCCAGCACGACGTGGTCACGGAGCGCGGGCATCGCGGGGCTGCCAGCCTGCGTGGGGCTGTCGAGGTTCGCGGAGAGCACCGGAACGGGACTGGCCGCCACCATCGCTGCGGCGTTCTCCCAGCCCATGTCGAACTCGTGGTTGCCCACCACCCAGGCGTCACAGCCAGCCGCCTGCAGGAAGTCGAGCATGGCCCCGCCGCGCGCGCCGTGTACCTCGAACTCCATCAGCGGCGTGCCGGTGAGCACGTCGCCGCCGTCGAGGTAGAGCAGATCGGGATCGCGACTGCGCAGATCGGCCAGGTGCGCCCCGAGCGCCGCGAAGCCCCCGATGTCCGGCGCGCCGTCCAGCCACGGGGCGCGGTTCGGCGCGAAGTGGGTGTGGAGATCGTTGGTGTGCGCCACCACCACCCGCGCTGTCTGGGGGGACGCTGTCTGGGGGGACGCTGTCAGGGGCGGCGTGACGCGCGCTGCGCAGGCCGCGAAGATCAGGATGAGGGGACTCACAGCTCCGCCAGCCACGCCGACACCTGCCGCGCGCCGTCTTCATCGATGGGGCCGTCGATCCGCCGGCGAATGGTGCCCGCGTCGTCCAGCAGCCACGTCTGTGGGACCTGCCGGTGGTCCATCCGCATCTCCGCGAAGAAGTCGTCCGGCGGTGTGGTCACCAGCAGCGTGGGCCACGACAGGCCGTGCTGCCGGCAGAACGCGGAGACCTCCGCGACCCGCTCCGGTGCGTCTGAGCCGGGCATGAACAGCTCCCAGCCCAGACCGAGGAAGGCCACGCGCTCGCCGTGGTCGCGATGGAGCGACACCAGATGGGGCAGCTCGTCGACGCAGGGCGCGCACCACGTCGCCCAGTGGTTGATCAGGCGCGGTCCGCCGCCCGGACCCAGGGCCGCGCGGATACCCGCGAGATCGGCCAGCCTCGCCAGCGAGTCACTCCGGGCCAGCGATTCACCAGCGTTCGGCAAATCACCAGGGTCCTGAGGTTCACCAGGGGGCGTCGAGCGGGGCGGCAGCGTCGGCGCCGTCTGCCGCTCGCCGGGCTGCTCGAACAGCGGATCGCGGCCCACCCGGCGGGCTGCCGATCGGGCGGCGCGATGCGCCAGTCTCCTGAGGACTCCCATCCGCTTACCTCCCGCGTCCTCGGGCCGCGCGACTCACAGGCCGGTCGTGCGGGCCTGCCCCCACACCTTCCATCGCCCATTCTCCCATCGATAGATGAGCGGACTGACCGGGTGATCGGCCTTGTCATACATCCGTCGAACTCCCACGGCGACCACCTTGTCGAAGTCGGCGTCGCCCGGCAGCCAGAACACCAGCGTGTCATTCGCCGGCACTGCCACCACGGGCGCGCCGCACGAGATATCCACCAGCTTCTCGGGATGCAGCAGCCCCGCTGCGTCGTCTCCGTCCTTCCGCGCGCTCAGCCAGTACCTGCCGTCCATGCCATCGACGGTCTGCACCGACAGGCGCTCCACGCTCAGCTGGGCCGCCGTGCGCGCCACGATCTCAGCCTCCACGCGCTCCAGATCGGTCTTCCACAGCGAGAGATCTTCGAGGGTAGCCATCCGGCGCCGACCTCCCTCCTGCACGTTGAAGCACAGGCTGAGCCGCTCCGCGAAGGGCCGACAGGCTGGGATCGCCGCCAACCCGAACCGCCCGCGGCTGCGCGCGAAGTCGGCGTACAGCGTCGTGACGTCTCCAGGCTGCGCAGACGGCTGGAGCACGCGCTCGGCCGCGCCTGCTGTGAGGAGTCCCGCGAGGAAGCCGATGAGGAGGAACAAGCGGACCTCACTCCGAGACGGCGAGGCGGTCGAGCAGACGTGACAGGTCCCGCCGGACGCGATCCTCCTCGCCCAGCTCATCACCCGCGAAGGTGGCGAAGCGCACCGTGAGCTCCCGCTGCCGGCGCGTGAGCACCCGCGCCATACCCACGACCAGCTTGTAGGCCGCCAGCGCGCCGCCCTCCAGCAGCTCGTCGAACGGCTCGGCGGGGAATCGCAGCACGGTGGTCTCGCCGATGGCGCGGACGGTGGCGGAGCGGGGGCCGCGATCGAGGATCGCCATCTCGCCGAAGCAGCTCGGGGGCTCCAGCCGCGCCAGCTCGCGCGCGGGCCCCAGCCGCACGGCTTTGGTCACCAGCGCCGTCCCCTCGTACAGCACGCACCAGGAATCGCCAGGGGAGTCCTCTCGGAAGATCACCTGCCCGTCAGCGTACCGCTCGACACGCAGGATACGGACCACCGTGGCCAGCTCGGCGTGGGTGAGCCGCTCGAACAGCGGCGCCTGGAGAAGGAACCGAATCAGTTCTTCCAGCGTGAGGGTCAAGACAGCTCCCGGGTCCGGCGGTTGCGCAGCCGGTAGGATAGGCGATCTGAAGCGAGGCGCGACCCCAACCCGGCGGGATGACATCGTGGGACTCCGAGATCGTATCCGAGGAAGGCTCCAAAATCTCAAGCAGCGCGCCTCAGGAGAGTACTCTTCGGCAGCGCCCGCGCCCGATGAGGTGGAGACGTACGACCGGCCCGGCACGCCTGATGAGAACGCCGAGGTGGTGATGGCGCGGCTGAACCGGCCAGCGGGCAGGGGCCGCAAACGCAAGGGCTGACCCCCGGCTGTTGCAGTGGGGCCGTAGAAGGTGGTTAGACCTCGCCTCCTTCGGAGGCCGACATGCTCACGCTCGCGCTCGCGCTGACCCTCACCGCCGCCGCCACGCCACAGCGCGCGGTCCGCATCATCTACACCGGCGATCGACGGGGGGTGGGCGCCGGCTTCACGCCGTTCGCCAGCCTCGGCCCGGTGCAGGCGGCCGCGGGTGCGCCCGACCTGCAGATGGTCCACGGGGTGCTGGTGCAGGAGCCCTGGGTGCTGCTCCCCGAGCACCTCGATCCGCAAGGCGCCGTTGATTTTCTGGCCGGAGGCGACGTCCGCTGTACGCGTCCCTCTCCTTCGGGCGCGGTGGAGATCCGCACCGAGCTGGTGATCACGCCCCCCGGCGACTTCGCCGACGCGCTCGTGGAGAGCGGCGGCACGCCCAGCGAATATGGGATCCGTGACTGCACCAACGGCGCGGGCGCGAAGGCCCGGCTCGTGGGTCCCGCCGGTCGCCGCCCTGGGGGCTTCCCCACCTGGGAGCTGTCCGATTTCGAGTTCCGGCAGGCGCTCGCCGGGGCGCTGCCCGAGGGCGGACCGGAGCTTCTGGTCATCGGCAGGCCGGTGCAGGGCGGGCCGCGCACGGTCGCGCGCATCGACGAGCTCCGCGCGGACGATCCGGGAGCGCTGTACGTGGACGCGGGGAGCTTCCTCGACGGCGCGAGCAGCGTGGCGGACGGTGCGCTCTCGCTGCATCGCCCGCTGGGGGTCCCGCTGCTGCAGCGCCTCGGTCCGGACGCCCTCGCCCCCGGAGAGACCGAGCTGCTGGCCGGAGCGCGTCACTTCCTGGACGAGATCGCGAGCGCTGAGCTGCCGTACATCGCCTCCAACTGGTCGGCCGAGGATCCGGCGCTCGCGCTCCCGCCGTCTCATGTGGTGGAGGCGCAGACACCCGGCGGCCCCGTGCGGGTGGGGTTCGTCGCCGCGCTCGACCCGGCGCTGGCGCGGCAGATCCCCCGTCTGGGGGAGGAGGGGATCACCATCGGCGATCCGGTGACGGGCACCCAGGCCGCCATCGACGCGCTGACGTCTTCGGATCGCCCGCCGGACGCAGTCGTGGTGCTCACGACCGCCAGCGCCGACGTCATGGCCGATCTTCGCCGGTATCTGCACGGCGCAGACGTCATGCTGGGCGATCCGACCTTCGCCACGCTGCGGGTGGCCGAGCGCCGCACCACGCTGCGGACCTACGACCGCGACATCAAGGGGGCGCCGGTCACGCTGCCGCTGGACGGGCTGGGCACGGTCGATCTGTCGCTGTCGGTCGGTCGGCTGAAGGAGCTGTCCAGCACGCCGGAGCTCGTGCGGGGAGATCTCCCCCTCGACCCCGAGCTGAGCGCCGCCCTCACGGCCACCCGCGCCGCGCACTACCCCGAGCTCGATCACCCGCTGCTGCCTGAGCTCCCCGCCGAGGAGTGGCCCGCGGTGGTGTGCCGCGCGGTGCTCGACGCCACCGGCGCGGACACCGTGCTGCTGCGCACGCCCCCCCGCCCGTCGCGCCTGCCCGGCCCGCGCAGCGAGCTGCAGATCGCCGATCAGCTCGCGGTGCTGGATGTGCTGGAGGTCCATCGTGTGCCCGGCGACAAGATGAAGCAGCTCCTCGACCAGAGCTACGGCGTGGTGCCCGTGAGCTGTGGGGCGCTCCCCGGCGTGAAATTCCCGAAGGCGCGCGGGCGCAGCATCGAGTCAGACCGCACCTACCGGGTGGTCACGACCGATCGCACCCGCTGGGGCACCCCGCTCCAGAGCATCCTGCCCACCGTGCATGCCACGAAGCCGCTGGACGGCGCAGCCTCGCGGGTGCTGACCCACCCGGACGGCACGCCCGTGACCCTGCGGGGGGTGGTCCTGGGCGAGCTGCGGGCTCGGCGTGACGCCGAAGGCAGCCCCGAGGCCGCGCTGGAGTCCCTCCGCGCGCCGCTGACGAAGCCGACCCTGTGGTTGCTGCGGGTGCGGCAGATCTCGCTGTCGTCATTGAACTTCGTGGGCACCGAGAGCGACGCCTTCGCTGCCGTCCCCGAGACGCTCGTGACCAGCCCGTCCAGCCTCAGCCTGGCGACCGACAACGACGTCGCGCTGGAGGTATCGAGCGCTGCCATCGCCGGCGACCTTCGCTTCCAGGGTGCCTTCTCCACGCTGGAGACCGACGACGCCGAGGAGGAGCTGTCCGACGACTGGAAGCTCTCCACGTCGCTGTCGCTGCCGGCCCTCGCCTTCCCGCAGCAGACAGCCCTCCGAGCGATGCCCTTCTCCGAGCTGATGTACGACAGCGAGTTCACGCCCACGGAGCAGGAGGACGGCACCGTCAACGACACGCAGGCTGATCTCTCGCTGACCCTCGGCCTCGCCACGCTGCGATGGGGCGCGCTGCGCAGCCTGCGGGTGGGCGCCCTCGCCAGCAGGGATCTCAACCAGGAGCGAGCCCCCGAGCTGGGCGGTCGCCTGACGTGGGAGACCAGCGTCTCCCTGGTGGGGCCGCTGAAGTGGGGCACGCTGGGAGACGTGCAGCTCTACGCGCTCACGCCAGAAGACGACGAGAGCGATCTGCGGCTGCGCGGGCTGGGAGAGACGCGGCTGTCGCTCCCGCTGGCGCGGTGGCTCAGCCTGTCCGCGGTGGGACAGGTGTTCGCTTTTCAGGGGCGCAAGCCGGCCACCGACGAGCTCGGCGCCACGTGGAGCGCCGGGCTGGCGCTGGGTGGGGGCGGCGCCTTCGAGCTGTGACGCACCCCTCCCCCTGCAGCACCTCTGCAGCCATCGCTCTGCGGCCACTCCCCTGCGGCCCTGCCGCTCTGAGGACCCCGCCTCCTGAGTGCTCCTCTGCGGGCGCTCAGATGGCGCGGCTGCGCCGCTCGAGCTGCTCTGCCTGGGTCTTGCAGTCGATGCAGACCCGCGCCACCGGTCGGACCATCAGGCGGCGGTAGCTGATCGGCACGCCGCAGGACTCGCACGTGCCGTATTCGCCTTCGTCGATGCAGCGCAGCGCGTGCTGGATCTTGTTCAGCAGGTGCCGGTTTCGGCCGGCCAGGCGGAGCGAGAAGTCGCGCTCGGACTCGGACGAGGCCTGGTCGAGGTGATCGGGATCCATCTCGCGGTTCTCGGCGAGCTGGCTCACCGTCGTCCGCGACGTGGAGAGGATCGTGTTGGCCTGGTCGATGAGGATGTGCTGGAGCTCCAGCACCTGCTCAGGAGTCAGATACTCATCGGCGGGCAGGTCGACTGCTTCGCGGGCCTTGTTGAACAACATCGGCGTCCCCGGAAAGAGTGAAAGGAGCGCCTCCAAAGAGGCGTCATAGCGACGAAAGGCCCCCTTTTACCACATCCAGGGCCGGATTTCAGGGATCCCACTCGTAGGAGACAACCTCAAACACCGGAACCGGCGGCGCGCTCACCAGGGATCGACGCTACCGCGTCCAAGAAGGCGGTAGCGAGGCGCTCGACATGCCGACATGATACCCCCCCGCCCCGGCTCAAGACCGCCCAGGAGCTGCCGATGTCCCTCTCCCCGCGCGACCTGCTGCGCCGTGGCCTGCTCGGTGGCCTGGGCTACGGGGTCGCGATCGCGACGGTCCACCTCATCACCGGAATCGGCCTGATCGTCGCCCTGGGCATGCCGCCGCTCACCGGCTTCGCGCTCCAGGCAGTCGCGATGGAGATCGTCCTGGGTGTGGCGCTCGGCGTGCTGCTCTGCCCGCTGTTCGCGCTCTCAGAGAAGCTCCCGCAGGGCCCAGAGAGCTCACTGGGATTGTGGCTCCACCCGGCCGCGCTCACGCTGGTGTGGATCGGCATGGAGCGCTGGGTGGCCGTCGATCCCAGCAAGCTGCAGATGTGGATCGCGCCGTCCATCGCAGGCTTCGTGGTCTACGCCATCGGCCGCAAGCTGTGGCAGCGCTCGGCCCGCGGCACCGTCGGCGCGGCGATCGCGATTCAAGCGGTGGCCCTCATCGTGCCGGTGGTCGCCCACGCGATGACCAGCAAGTCGGCCGCCCCACCCGACCTCGCCGACGCCCCGGAGGGCGCGCCGGACATCCTGATGATCGTGATGGACACCGTGCGCGCGCAGAGCGCCTCGGCCTACGGCTACGAGCGCGACACCACCCCGGTGCTGGAGCAGCTCGCCGCCGAGGGGGTCATCTTCGAGGACGCCAACTCCCCGGCCACGTGGTCGCTGCCGGCCCACGCGGCGCTGTTCACCGGCACCTTCCCCTCATGGAACAACGCCCACGGCGAGACGCGGCTGCTGGATGACCGCCTGCCGACGATGGCCGAGGAGCTGGCGCGGAGCGGCTGGGAGACCCGCTGCTTCTCAGCCAACCCGCACATCTCCGATGCCTTCGGCCTCACGCGCGGCTTCATGGCGAACGACAAGGCCTGGCAGTCAGGCGCGGGCGGCCGCGGCTTCTCCTTCATCTACCGATGGATCGACGTGCTGGGGCTGGGCGGCGCCATCGACAAGGGCGGCGGCATGGTCGTCGGCAACGTCGACGCGTGGATGGAGCGTCGGCAGGGCGATCGCCCCGCGTTCGTCTTCGTGAACTTCCTCGAGGCGCACTTCCCGTTCCACCAGCTCCCCGACGACTACCTGTACGCCTACCAGCAGCGGCCGATCGCCGAGCTGCGCGAGGCCGGGCAGGTGGCGTTCGGCGTGCAGTTCGGACGCCAGCTCACCGACGCCGAGTACGACCAGGTCCACCAGCCGCTGGTCGACATGTACGACGGCGGCGTGAAGTACACCGACTATCTGGTGGGTCGGGTGATCGACGCCTGGCGTCGCGCGGGCCGCCTGGACAACACCATCGTCGTGGTGCTGGGCGATCACGGCGAGGTGATGGGCGAGCATCGCGCCTTCGGCCACGTCACGCCGGTGTCTGAGGAGGATCTGCGGGTGCCGCTGGTGATCCGCTACCCCGAGGCGATCCCCGCCGGCTCGAAGGTCGCGCAGCCCGTCTCGACGGTGGGCACGCTCGCCACCATCATGGAGCTGGCCGGTCTCAAGGCCCCGCCCATCGTGCAGGTGGGCAACCTGCTGCCTGGTATCGATGGCGAGGAGGTGGGCAAGCCCATCCTGGCCGAGCGCTTCGAGGAGGAGATGCTGGCCGCGCGGTTCGCGCCGGGCACCTCCAACGGCGAGGGGCCGCTGGTGAATCCGCACGGTCGGTACCGCACCCTCCGTTGGGGCCAATTCAAGCTGGTCAAGCACTCGACAGAGGGTGATTTCCTGTACAACCTGGTCGATGATCCCGGCGAGATGAACGATCTCGCGCAGTCCGATCCCGGAATGGTGGTGCGGATGAACGACCGCCTGGACGACTGGAAGCAGAAGCTGGGCCTGCCGGAGCTGGACGCGTCCATCGACGCCCCCCGGCAGGACCCGGCGAACCTGAGCGACGCCGAGAAGGAGGCGCTCTGCGCGCTCGGCTACATGGAGTGTGACTGATGGACTCAATACTGTCGAGAGGCGCGCGGGTCTACCGCATTCTGCGCAACACCCACGGCGTCTACATCCGCCCGCTGTTCGTCTCCTGGGTATTCGTCGGGATCCGCATGGTGGTCGCGATGGGCATGGCGCTCGATCGCGTGTTCTTCCCCAAGCTGAAGAAGACGAAGGCAGATCGGCCGATCGTGCTGGTCGGCAACCCGCGCACGGGCACCACGTTCCTGCAGCGGTTCCTGGCCGCCGAGGGCTTCGGATCGGGGATGGAGCTGTTCTTGATGCTCTACCCCTCGCTGTTCCTGCAGTTCTTCCTCAAGCCGCTGATGCCGTTGCTGGAGCTGATCTCTCCGGCCAGGTACCACTCGACGGCCGCGCACCACACCAGCCTGTCTTCGGTCGAGACGGACGACGTCGGCGTGCTGTTCCGGTACTTCGACGGCTTCTTTCTCTACGGGTTCTTTCTGTCGTTCGATCCAGACGACATGATGCCCTCGGTCGATCCCAGGGTCCGCGACACCTCCAAGCGTGACTTCGACTGGCTGGAGCAGATCTGGAGCCGCAGCCTGGTGCTGCACAAGACCGATCGCAACATCGCCAAGCTGTTCTCGCTGGCGCCGCGGCTTCCGGAGTTCATGGAGCGGTTCCCGGGCGCACAGATCCTGTACACCGTGCGCGATCCCGTCTCGGTCATCCCGTCATCGATGAGCCTGGTGATCGGCGTGCTGGACAAGGCGTTCGGGTTCTGGAGCCTGCCCGAGGAGGCCCGGCAGCTCTGGCTTGACCGCATGTACAACGCCTGGATCATGCTCTTCCGACGGTTCCACGACGACTGGACGAATGGAAAAATCGATCAGGACCGTGTCTTCATCGTTCGATATGACCGCATGATGGCCGACTTCGACGGCATGATGGAGGAGATGTGCGCGTTCCTGGGCGAAGAGATGACGCCTGAGCTTCGCGCCACCATCGCCGAAAAGGCGGACAAGCAGCGGGCGTACAAGTCCAAGCACAAGTACAACCTCGAAAAATTCGGGCTGGACGAGGCGAAGATCCGCCGAGACTGCGCGTTTGTGTATGAGACGTTCCTGCCGCCGATGGAGTGGCGGAAGGCCGCCCTGTGATGCAGACAACCACATTCTCATACATCTTATGATGTGCTCAACAATTTGTTCTGGCACGTATTTTTTCGGGAAGTTGAGCTGATTCCCATCCGCTCCCCTACATTTTTCGGTTGAGTTTCGGAGGACGGGAGACTATCGGCCCCCTCCATCAATCAGGAGTCTCTCGATGCGCTTCACCCACACCCTCGCTGCCCTCCCTCTTCTGGCTCTGCCCACCCTCACTTTCGCCGGCGGAGGCAACAACGCCAAGGTCGAGCTCTGCCACCCGACGGGCAACGGCAGCATCAACACCATCGAGGTGAGCGTCAACGCGCTGAAGTCCCACATCAACCACGAAGACCACTGCCCGCTCACCTGGTTCGAGGACGCCGACGGTGACGGCCTCGGTGACGCGGAGGTCTCCACCGAGTCGTGCAGTCAGCCCGCGGAGCACGTCGGCAACACCGGCGGCGGCGGCGACCAACCCGGCGATGTGAACATCGCCGCGGTCACCCCCGACACCGACTGCAGCGCCGCGGTCGATGACGAGGTCGGCTTCTGGCGCAAGGCCTTCCTGCACTGGTACACCGGCGAGGGCATGGACGAGATGGACTTCACCGAGGCCGAGAGCAACATGAACGACCTCATCAGCGAGTACCAGCAGTATCAGGACGCCACGGTAGAGGAAGAGGGAGAGTTCGATGAGGAAGAGGACGCCGAGCAGTACTGACGGCGGCAAGGCCAGCGGCAGAGGTTCTTCCGCCGCCTGCTCGCGCCGATAAGGCCGCTCCAGGAAAAGCAATCTCCCCCCCTGAGGGCGGTCCCACACGGATGCACATCGCCCACCATCGTGCGACGCCCTCGAACCCTGTCTCTTGATTTGGGCCAGAACCGACTTTGAGCGCCGCAAGCCAGTGGACCCGGGGCCTCGCAGGCCGAGCCTCACGCGGGGCCGCCCTCACGCCGATCATGGGAGACTTCTTTCCCTGGAGCGGCCTAAGCGTCTTTGAGGATAGAAGCTCTGCACCGCCTCGCAGAGCTTCTACATGTGCCAGAACACCAAGCGTCTCTGCGATTTCTCCCCCGCGGCGACGCTGGAGGAGATCACCCCCGTCACCTAACGCCTGTTGCTGACCGAGCTTTGAACCACCGGCGTTCCCCGTGATCGGGCCAGCGAAGCCCACCGGGCCCAGGAACGGGGACATCGACGAAACGGATGGAGCGGCGAGCGGACTGCAGCGAGATCGCCACGAACGTCACGCCCTCGGGCTCGAACGCCTCGTCCAGGTACACCGTGCGATCCAGGAACACCCCGTCGACCACCTGCTCGGGGCCGTCTCCCGACGTGCCGACGAGGACCGTGGTGTACCCAGGCAGCTCGAACCAGGCCCACACCGACGTGTAGCG
The DNA here is from genome assembly GCA_964464515.1 of uncultured Enterobacterales bacterium. Lineage (GTDB taxonomy): Bacteria > Myxococcota_A > UBA796 > UBA796 > UBA2385 > CAYXGP01. The sequence continues at coordinate 20,675 of CAYXGP010000073.1, forward strand.
CCACGGCTCATCGGGCTCGTCCACGCCGTAGATGTCCCACGCGACGTCTACACCTCCGTCGTCCGTCTCGACATCCGCACCCGAGATCGCGAACGTGAGCGAGTCGACGCGCCCCAGCGGGTCGGTGGTCGATGAGACGGTCACGATGGACGACTCCAGGTCGCCGGTCAGCTCCTCGCTCTGTTCCGTCTCGTCATCCAACTCGACGTAGTCGAGGCGTCCGATGTAGAAGCCGCCGTCGTCGCCGAAGCCCAGCGTGTTGTACTCGCCGCCGGTGCCGTTGTACCAGCCGAGGTTCGCGGTGGCGGTCTGCAGGTCAGCGACGGGGCGGTCGGTCGTCAACTCGTCGGCGGTCGTGCCGCAGGCCAGCAACCAGATGAGCATGGTCCCGCTATAACCAGAGGGCCCCCGAGAGCGGGGTACACCGGAGGCGACCGTGCCCCTGATCGATGTCGAGCTGATCGGTCCCCCCGCCCGGCCCCAGGGTCTGGCGCAGCGCCTGGCCGACGCCACCGGAGACGCCCTCCAGACCGATCAGGGCCGCACGTGGGTGCGCGTGCGGACGCTGCCCGCTGACGCCTACGCCGAGAACCACGCACCGCCGCAGCGGCCTGTCTTCGCGACGGTCGTCCTGCGGGCTCTCCCGCCGAGGCCCGAGCGCGATCACGTGGTGGTGGCGTTGACCCGCGCCATCGCAGGCGCGACCGATCGCCTCCCCGAGCGCGTGCATGTGCGGCTGGAGCCCGCGGCGGCCGGACGTCAGGCCTTCGGCGGGCGGCTGGTCGAGGGATGATCGCGCTGCTGCTGGCGTGCAGCACCTCGGTGCGCTGCCCCGACGGGATGGTCGCGGCGCAGGGCGAAGGCGGCCCGTTCTGCATCCACGCCTGGGAGATCCGCGCGGAGCCGCTCCACGGCGTGGCGCTGTCGGGCGTGCTTCGGCTGGCCGATCCTGCCCGGGTCCGACTCGTCTCGGCGCCTGGTCACGTCCCGGACTCGGCCTCGTGGGAGCAAGCCGTCGCGGCGTGTCAGCACAACGGCTGGCGTCTGTGTACGAGCGCGGAGTGGACCGACGCATGCGACGGTGTACCGGGCGCAGGCGGCGCCGACTTCCCGACCCTCGACGGCGCGCTCCGGCCCGGCGTCTGTGCGTTCTCCGAGGGCGACGACGGACGCCAACCCCTCTCGAAGACCGGCGCCCACCCCGACTGCGTCACCCCCACCGGCATCGCCGACATGGCCGGCAACCTGTGGGAGTGGTCGGACCCGGGCGGGGTAGACGCCTTCGGGCGGCCGCTCACCGACAAGCGGGGAGGAGCGCACTACGGCGGGCGGGCGGTGCCGTGCGGGTATACGTCGGTGGGGAAGCAACCGACGGGTTTCTATGCTTCGGTTGGGTTTCGGTGTTGTGTCGATCCGCTGTGATCCCGTCGAGCGTCTACCACGTCAACTTCAGCAGCCGCTCCTTGATGACCGCGGCCTCCCCGAAGTTGGGCGCGACCTCCAGCACCTGCTGATAGTGATGCAGCGCGAGCTGCCGGTTCCAACGCGGCCCGAAGAAGATGTTGCCCAGCAGGAAGTGCGCGATGGGGTCCTTCGGACAGTACGCCAGCGTGGCCTGGAGCTCCGTCAGCGCGAGATCCCACCGCTGACGCCGGAACGCCAGCGAGCCCAGGTTGTTGTGCCCCTTGCAGTAGGACGGGTCCTGCTCCAGCGCTGACAGCCACGCCGCGTGCGCGCCGTCCAGATCTCCGGCCTCGGCCCGCGCGATGCCGAGGTTGTTCCAACCTTCGAGGTGACCCGGACGCAGCTCGATCGCCCCCTCATAGGCCGCGGCAGCACCCGCGAAGTCGCCGACGAACCGGCGCGCGTCTCCCAGGCCGTACCAGGCATCGGCGACCTCCGGTCGCAGCGTCGTCGCCTCCTCCCACAGCGCCACCTCGCTGCTCCACACCGCGTTTCGACGCACAGTGAGCGACATCAACAGCGGCGCCACGACCAGCGCGCCGGCCAGCGGCCGCCAGCTCCCCCGCCAGGCCCAGGCCGCCGCCAACAGAAGGTACAGGCCGGTCTGGTACGCCCGGTGCTCAGCCATGTGCTCCTTGAGCGGGACGATCGACGTGCTGGGCAATAAAAAGAGCGCGGCGCAGAGCAGCGCCCACCCCGACGCTGGCCGCCGCCGAGCGGTCCACACGCCGCCCGCCACCAGACCGATGCAAGCCAGAGCGGAGAGCAGCCCCTTCAACAGCCCGACGTCCTCGACGTGGTGGAACAGGGTCTGCCCCACTGGCGCCAGCCACAGCCCGAGGTAGCGTATCCACACCCAGGCGGACGTCGCGGCCTGCACTCCCAGCGGGCGGTCGACCTCGCGCGGCAGCCACTCTCCGGTCACCCCGTGGCGTACCGCGACCGCCGCGACCAGCATTGCGAACGCCGCCAGCAGCCACCCCCACGGCACTTTTCTTCGACTCAGCAGAAACGACATGGCCGCCAACGCAAACGGCAGTGGCGCGGCGACCTCCTTGGTCAGCGCCGCCAGACCGAACGCCCCAAGCGCCGCCAGACGGAGCGGCCAGGCCCGGCCCTCGCGCCCTTCTGTGCGCCTGATCGCCGCGGCCCAGGCTCCCAGCGACAGAAAGACGAACAGCCCACACAGCGTCTCGGACCGTCCCGTGGTGTAGGTGACCGACTCGACGAGCACGGGGTGGACCGCCCACAGCGTCGTGGCGACCCCCGCCGCCAGCAGCGGGGTGGGGTGGCGGGCCAGCGCTCCCACGCGATGCGCCATCCACAGCGCCGCCCCGATCGCCCCCGTCTGGATGACCAGGTTGGTGACGTGGTAGCCGGTCGGATCGAGCCCGAACCGTTGGTAGTTGAGAGCGTAGCTGACGATCAGGAGCGCGCGGGAGAGGTTGTAGCGGACGATCACGTCCCAGCGCTCGGCCACCCGCAGGGTGCTGTTTCCGATGACCTCGATCTTGTCGTCGTAGACGAACGGCGCGTCGAGCGCACCCAGGTAGCAGGCGGCCGCCAGCGCCGAGATCGTCAGCCAGAGGAGGCGCTGTCGCAGGGACTCAGAGCTCACAGCGCTTCATGTGGAGGGCAGGCAAGGCGTCGTCGCGCGGATCGTCAGGGATCGACGCAGGGGCACTGTAGCACACGGCTCCCCCCCTGGAAGTCGCGCCAGGAGTGGTGTTACACGCAGGAGATGAGCCCACGGTCGGCTCAGACGTCTGTCCTCGCGAGTCGGAAGCCGATGCTGTTGCCGCTCTCGCGAGGGGCGTTGAACCCCCGGTTCGTCACCCGTGCGCGAATCGGGGTGCTGAGCCAGGAGCCGCCGCGAATGACCCGTTCGGTGCCGGTCCGGGGCCCGACCGGATCCACGGAGCCGCTCTGGTGAGGGTCGTCTTGATAGGCCTCCTGGTACCAGTCCCAGACCCACTCGTGTGCGTTGCCGCTCATGTCGTAGAGCCCGCAGTCATTGGGGGCGAGACCGCCGACCGGGTGGGGCTCTGCGCCGCTGTTGTCGGAGGACCAGGCCACCTCGTCCGCGTCATCGGAGCCGGCGTACTTCCAGTCTGCGCCGCAGCGCGCCGCGTACTCCCACTCCGCCTCCGTCGGCAGGCGATACCCCTCGCAGGCGTAGGCGTCAGCGTCTACTGGAGAGCACTCCACGCTGCTCCCGCTCCCGCTGCAGGTGAAACAGCTCTCGAGACCTTCAGCGTCAGAGACCGCGTTGGCGAACGCGGCCACCTCGTGCCAGCTCACGTTCTCCACCGGACAGCTCTCTCCACATGAATCGAAAGACGACGGGTTGTACCCCATCACCGCCTCGAACTCCGACTGCGTCAGCTCCGTCTCCCCGATGAAAAAACCGTGGCTCAGCGTCACGTCGTGGGGCACCTCGTCGCCGTCGCAGTCATCGCCCTGGCCCGCTGTGCAGCCCATCGTGAAGCTCCCCGCCGGCATCCTGACGAGGTCGACGCCTGCCCAGGTCTCTCCACCCGTCGTGGTCGTTCCTCCGCTGGTGCCAGCGTCCTGCTCGGGGAGGAGGTCGTCTGGTACACACCCCTCCTCGAAGCCGTCCGCTGAGAACGACATCTTCAGCGAGTCACCACCGCTCGCCGACTCATGCGTGATCTTCAGGGTGTGTTGGCCGCTACGTTGAGGAGAGCAGTACCCCAGGAGATACAGGCTGTCGGCGAGATCCTGGATCCGCTCCGCCAGCTGGGCGAACGCATCCTCCAATGCATCCACATCTGCCACCGTCCAGCTCCCATCCGCGCCCAGGGCCTGCAGGTGGTCTGCGTCGGTCCCCTCCCCGATCCCGACGGTGAACGTCGCGTGGGGGCTTGACTGGACGGCCGCAGCGGCAGCCTCGTCCGTCTCTCGTCCAGCCTGATCCGATCCGTCGGTGAGCGTGGTGAGGTTGCCCACGAAGTACCTGCCGCCTGGGCCGCTTGAGCCGCTCGCCGCGAGGTCCAGGGCTTCGAGGCCTCGGAGCACCGCGCCGTTCAGGTTGGTCGCGCTGCCCTCCACAGCGAAGGTGTCCAGCGACGCGATCGCGGCGGCCAGGGCCTCCTGATCGTCCGTAAAGTCCGCGATGAGTTGGATGTCCTCGCGCCCGTCGAAGGCGTAGATGGCGATCTCCTGGCTGTCCAGGCTCTCCGTGAACCGGGTCACAGCCTGCTGAATCAACGCCAGGTCGCCCGACTCTGCGAGGGAGCCAGACATGTCCAGAAGCAGGAGATCCTTGACCTCATAGGCCGCCTCCTGCGGGATCATCTGCCGGTCGTTCTCGGAGAGCGACAGCTCCTCGCCGTCCTCCTGAATCGTGAAGTCAGCCTCCGCGGCGTCGATGATCCCGCCGCCCTCGCAGTCGCGCAGGCTGAGGAAGAGCCGAACTACGCTGGGACCGACCGTCTCCCCTCTGAGCAGCCTCATCTCGCTGGGGCAGTCCTCTACGGTTGTGATCGAGACAGAGTACCCGCCGCTCTTCGAGCAGGCACCAGCTACCAGAAGTGCGATCGTCGTCCAGCCCATCACACCTTCCCTACTCAACCCGATAACCTGGCATCTTCGAGGCATCCCACCCTGCACCCTATCAGGATGACCGGGGTCGCTGCCCTCGATGACGCCCACAGATCTCTGCGTTCGCGCAGAATCATCCCAATCTATTTCAGATGCTTCCAGCGTCACGCCATCACTTCCCCCTCCAATCCATCTGTCGCCAGTCCGACCAGCCGAGTGGGGGTGATCGTCCCACGCAGCGACGCAGCAGAGCGGGTCTCCACCCGCAGGTAGTGGTCGGTCAGCCCCGTCCAGCGCCCGACCTCGGGGCTCCGCTCCCACAGCACCGGCCGCACCCCGCCGATCGCAGCACGCCGAGCCTCCAGCCGGTGCCGCTCCGCCCGCTCTGCAGCTCTCTGCGCCCGCGCCCGCTTCACGCGGCTCGGGAGGTGTCCGGGCAGGCGCGCCGCCGGGGTCCCCGCGCGCGCCGAGTAGGTGAACAGGTGCACGTGTGCAAATCTCAGGTCGTCCATCAGCGCGAGGCTGTCCTCGAACTCCGCGTCGGTCTCGCCAGGAAAACCCACGATGAGATCCGTGGTCACCGACAGGTCCGGCACCACCGACCGCGCGCGCGCCACCAGGGCCCGGTAGCCGTCTGCGGTGCAGCGCCGCCCCATGCGACGCAGCACGCTGTCGGCCCCGCTCTGCACAGGAAGGTGCAGGTGAGGCTGCAGGCGACCATCTGCCCACAGCTCCAGCAGGCCCGGGGGCAGGCCCCAGGGCTCCAGCGAGCCCACGCGGATCCGGGGGATGGTCGTCCGTGTCAGCAGAGCCGCCAGCAGCCAGCGCAGATCCGCGCCGACGTCCCTTCCGTAGCCTCCGATGTGTACGCCGGTCAGCACCACCTCGGCGAAGCCGCTGGCGTGCAGCGCCGCCACCTCGCCGACCAGCTCGTCCACGGTGCGGCTGCGCTCGGGGCCGCGCGCCACCGTGACGGTGCAGAAGGTGCAGCGGTGCCGGCACCCATCCTGAATCTTCACGAAGGCCCGCGTGCGCTCCTCGGCGAACAGATGCTGGCCCCCCGGCTCCTGTGCCAGCGCAGGCAGACCCGGACCGTCCAGCTCCTGCAGGCGCTCCACGAGGGCGTCCTTGCCCGTGTTGGGTACCACCAGATCCACCCCGGCCAGCGCCGCGGCCCGCTCCGGCTCCAGCGCCGACATGCAGCCGGTGAGCACCAACCGAGCCTGCGGCGCGCGGCGATGCAGCCGGGCGGCGGCCTGGCGGGACTTGCGCGCGGCCTGGGCGGTCACCGCGCAGGTGTTGAGAACGATGACGTGTGCCGCCGCGGGGTGGGCGACGACGGCATGCCCCCCAGCCCGGAGCTGGCGGGACCAGCTCGCGCGCTCGGCCTCGTTGAGGCGGCAGCCCAGGAACGCGAGGTGGACGTTCACGACAAGCTCAGCGGCGAGCTCTGGAGGCGCGCGAGAGTGACTTGATCGCTATCGGCGTGGAGGTGCGAGGCCAGTGGGTTTCCGAGATCGCAGTCGTATCCGGATACTTCAAGATCTCGGGGAGCCGCTGGGCGAAGTAGATCGGCGTCGAGAGTGATCAAGTTATTGATGCGCGACTCCTCAATCGCGACCGCCGCCAAACACGTAGTACAGCTTGAACGCCTGAGACCAGCCGCTCACGCTGTACCAGGGGATCGGCATACCGATGCGCAGGTGCAGGTGCTCCCAGGACATCTGCCAGGACATGGCGTTGGCCCCCAGGAACAGCTCCCACAGTGGGTAGTCGACCTCTACAGAGGCGCCGACCGTGGTGTTGGCGCCGGTGCCGTTGTCTACCGCGACGCCGCCAGCGACCAGACCCCGCAGCCACCAGTAGCTGGTGGTGCTGAAGATCAGGCTGTCGCGGCGGTTGAGCTGGAGATCGGCGGCCATCCGGGTCGAGAACGCGGTGGCGGTGGCCCCCGCATACACGCCCCCGCCGGAGCCGAAGATCTGATTCAATTCGGTCTTGTAGGAGACCCCGAAGTTGTCCTGGATCGCGCTGTTGATCTGACCGGTGGTCACCTCACCGTCCAGCGAAGCGAGCAGCCACTTCGCGCCGAAGTGCAGCCCGAACCGCTCGCCGGGCGTCCAGCTCGCCGTGGCGCCGATGGGCCGCACCTTCGCGGTGAGCTTCTTGCTCAGCTCGTAGCGATACCAGCTCGCGTCGACGGAGACGTCGAAGTTCTCCATCTGGATGGCGGTGATCTTCGCCTTGACGTTGGGGATCCGCAGAAAGTAGAGCGGTGTCGCGGGGATCCCCACGCTCATGTTGTCCAGCAGCCCGTACTGCGCGCCGAGCAGACCCACCTGCCAGACGCGCTTGCCGGGCGTGAAGGCGGTGTAGTCGGTGTTGACCCGCTGCTCGAACGGCTGGTCCTTCCAGTCACCGGCCAGTCCCGCGGAGATCCCCGCAAAGATCATCGTCAGCCACATGAGTCACCTCGTGATCCTGGGGTAATCGAGCGGGCTTCAGCCGGACAGGTCCGGTATCCGCACCCTGCCGGGTGCATGCCCCCGTCGGCTGCGCACCAACCGCGCCCGGGACGGTCCGGTCATCTCCAGCAGCAGGTCGACCGGTAGATCGCCGTCTTTCAGCTCGCCGACCACCACCACCGCGCTCTCCCCCGCCTCGGCCGCCCGCTGGAGGCGCCGCCCTCCCCGCCCCATCCGCGGTGGATCGAGCACGATGACCAGCGGGAACACCGCGCAGCGCGCGAGCTGCGCCGCCGCCCAGGCCGCCTGCTCGCCACCGGGGCACACCATCAGCAGCCAGTCCAGGGCCACTCCGGGCAGACCAGGCGGGTAGAGCCACTGGGCGCAGTCCACCACGCCCACCCACCGCTGCCGCCGCGTCAGTTCCTGCAGGGCCGGCAGCAGCAGACCCAGCCGACCGGTGCCCGGCGCGCCGCGGACGACGGAGATGCCCGGGCGAGGCCAACCCAGGTTGTACTCGTCCAGCTCAGGTACGCCGCTGGGCAGCCCCTCACGCGCCGGCAGCCGGGTGCTCCCCTGTTTGGAGGTTCCCTGTTTGGAGATTCCCTGTCCGGAGACCTCCAGCGTGGAGATCTGCTGCCGGAGCCGATCGATGAGGAGGTCGCGCTCGGAGCTCATACCCTGAGCTTATGTTCAGGGTGAACTCATGTCCAGTAGTCGAACCCGCCAGAGCGCGGCTCAGGTGCCGAAGTCGTAGACCTGCGTGATGTTGAACGCGCGCTCGACCCGGGCGAACTTCCATGTGTTGATCGTCTTGTCCAGGCAGGTCTCCAGCCCCGGATCGGACTTGCCCATCGGGTTGACCTCGATCTCGTAGGGGGTACCGCTCTCGGCGATCCAGAGCGAGACGTGCCAGCTGTCGGGGGCGGTGCTGCTGCGCTGGGTCTCGCACGCCATCACGTTCTTGGCGTAGCGGTGCAGCACCTTGGTGACCATGGCCTGGATCTCGCCGCGATCCTTCAAGACGATGCCCCGCGGGCCACGAGACTTCGGACCGGCGCTCCGCGCGAGGGGATCATCGAACAGGTTCGGGCCCTTGGACCCTGGTGTATCCTCGGGTCCCGCCTCGGGAGAACCAACCCCAGCGACGGACCCGGGCGGCGCCTCCTCGACCACCTGACCACCGACGCTGGGTGCTTTCCCCGAATTGGTCAGCTGGGGTCGATCCACCTTTACGATCACTTCAGGCGGCGGCGGCGGCGGCTCCTTGTCCCAGTGGAAGTCGACGTGTCTCATCGTGAAGCCGACCTCCGTGATCAGCGGCGGCAGCTCCGGCGGGGGCCGCGTGCCGAACCAGGTGCCCACGCCCACGCCGATCAACGCGAACACCCCGACGACGCTCATCAGGCGGGTGCGCGACTTCTGTGCGGCCTGCTCAGCGGCAGCGGTCTCGGCCTGCTGCGCGGCGCCCGGATCGGTGGCGGTCTCCTCGCCCGGGATCTCATTGAGGCAGATCGGGCACGGGCCGCCGTTGATGATCAGGGATTCTTCAACCTGACCGTCGCAGAAGGGGCAGCGCTCCATCCAAACCTCCTCCCATCTTTCCTGACACCCATCTCTCCACAGGATCCGGGTATCCACGAGACACGGGGCGAACGACTGGTTCTACCACCCCCCGCTCCAGTTCGGCAACAGCACCAGAGATCTGAAGCGCGCACCCGATCGAAAGGGATATCGGGCCCTCAGACATCAGTATCCGATGAAGGGTTCCATTGGCAGCCCTCTTCTCGACCGAATACCGACGCCGAGATGTGTAAACCGCCAGGGAGGATGTTCATGGGGAGTACCCGGGACTTCGTCGCCGCCACCATGGCCGACAGCATGCTACCGCTCCTGCGGCGGCCCCTAGAAGACGTCATCTACGAGACGCTCGACCGTCGACAGGTGCCAAGCCGCACCGACTTCCGCGAGCTGCGCGATCTGGTCAACAACCTGCGCGGCCAGCTCAGCGGGGCCACGTCGGGGATCAAGCGGCTGGCCGAGTCCACCGACGACGCCGAGGGGCGCGTCGATGAGCTGGCCCAGACCCTGGCTGCGCTCGCCACCCGCCTCGACGGGCTGGAGCGGCGGGTGACCACCGCTGAGCGCACCAACGCCACCTCCGAGGGGCGGCTCGACACGCTATCGGCCCGTATGGCCGCGCTCACCAGCCGGATGGAGACCGTCCGAGGGGCTGTGATGCCTGCGGACCTCGACGCTCGGCTGGCCGCGCTGAGAGCGGAGCTGACCCCGGTCGCCCCCGCGTCAGATCCCGCCGCGGCGGCCGAGCCCTCGGCCGACGCTGCTCCATCAGACGCTGACGGCCCGGCAGAGCCCGCTCCGGTAGAGCCAGCTTCGACAGACACGGCGCTGGCAGAAGCCCCCGAGGAGGACACCTCTGCGGACGCCGCCCCTGCCGATGATGTCCCTGCAGGTGATGTCCCGACAGGCGAGGCTCCGACAGACGACGCTCCGACAGACGACGCCCACGAGGATGACAGCGACCCTGAGGATGACAGCGACCCTGAGGATGACAGCGACCCCGACGCTGCCCCCGCAGCGGAAGACGCGCCCGAAGACGCCGCGATGGACGCCGACGAGGCCACAGACGCAGCGATCTGCCGGGTGGACGGGTGCGTAAAGACACCTCGCGCCCGAGGGTTCTGCGCGCGCCATTACCAGAAGTGGCGGCGCGGGACGCTGGAGGGGTTCGGCGAGTGGAGCCGGGAGCGCTGAGCAGCCCCAAGGCCATCCCAGAAAAAGCTCTCTCCACCCGCGGCGCGGATCCGCGTCGCCCAGCGACTCGCCGCGCTCTCGAAGTATCCGGATACGACTTCGGTCTCAGCGAGCCACCGGGCCTGCGCCTCCGCGCCGTTCATTGGAGCGTTCCTTTCCTGGGACGGCCCAACCAGAACTCATATCACCCCATACGCCGTATCCAACATCAGCACCCCGATGTTGCAGGTCGCGTGGAACAACGCTCCGGCCGTCACTCCGCCGGACTTCTCCCGCAGCCACGCGAAGACCACCCCGGGGAAGAACGTGGCGAAGTGCCACCACTGCACCTGAACCAGCGAGTGGCCGAACGCGAAGAAGAGGTTCGCGATCACCGCGCCCCACCCGATGGGTACCCCGAAGATCAGCCACCGCCGAGGCAGCACCTCATTCAGCCGGGTCTGGAAATACCCCCGATAGAAGAACTCCTCGGGGATGGCGACGAAGAACACCTGGTAGGCGATGACCGTGAGCAGCTCGTCGGGCCAGCGCTCCCCCGGTGAGAGGCCGAACAGCAGCGACTGGTACAGGTGGTAGCCGACGAGCCAGGGGATGAGCAGGACCGCGGCCGTGCCAGACGCCAGACCGGCCGCGCGGCCCCACGCGCGCAGATCGCGGAACGCGGGGATGCTGAGCCGGTAGGCATACGAGTCCACCCCCCGTCGCTGGCACAGCCAGACAGGCGCGTAGATGAACAGCAGCGGCACGGCGGCGAGGATGAACTCCCAGCCACCCAGCGCGCGCTGGAGCATGACGACGCCGCGGATGGTGAGCAGCGTGACGAGCCACAGGGCGATCAGCTCCCACAGCACGCGACGTCGGGCGTCCGGCGACACCCCCTCGGTGCGGTCTCCCAGTCCCGGCCCTGGCTTCGTGACTGCGCCGCCCTTGTCGGGAGAGGCGCTCACATCAGGAGGGCCGCTCTCGCCAGGGGGGCCGCTCTCGCCAGGGGGGCCGCTCATGTGACGGAGTCAGCGCCCTGGTACCCCAGCAGATCGAGGGTGACGAAGGTGAACCCCTCGGCCTTCGCGACCTCGCACAGCCCCTGGCGCACCGCCGGCTCGACCAGCAGCGAGAGCTCCGCGGGGTCGACCTCGACCCGCACCAGCGAGCCGCCCTCGACGGTGTGCCAGCGCGCCCGGAACTGCCGTACCCCGACGACGCGCAGGAAGCTCTCGACCCGCGAGACCCGCGAGACCCGCGCGGCCGTGACCCGCGTGCCCACGGGGAACCGGCTGCCCAGGCAGGCGAACGACGGCTTGTCCCAGACCGGCAGCGCGTAGTCGCGGGCCAGCGCGCGCACCGTGGCCTTGTCCAGGCCGGCCTCGACGAGCGGATGCCGCACGGCCCGCTCCCCTGCCGCCAGCAGCCCCGGGCGGTGATCGCCCAGGTCGTCGGCGTTGGTGCCGTCGGCCACCCACGGCAGCGCGCGCCGATCGGCCACCGTCGCGGCGAGATCGAACAGCTCGGACTTGCAGAAGTAGCAGCGATCGCCGGCGTTCGCGGCGTAGCCCTCGCGCTCCAGCTCGCGGGAGTCCACCAGCACGTGCGGCACGCCGATGCGCTCTGCCACCGAGACGGCGAGCGCCTGCTCCTCAGGGGGGAAGGTCGGTGAGATGGCTGTGAGCGCCACGGCGCGCTCGCCGAGGACCTCGTGGGCCACCGCGACCACCAGCGCGGAGTCCACGCCACCGGAGAACGCGATCAGCACCCCCTCCATCTCCTGGAAGATCGTCCGTAGACGCGCCAGGCCGGGATGAGGAGCGGCGGACATCGGTGACCCCGGGAGATGGTTCTCGCCTGTCTATCCCAGTGGCTTGGGACGTCACCCTCGCCCCGGTGGGTGGAGTTGGATATGAAGCAATGGAGCCAATCCCGGTTCCCGCTGGCACCTGGCTGATGATGGGCGATTCCGACTCCCGGCCCTCCCTCCCCCCGCTCAGAACGGCGCGGATCGACCCCAACGCCGGGGACACCGCCCACCTGCCGTCCGCCGGTGGACGCGCGCCGCGCGCAGAGCGGCGGCCCAAACCCCCCCTCCCCGGGGCCGCCAGGAGGACATTCGTGCCCCGCGCGGGCCACACCTGCGGGTTCCCGTCGACACTCCCCGCGAGAGTGACCACGACGGTGGAGCC
>CAYXGP010000074.1:0-33034 GCA_964464515.1 uncultured Enterobacterales bacterium
GGTGGGCGATACTGGACTTGAACCAGTGACTTCTACCGTGTGAAGGTAGCACTCTCCCACTGAGTTAATCGCCCGAAGCAGAGCCGATCTAATCAGCCCTGCGATGAACTTCAACCCCGAACTCGGCTCGGTGGGTCAGGTGGGTCTGGGGTCGAGCGCTTGTCTCCGGATGTCAACCATCGGTAAGCTGGGGGCCCCTGCGCACGGGAGATCCCATGGCTGCCCCCCCGCCGAACCGCCCCGCTGGTCTGTCCTACGCCCCTCCCTACGACCCCAGCCAGGAGCTGGATCCCTCGAAGGTCAAGGCCGTGAACCCCTCCGGGTTCGACGTGCAGACCCTCGAGTACTTCCGCGACCTCCAGGAGAAGCGCGTCGGCGCCCGTCGCGGCATGCTGGTGATCCTCGGCTTCATGCTCCTCGGCATCAACATCTGGCTCACCCAGCGCAATTACGAAGCGGTGGTGATCAACGTCGATCAGGCGCGCCTGGCGCAGGCTGAGATGGACGAGCGCAGCGGCGTTCGGTTCTCCGTGCTCAACGCGCGCATCGACGAGCTGGAGAAGGAGGTCGTGGCGCTGCGGGCCGCGGCAGAGGCGCCGCCCGCGGAGTGAGCGGACCGGATACGTCGGGGGCATGTCCGGCCTCCAGACCGCGAACCTGATCGCGCTGACCACGACCCAGGCGATGCTCGCGGAGCGCCTGCGGGGGCCGGTGCGCACCGACCATGTGGTGATCACCGATGCCGGCGCGCAGTACCGGGTGCATCGCAGCCGGTTCTCGCTGGGTCTCGACGCAGGGCAGGTCGCCGCTGCCCTCGACCCCGCCAACACCATCGAACCCGAAGGCCCGGCGGAGCTGATCTTCATCTTCGGCGTGGGCCTGGGGGAGCTGGTCGTCGCAGCGCTGGCGCGCTGGCCTGCAGCGACCATCATCGCCTGGGACCGCGACCCGCTGATGCTGCGGTTGATGCTCCAGCGAACCGACCTCGGCGAGGCGCTGCGCGGCGGTCGCCTGCGCCTGCAGCTCGGCGCCGATCCGGTCACCGAGCCCCCCGAGGCGCGGGCGCGCTGGGTCACCCATCCGCTCCTGAGACAGATCTACTGGCGGGAGCATGCCTTCCTGCGCGACGACGCCAGACCCTCCGCGTTGATCTGCGCCGGCGCCCTCTTCGTAGACGACCTGAGTCGAGAGCTGCTCGAGCGCGGCTGGCGCGTGTGGACCTGGGATCTGACCGGGGTGGGTCGCGACGAGCTGGCCCGCACCCTGCGCGTCGTCGCCCCCGAGCTGGTGGTGGCGATCAACACCACCCACGGGCTGCCGGAGATGTGCGCGGAGCACCGCGTACCGCTGCTCATCTGGGAGATCGATCCGGCCGTCGATCGGCTGCGGCCCCTGCGCGCGGGCGCGGAGTGGACGTGGGTGTACACCTGGCGCAAGGCGAACATCGCACGGTACCAGTCCGCGGGAGCCTCGCAGGTGGCGCACCTCCCCCTGGCGACCCGCCCCAGCACCCGGCACCCGCTCGCCCCCTCCCCCGACGAGCAGGCGCGGTTCGGCGCAGACATCTGCTTCGTGGGCAACAGCCTCGTCGGCCAGGTCGAGCGGTTTCGCTCCCTGCTGATGCGCGATCTGGTGCGGTACCTGCGGGCCTGCAACCGGCCCATCGGAGACGCCGCGCAGGTCGTCTCGGACGTCCTGGCCGCGCAGCGGACCGACTTCTCCACCTACCGGGTGCCCGAGCTTCTGGAGACCCGCTGCCCGGGGCTGGACACCTTCACCCGAAACCGCGGCGTCGAGCACCGCCCCGACGCGCTCCTCGGTGAGCTCGCGGCGGCGGAGAAGCGCCTGTCCATCATCGCCGGTTTGATCGGCGAGGGCGTGGCCGTTTGGGGCGATCCGGGCTGGCGCATCCTCGGCGATCAGGGCCTCGACTACCGCGGACTGGCCGGTCACAACCGCGAGCTGACGCTGATCTACAACGCAGGCCTCATCCACCTCGACATCGGACGCATCTACCAGCCCGACATCGTCACCATGCGGGTCTTCGACGTGCTGGCCTGTGGCGGCTTCGTGCTGGCCGAGCACTCACCGGGGCTGGCGGAGCTGCTGGAGCCGGGGGTGGAGGTGGAGACCTGGCGAACCGCAGAGGAGCTTCACCGCAAGGTGGTGTTCTACCGCGCCAACCCCGAGGCGGCGCGCGCGATCGCGGCGCGCGGGCGAGCCCGCGTACTGGCGGAGCACACCGTCGGTCATCGGCTCGAACACATGCTGGCTGGGATGGCGGCAGGCAGACAGGAGGAGGAGTGATGGGGACGGAGCAGGCCGGCGTACGGCTGACGCAGTACTCGCACGGCGGCGGCTGAGGATGCAAGCTGGGTCCGGCGGACCTCGAGACCATCATGAGCGCGCTCCCCCCGGGGGTGGACCCCCGGCTGCTGGTGGGGCTGGGCAGCAGCGACGACGCGTCGGTGTACGCGATCACCGACGACATCGCGGTGGTGCAGACCATCGACTTCTTCCTTCCGATCGTCGACGACGCAGAGACGTTCGGGCGGATCGCCGCGGCGAACGCCATCAGCGACGTCTACGCCATGGGGGCGACGCCCATCACCGCCCTCGCCGTCCTGGGATGGCCGCGCAGCAAGCTCCCGGTGGCGCTGGCCGGCGAGGTCATGGCCGGAGCCGCCGCGATCTGCACAGAGGTCGGGATCAGCATCTGCGGGGGGCACAGCATCGACGACGCCGAGCCCAAGTTCGGGCTCGCGGTCACCGGAGTTGCACACCCGCGCGACATCCTCCGAAACGACACTGGACGCGCCGGAGATCTGCTGGTGCTGACCAAGCCGCTGGGGGTCGGAGCGCTGGCACAGGCCGTCAAGAAGGGACGCGCCACGGCCGCCCAGCAGGCCGCCGCCACAGCAGTGATGGTCACCCTCAACCGCAGCGCCGCGGAGGCCGCGCGCGGCCGAGGTGTGAACGCCGCGACAGACGTCACGGGGTTCGCGCTGCTCGGCCACAGCCGCGAGATGGCCCGAGGCGCAGAGCTGGGAGTCACGCTGTGGATGGACGCCCTGCCGGTGCTGGACGGCGCCCGCGAGTGGATCGCCGCGGGGGTACACCCCGGCGCAACCCGGCGCAACCTCGCGCACTTCGGCGCCGACGTGGACTGGGGGCCGGCGGTGACCGAGATCGATCGCAAGCTCCTCGCCGATCCCCAGACGTCTGGAGGGCTCCTGCTGGCGGTGCCCCCGGACGACGCGGAGGCCCTCTGCGCAGCGCTCCGGGCTGCAGACACGCTGTCCGCCGCAGTGGTCGGGCAGCTCACCGCAGAGCGGGTCGTCCGGGTCCGAGCGCATAAGTAGACACCCCGGTGTTCTCCGATCGCCATCGCTGGTTGAAGATCGCTCTGAGTCTGCTCGCGCTCGGCGGCCTGGGAGCACACTACGCCCAGCGGGCCGCCACCCGGCCGGTCGGCTGGCGGATCTGCCTGTCCGCCCCCGCGACGCACCACGGCCGCACGCTGGTGCTTCCCTTGTACACCGTCACGGCCGTTCGCGGTCCGGGCGACTTCGAGATCTCCAAGTCGGTCCGCGACATCCCCGTTCTGGGCGGAGCGCAGGATCTGTCGGTCGGAGACACCGTGAGCGTTCGGGGCGCGTTCGACGCTGGCGGGCCGCACGTGGCGGCGGATGCCGTCGAGGTGCATCGGCTGCGCTGGGCCAAGAAGGCGCTGAGCGCGATCGGGCTCATCCTCGCGCTGATCGCTGCTTCGTGGGCGTTTTCGTGGCGTAACGGCAGGCTGGTGGAGCGCCTTGGCTGATCTCGTCACCCACGCCTGTGTCGCCCTGCTGTGGAAGGCCGCCAGCCGCCGTCCGCACATCGCCAGCTTCGTGGCTGGTACGCTCCTGCCCGATCTGCTGTGCCGACTGCCGGGGATCGGCTTCACCGCGCTGTCGCATCGCGACGTGGACGTCCCGTGGGTGCTGCTCGTCGGCTGGGAGCCGCTGCACCTGCCGATCGGGATGGCGCTGGCGAGCTACGCCCTGGCGCTGCTGTTTTCCGCCGACGTGCGGCGAGGGGTGTTCGCCAACCTGCTCGGCGGGATGTTCCTGCATCTGGGGATGGATATGTTGCAGAGTCACCAGGGGATCGGGTACCTGCTGGCGTTTCCGCTGCCGTCTCGCAGCGTGGAGCTGGGTTGGATCGGCAGCGAAGCGACGGTCTGGATCGCGCTGCCACTTGCGTTGGTGACAGGGCTCGTGTGGAAACGAAAAATGATGGGGCCTGGGGTGAATCAGCGGACGCCGGGCGCTGGCTCGGCCGAGCAGGAGGAGTAGCAGATGAGCGCTGTCGAATTCAACGGGGTCAACCAGGAGCGCGGGTGCCGGGTTCGTCTGGAGGTGAGGGCACCGGTCAACTGCGCGGACAGTTGACCGGCGGTGCGCCAGGCGAAGCCTGGAGAGGAGGAAATGATGACGTAGACATCGAAAGTCCTCTGTAGCGACCCCGTGGGTGCGAACCCCATCCGGCCAAGGTTGACCACCAGCCGGAACCGCGTGTTGCGCCGCGCTCCATCAGCAGTCCCATGCTCCGAGAGTCACCCGAGGTCGCTGCGACGTGGACGGGCTCGTCGCCCGCGTCATTGACAGCGCGGGGATCTGCGCCAGCGTCCAGCAGCGCCGATGCCATGACGGTAGAACTGCCGACCGCTCGGTGAAGTGGTGTATCACCGTGCGCATCTCGGACATCGACGTGGGCGCCTGCGGAGAGCCTTCGACGCAGCTCATCGCGCGCCGCCGCACGGTCTCCAGGAAGGTGTCCGCTCGAGAAGAGGTCGGCGACTTCATCATGAAAGACCCAGAACCCGGGGCGACGGTGAGGCCCGCCGAGCTCCCTCAGCTCAGCGCGGTACCAGGCGACGGGGCGACCGAGCCTGTCCAGCGCGTCGAGGTCAGTTCCCCCGACGATCAGAGCCCGGGCCGTCTTCCGCCGGCCGTGGCAGCGCGGGAGGAGGTGGAGCGGAGTCTGGCCTTCAGGTGTGCGGGGGGTTGGGTCTGCTCCTCGCGAGACAAGGGTCAGCGCGAGGTAGTGGCGGCGATGAAACGCGGCGATGTGTAGAGCCGTGCGCCCCTGAAGATCCCTCGCGTCGACTGGAGCGCCTGCGTCGAGGAGCGCCTCGACGAAGTCCGTCAACCCGCGCTCGGCCGCGAGATGGAGACTGCATCCCCAGCGCCGCTCACCACCGCGAAGGAGGTCGCGAAGAGGGCTCAGGGATCCAGTGACGACTGCAGCCTCGAGTCACGGGGCAGGCCACAATAGCGCTGAGGGTGGACCGGGTGTGTCCGGTCACTCGCATAGATTGGCGATCTTCTTCCACGTGAATCGTGCCCGCACCGGCACGCGACGGAGACAAACCCGATGACACCCACCATCACGACGCGCCTGGAGCGTGCTGCGTCGCTCATCTTCGCTGCCGATGCCGTCTTGATCGGCGCAGGAGCGGGGATGGGTGTCGACTCGGGCCTGCCCGACTTCCGCGGCCCGGAGGGGTTCTGGAGGGCGTACCCGCCGCTGCACGCTGAGGGCGCGCTGCCTCGGTGCCCGCGCTGCGGTGGCGTCTCGCGCCCGAACGTCTTGATGTTCGGCGACGGCGGCTGGATCCCTGATCGCACAGACGCCCAGCACGGTCTGTACGGCGATTGGTTGGCGCGCCAGCGCGATCGGCGCGTCGTCGCGATCGAGATCGGTGCGGGTACGGCCGTCCCGACCGTCCGCTACGCCTGCCAGCGGGAGGAGAGCCATCTGATCCGCATCAACCCGCGTGAGTCCCAGGGGCCGGCGGGTACCGTCTCCATCCCCATGGGGGGATTGGAGGCGCTCACTGCCATCCGCGCCTTCCTCGGGTGACGCCCTCCACACGGGAGCGTTGAACCGCAGTCGAGCCGACGACCCCTTGAAGTACCGATCAGCTCTGCGAACCGGGCCGGTGTGTCTCGGCCCCGGCGGCACCTCGGCTCAGCGGACGAAGCCTGCTCGACGTCCGTGAGCCCAGCGCGCCAGTCGCGGTCACCTTGCGAGCTCCATGGACATGATCGCCGAAGCTCCATCGATAACTTGACACTGTATTATGACAGTGTATGATTGTCGGCATGGGTGAGCCCCGCTGGACAATGAAACAGCTCGTAACGGTGGTCGCGAGAACACTCTCGTCGCTCGGGCTGGACCAGTCCAGCGGTCGGGTCCGAGCGATACCTGACGCGCGCACCATCCGGTACTACACCACCGTGAGCCTCCTCGACCGGCCCCTGGAGTTCCGGGGGCGGACCGCCATCTACGGCCGCCGACACCTGCGCCAGATCGTCGCCATCAAGCGGCTCCAGGCCGCCGGGCGCTCCCTCGGAGAGATCCAGGCTGCTGTCCCGGCCCTCTCCGATGAGGCGCTCGCCGAGCTGGCGGCCCTCCCCGAAGTCCCGCCTCCCGCAGTCGAAACCGGTTCGATCGAAACAGTTCCAGCCGAAACAGTTCCAGCCGGAACAGTCCCAGCCGAGCCGTCCGGGGAGACGGTGGCGCTCCCCCGCCAGACGCCGTTCTGGCAGGCGCCTCCCGCTCCCGTGGCGCCTGCGCCGGCGACCATCCCAGCCCTCCAGCTCGCACCCGGTGTCGTCCTGGTGCTTCCCCCCGGCGCCCATCCCACGGGCGCCTCTCTCCGCGCCATCGCCGAAGCCGCCGCTCCCCTGCTGCGGTGTCTAGCGACGCATGGACTGGTCCAGGAGACCGACCATGAGCCTCCCGCTGAAGAACGAAGAGCGTAGCTCCCCTGCTTCCTACGACGAAGAGCCCAGCCAGGGGCTCGGTCGCGCCACCACCCCCCAGGGCGACCTGCCGCTGCGCAGCGTGGACATCGTCGCCCAGGTCATCGCGCTCGATGTCGAGATCGCGGTGGAGCAGGTCTTCGCCAACCCGCACGCGGCGCCGGTCGAGGTCACCTGGATCTTCCCCCTGCCGCCGCGCGCGGCGGTGGATCGCTTCGAGGCGGAGCTCGGCGGGAGACGGATCGAGGGCATGCTCAAGGAGCGCGGTCAGGCCCGCGCGGACTACACCCAGGCGGTCTCCAGCGGTCAGCGCGCGGCCCTGGTCGAAGAGGAGCGCCCCGACGTCTTCACCGTGACCATCGGCAACCTGATGCCCGGTGAGGAGGCGCGGCTCCTCCTGACGATGGTGGGCCCGCTGCAGTGTCGGGACGGTGAGGTGACGCTCCGGATCCCGCTGGTCGTCGCGCCCCGCTACATCCCGGGGACGCCGCAGGTCACCCGCCAGGTGGGGCGCGGTCGGTCGCTGGACACCGCGGCGGTCCCAGACGCCTCCCGCATCACGCCCCCGCAGCGCCAACTCAACGACAGCGAGCGACCGCAGCTCTCCGTGGCGGTGGAGATCGATCCGGCGGGGCTGCGTATCTCGCGGTTCTCCAGCAGCCTGCACGGCGCTGAGATGGCCCGGTTCGGAGAGCTGTTTCGGGTGCGCTACGCCCCCGACGAGCGCATGGACCGCGACCTGATCCTGCGCTTCTGCGTCGATGAAGACGCGGTGCAGGCGAGGATGGTCGTGGTGCCCCAGCCCGAGGGCGGCGCGGCCTTCGCGATCACGGCGGTGCCGCCTCGCCTGCCGACGCTGCCGCGTCCCCGCGATCTGGTCTTCGTGATCGATCGCTCCGGCAGCATGTCCGGCTGGAAGATGGTCGCCGCGCGGCGCGCTGTTCGCAGGATGATCGCGGCGCTTCGTCCGCAGGACCGGTTCTGCGTCCTGGCCTTCGATGGTCACGTCGAGTCCCCCGACAAACAGGACGGGCTCGTTCCGGCCACCGAGCGGGCCTGCTTCTTCGCCGACCTGTTCCTGTCCCAGCTGGAGTCTCGGGGGGGCACCGAGATGGCCGGGCCCCTCCGACGGGCGGCGGATCTGCTGCGTGATGGGTCTCGAGACCGACAGCTCGTGCTGGTGACCGACGGTCAGGTGGGCAACGAGGATCAGATCCTGGCGCACCTGGGCCGCAGCCTCCGCGGCGTGCGGGTCTGTACGGTGGGTATCGATCGCGCGGTCAACGAGGGGTTCCTGCGGCGCCTCGCCACGCCGGGCGGCTTCGAGCTGGTGGAGTCCGAGGATCGCCTGAACACGGTGATGACTCGCCTGGAGCGCATGCTGGGCACACCTGTGCTGACAGGACTGCGGGTAGAGGCCGACGGGATCGAGGTGGACACGCTGCTCCCGCAGCAGGCGGATCTGTTCGCGGGGGTCCCGGTGGTGCTGCGCGGCAGACTGCTCGACGGGGCGCCGGTCACGGCGCGCGTGGTAGGGACCGATCCGCGGGGGCGGCAATGGTCGCAGGGGCTGCCCATCCACCAGACAGACCAGCCCTCGGTGGCGCTGATGTGGGCCCGCGAGCAGGTCCGCGCCCTCGAGGATCGCTACGCCACGGAGCGGTCGGCGGCGCTGCGGCACAAGCTCATCGAGACGTCTCTGCACCACGGGGTGCTCTGCAGGTTCACCGCCTTCGTCGCTATCGATGAGGAGCGGGTCACCCGGGGACAGGCTCCGGTTTCGGTGGCGCAGCCGGTCGAGTCTCCGGAGGGCTGGGCCAGCCCCGGCGCGCCGCTCCCGTTCCCGACCTTCGGGCCGGGTGACTTTGAGCTGCGGTCGAGCGCGCCGATGGCGTGTGCCATGCCCGACCGGCAGGCGAGTATGCCGATGGTGATGCCCGAGCCGATGGCGAGCGCGCCCATGAAGTACTCTGCGCCGCGCCGCACTCCGCGGAAGGCGCTGGGGGGCTCGCCTGGGGGCGCGGTCCGCGACGGGATCGCTGATGCCCGACACAGCTCCCGTCCGACGAAGGCGCGCGATCTGTACGAGGAGAGCCACCGCGCGACACACCGCGGTGGCTCCCTGCGGATGCTCCTGCTGTTCGCGCTGGGGTTCATCGCGACCCTCGCGCTGATCTGGCTGCTCCTGGCGCTGGCCGGTTGATCGCCGACCACCCGGAGCAGTTACGCCGTAACAGCGTATGTTACGACCCCGAACATGACCCTGGACAGCTGCTCGTGTGGAGCGCCTGGTTGGCGGTGCCGCGTCTTCGTGACTGACCGCGATCAGGTGGCTTCAGCGATTGCTGATCTCAGTCAGAATACATCGAAGGCTTCCCCCTCACACTGCGAGCGCGCGCCCGGTCCGCTGTTACGGCGCGAGACCGGTCCCCCGACTGAGCGCGGGATGCGGAGGACTCCGAGCGAGAGAAAACGGGGGCGAGCGCAGCCATGACCCATGTTCTGACCGGCTTCGAGATGACCGCAGTGGGCGAGCCGCTGCGCCCCCCCGAGCGCAGCGTCGCAGCCCTGGCGCCCGAAGATGTGTTGATCGCGGTGGCGGGCTGCGGCGTCTGTCACACCGATGTGGGGTTCCTGTACGACGGCGTGCGGACCCGCCACGCGCTGCCCCTGATCCTGGGTCACGAGATCAGCGGCCAGGTGATCGCTGCAGGCGCTGCGCACCAGGAGCTGGTGGGACAGGGCGTGGTCGCGCCCGCGGTGATCCCCTGCGGAGAGTGCGCCGACTGCCGCGTGGGTCGGCCGATGATCTGCAAGCGCCAGGTGATGCCGGGCAACGATCGCGACGGGGGCTTCGCCTCACACGTGGTGCTTCCGGGCCGCGGCCTGTGTCCGGTGCCGGGCGCTACCGATGACTTCGACGCCCCGCTGGGCCGCGCGGACGGGCCCACACTGCGGCAGCTCAGCGTGATCGCGGACGCCGTGTCGACGCCGTACCAGGCGCTGGTGCGGGCCGAGCTGCGCGCCGGAGAGCTGGCGGTGGTGGTGGGCCTCGGCGGGGTCGGCGGGTACGCCGTGCAGCTCGCGCGGGCGATGGGCGCGCATGTGGTGGGGATCGACATCGACCCTCGCCGTCTGGAGGCGGCCGACGTGGGGCTGGCGATCGACGGACGAGACGCATCGCCGCGGGAGATCCGCGGGCGGGTGCGTGACTGGGCGAAGTCCGTCGGCGCGCCCACGACCCGCTGGACCATCCTGGAGTGCTCCGGAAGCGCCGCGGGACAGCAGACGGCCTGGGGGCTGCTGGTCCACGGAGCGACGCTCTGCGTCGTGGGCTTCACGATGGCGAAGAGCCCGCTCCGGCTGTCGAACCTGATGGCGTTCGACGCCCGCGCCGTGGGCAACTGGGGCTGCGATCCGGCCCTGTACCCGGACCTCGTCGAGATGGCGCTGGACGGGCGGATCGACCTCACGGGGCACACCGAGCTGCGTCCGCTGGCTGGCGTCGGCGAGGCGCTGGAGGACGCCCACGCCCACCGCGTCGAGCGTCGCATCGTCCTGGTTCCCTGAGGCACACGGAGGACCGCTCGCCGCGCTCCCTCCGTCCCGATCTGGTGGGGATCATCCTCACGAAGATCTCCCACACGGCAGCCCGTCCGCCCCGGCGGTGTGCCCGCGTCAAATCTGGAGGGGTGATGGACTCGCTACGAATCGAGACGCTGGAGGGGGGGACCGTCGAGCGGATCGTCCTCAATCGGCCGAAGGCCAACATCCTCGATGAGAAAATGGTCGCGGCGATCCGCGAGCACCTCGCGGGGGTCAGCGCGCGTCCCGCGCTGCGCTTGCTGCTGTTCGAGGGCGAGGGGAGGCACTTCTCGTTCGGCGCGTCGGTGGCCGAGCACCTGCCGGACAAGGTCGACTCGATGCTGCCCGGGTTTCACGAGCTGTTTCGTGAGCTGGAGCGCACCAGCATTCCCACGGCGGCGCTGGTGCGCGGACAGTGTCTGGGCGGCGGCGCGGAGCTGGCGACCTGGTGCGGGCGGGTGTTCGCGACGCCGGACGCGCGGATCGGGTTCCCCGAGATCCAGCTGGGCGTGTTTCCCCCGATCGCCGCGCTGGCGCTGCGCTGGCGCGTGGGCGGGCGGCAGGCCACGGAGCTGGTGATCACCGGCGCTGCCCTGCGCGCAGACGCCGCGCACGACGCCGGACTGGTCGATGAGGTCTGCGATGACCCCGAAGCCGCCTGGCGGGGGTGGTACGCGGCGCACCTCAAGGAGCGCTCAGCGGCTGCGCTACGGGCGGCCTGGCGGGCAGCGCGTCGGCCCCTCCAGCGCGGGCTCGATGAGGAGCTTCCGGTCCTGGAGCGCCTGTACCTCGAAGAGCTGATGGCCCACCCCGACCCCACAGAAGGACTCACGGCCTTCCTGGAGCGGCGCGCCCCTCAGTGGCAGGCGTGATCGACGGGTCTCCTGCTGCGTGATGGAGCTGACGCAACCGACCCACCGATCCGGCGGACCACGGTCGGGGTAGGTTGGAGCCCGGAGGCGCCATGTACACCATCTCGATCCTGCTCGCCCTCTCATGCACGCGCGACCAGCCGGGCGGCGGGCAGAGCGGGGAGTCTTTTACGACCGGGACGACCAGCGGCGGGACCACGGGTGGGACCACCACGGCGACGACGACGACCAGCGGCGGGACCAGCACCTCCGGGATCGATGGCGACGGTGACGGCGTGACGTCCGATCTGGACTGTGATGACGCAGACCCTGACGTCTACCCGGGCGCGGTAGAGGCATGCGATGGCATGGACAACGACTGCGATCCCGCGACGGACGACGCAGGGGTGAGCGTGTTCAGCGCCGCGGGCGCGCTTCAGAGCACTCACGCCACCGTACAGAGCGCGGTGCGCGTAGCAGACCGCGACGCCATCATTCAGGTGTGCCCGGGGACCTACGCCGAGAACCTGGAGATCGAGAGCAGCCTCACGCTGCGCGCGCGGGATGGGGTGGAGTCCGTCACGTTGGACGGCGGCGGGAGCCAGCCCACCATCACCGTGCGCGGCGGGCAGACCGTCACGCTGGATGGGTTGGTCGTCACCGGCGGCACGAATGAGTACTTCGGCGGCGGCCTGGACGCCTGGGGCGTCGACACCGAGGTGATCATCGACGGCTGTGTGTTCATGAACAACACCGGCGAGTACGGCGCAGGCGCTGGGATCTCCAGCAGCGTCGCTGCGACGATCACCGACACCATCTTCATGGACAACGTCGCGGAGGAGGGCGGCGGGGGGCTGATGCTCTCCGACGCTGGAGGGACCGTGGACGGTGTCATGATCCACGGAAACAGCGCGGGCTACGGCGGCGGCCTGGCCGTCTGGGATTGTGACGGCGTGAGCGCTGACGGGCTGGAGATCTCCGACAACATCGCGGAGACCGGCGCGGGCATATACATCTACGGAGACGCCACCCTGGCGCTCGCCAATTCGGAGGTGCTGCGAAACATCGCAGAGGACCACGGCGGCGGCGCGGAGGTCTCCTACAGCGGTGACAACATCATGGTGGTCGACAGCACCGACTGGGGCAGCGGGGACGACGACAACAGCTCCGACGATGTCTACATGAACTGGAGCAGCAGCTACACCGACCTGTCGGGCGCGTTCACCTGCTCATCCGAGACCGCCACCTGCGAGTAGCCGGGAGGCTCCATGCACGCGATTTCGATTCTGCTCACCTTGTCGTGCTCGAAGGGCACTCCTGACTCCGGGACGATTTCGGGCGGGTCCACCGGCGCGGCGACCACCGGGGGGACATCTGGGACCACCGGGGGAACAACCGGGACGACAGGCGGAACCACCAGCACCGGGTCTACCGACACGCTTCCTGAGATCTGCAATTCAGGCAGCTCGTGGTCCGCCGGCATCACAGCGTTCAGCGACGCCTCGGAGTCCTGGGGTCTTCCGGGGATAGACGCCGCTGGTGTTGTCATCAACGGCGTCGACTTCGACGGGGACGGCTGGACGGACCTCGCTGTTCGCGGTCACGGCGGCGTGGACGACTTCTCCGAGGGCGGTGAGCGTAACACCTGGCTGTTACGAAACACCGGGGCGGGCACGTTCACGGATGTCACCCAGTCTTCGGGCGTAATCACGCCAAGGCTGGGCGGCGACGGCGGCCGGCCGGGGCAGGTCTGGGCACTCGGGGACGTCGATAACGACGGCGACGTCGATGTCTTTACAGGACTGCCAGACCGCGACGGCGCCATCGATGAGACCTCTGAGATCATGCTCAATGACGGCGCGGGCGGGTTCGCCCTCGGTCCGGAGGCCAGCGACGTGCGTGACCACGCCGATGACCCGGGCGGGGCTGCCTTCATCGACTTCGACCGGGACGGAAACCTCGACCTGTGGGTGACGCAGTACTACGCCACACAGGACTGGCTGCTGCTCGGTGACGGCACCGGCGCGTTCACAGACGCGACGCGGGGAGCCGGCCTCACCACGATGGAGTGGAGCCTCGTCTCGACGCTCAACAACGGCGAGGCCCACTCTGTCGCCTGGGGCGCGCTTGCCTGCGATCTCAATCGCGACGGTGATCCAGAGCTTCTGGCGTCGTCCTACGGTCGGGCTCCGAACCACTTGTGGCAGGCGACAGGCGGCGGCGAGTACGAGAACCAGAGCGTCGCCTCCGGGTACGCCTACGACGACCGCACGGACTGGAGCGACAACGAGTCGGCCCGTTGCTGGTGTACGTTGCACCCCGACGACGCCGACTGTGACGGTGTTCCTGAGCCCGAGTACATCTCGTGCAGCGAAGACGACGACGCCTTCCGTTGGGACCACACCTACGACCGCGAGGCTTTCCGTCTGGGCGGAAACAGCGGCGCCACGACCTGCGCTGACGTAGACAACGACGGCTGGATGGACCTCCTCACCAGCGAAATCGTCCACTGGGACGTCGGCGAGTCTGCCGACCCGAGCGAGCTTCTCTTCAATCAGGGCGCGACCGACGTCGCCTTCGACCGCCCCGGAAACGACGTCACGGGGATTCTGCGCGAACACGACGCCGACTACGGTTGGGACGACGGCGACATCACCGGCAGCATCTTCGACTTCGACAACGACGGCTGGGCCGACGTCTACATCGGCTCGACGGATTACGCCGGAACGCGTGGCTGGCTCTACCACCAGTCTTCAGCGCGGAGCTTCGAGGCTGTTGCATTGGAAGACGGAATCGACCACACCCGGAGCCACGGCAGCGTCATCGCTGACTTCGACCGCGACGGCGACCTCGATATCGTCGTCGGTCACTCTTCGATGCGCTGCGAAGACGACTGCTACGACACCTTCGGAGTCCGCTTGTTCGAGAACCAGATGGGGGCCACGTCGAACTTCATCCAGCTCTCACTGGAAGGAACCGACGCCAACCGGTCAGCCATCGGGGCCCGGGTCACGGTCACCGCCGACGGCGTCACGCAGACGCAAGAGGTCGACGGCGGGCACGGGCACTACGGAAACCAGAACGACCTCGTGCTGCACTTCGGGTTGGGCGCCGCGTGCTCAGCCGATGTCACAGTGCGCTGGCCCGACGCCGCGCTCTCTGAGCAGTCGTTCACTGTCGGCGGCGGCTATCGATATCATGTGACACAGGGTGAGGACCCGGAGGTGGAGCTCTGACGTCAGCCGGCGGCAGCACGAACAGGTTTCGGTCCTCGGTCGGGCTCTGCTCATCGTTCAAGAACCGGATGGTCAGTGACGATCCTGGCTCGCGCGCCGGAATGGTCACGACCTCATCTCCGATCATCAACTCCTTGAGCCCCGTCCTACTCTGCACTTGCACTCGCGCGCCGATGCCATTTACGGTTGTGGCGAGCAACCGAAGGGTGCCGTCACCGTGCTCTACCGGGGGGATCGTGACCTCACCGTTTGTATATAGGGCAATACAACCGTCCTCGGCCTGAATGAGTGCTCCAGCATAGGGCTGCCAGCCCCAGTCAACGACGACGTTGGGTGCCAGCTCAGCTCGCCCACGGCCTCCCATTCGCTGGACGGCGCGGCCCATCCAGGCTGACACCAGACCGCGATCCGATGAGCCTACCAGATAGACAACGACTGGATCTATGAAGCGCTCTCCATCGAGCCCCCAGTACAGCCGTGCTACCGGCGACCAATCTGGCGGGAGATCTTCCGACATCCACTTCTCAGCCGATAAGGCCAGCTGACCACCCCTGCGGTTGACCAGTTCCGAGATGGTCTTTCCACTGAACTGACCAGAGTGCGAAAGCTGGGCAACGTCGTCAGTTCCAAGTCCAGCAGTGTCGATGATCTCTGCATCTGCGTACCAGGCAAACGCACCAATGTCATGAAGGGCTATCCGACCTGCAGGTATCATCTCGGCGAATACCTGTGCGATGACGACTTTCGCATCGTAGATGTACACACATCTGCTAGGGAAGTAGCGCAGTCCGTCGAAGGCCCGCTGTGATCCAAGTGCCAGCACTGGAACCAGAACGAGAATCGAACGGCGAGATCTGACCGGAAAGTCGCGTGCAAGTATCAACACTCCCCATCCGACCAGATAGGCTTCATAGCGGTAGAACCATCCCACACGAGCCAGAACCAGGTGACTTCCTGCAGTCAGTAGAAACAGGGCGACGTTGGGCCTACGGCGAATTACCAGCATCGCCAACATCAACGACCAGACTGGAGCGCCATCGAGGATATTGTGAGTAAGGTTGTTGATGAATCCGTCCACCAAGGTGGACTTCATCAGGATACTATTGGGCACCGGGAGTGCTCCGTGTTGGGTGCTCCAGAACCCGAATAGAGCGACGGGAAAAAGTGCTGCCATCCATATGAACAGGGCTGACTTCCAACCTCCAGTTCGCCCGATCAACGCTCCCAACCATCCAACCAACAACAACGACTCGTATCGCACCAGAGGGAGCAACATGACGAATGGGAGTAGCTTGAGGACTTTCTCTCCTCTATCAGGCGATCGCTCAAAGGCCCATGCGGTGTGCAAAACCAAGCTCAGGTGGAGTGTGTGCTCCATTCCCAGACCGCCCAGAACTGGCAAGGGAGTCAACAACGAGAGCGCTGCAAGGCCTATGTGGAAACGTGCGGGACTCTGGTCGGGAGGGGGCAACAGCCTCGCCCCAAGAAATATCGAGAGGGCTCCGAAACCACAGGACAACACAAGGGGAGTGACGATATGGAGCCCGGTGACGCTGAACACCAACGTGAGCGCCGCGGTCCACGCAGGAGAACTTGAAGCTGAAGCAAATTCACCTGGGTTGATGCCCCAGGTGTATGACTCGATCAGGTTCTGTGCAACAGCGGCGTGAATGTAGGTGTCATCCAGCGGGTAAGCGAATCCTCCGCTCACATGGTATGCTGGTATGAACAGAATCAAAGTGAGCAGGGTGCTCAGCGCTGCGTATAGACAAGTCGCCAGGTGTGCTCTCGGCCTTTGTGTCGCATCACTCATTCAGGGGACAGGTAGAAGGTACACCGAACCGGCTGCTGTGTCCGCTTCATCAGTTCCATAGGCTGATACAGCGAAATCGTCTCTGCCATCGCCATCGAAGTCTCCTACCGGAACGGCGTGATAGCCAAAGGAGTCACCAGAGGCCTCTCCCGCTGCCGTCAGACGAACACTCTCCAGATCGTTGAGTGAACTGTTCTGCCAGTCGTCAGCCGTCAGCACCCCCAACATTCCCTGCTCGGTTACCTCAGGCCAGTCCTCCGCGAGCAGAAGCATGTCAAATCTGCCGTCACTATCGGTGTCTCCTGCTGATACAACCTGGGTCAGCCACTCGCCCTCTCGACTCCAGCCGAACGTACTCCTCGCCGTCCAGTCATCCACGGTCCCGACGATGTCTCCCGCGTTCCACATCCCGAAGTCTGGTGTGTCGACAACGATATTATCGTCCCCGTCTCGATCTACATCACCTATTACCGATATTTTCGGTAGGTAGTTGGTTGTGCTTGTGAAGATGCTGCCGGTGGCGAGGTCTGCACCGACTCCCGAGACGAGGTCCTCTGCGGTGATTCGCATGGCCACCCGGTCTCCGCTGGATACGGCTTCTTGTGACAGGAAAAGTGCAGATTCATCAACGGTACCAGCCACTGCGATGTTACCGAGATGAACTCCATCCCTATCTCCCACGATTATGACATCGGCGTCATCGGCGACGATGATACTGGCATCAAGGGGGGGAGATAGCCAGATGTATGCCGCACCCCGCTCCGTTCCGCCGCCAGTCGCATACCCGGCAACCAGAGCCAGGGCCGAGGCGCCAGTACCTGCCAGATCAGGGAGCCACATTCCACTACCACCGAAGAAGGATGCGGCTTCTGAACCTTCCAGCGTCAACAATGCTGCCTCATCCACGCTGATGCTGTCGCCATCGCAAGCGGGTTGGGGATCGAGTAGCCAGGCGCGTCCTGCCGCCGAGTTGAGCCCAACTCCCGTCAGAACGAGGGTTCCCTCTTGGTTTATGTCGATTACACTGGATAGTCCGACCGCTGATTGAGAGACATGAAAGGCTCCGAGAGATTCTACTGTATGTGAACCCGGGTTGCCTCCGGTAGTGGCATAGACCATTCCGGAGGCATCTTGCGCATAGGGAGCAGACATGAGCAGACAAGCTCCTTCCTCCCAGAACCCGATCTGACGGCCGAGCTCCCCCGCAGCGATGGTCCCCGTAAAGTGTGTCGATGCTTCTGACGCACTCCACATCACCTCATCGAGGTTGGAACCGTCGCAGTCATTGTCAGTTCCATCATCCAGCCACCCCTCGTTGGCCTCTGGGTGAACCGAGGCATCATCATCGTCGCAATCGGTCTCGCTGCCCGGCCAGCCGTCTTCATCCAGGTCGTCGAGGTCTTCACCACTGCAATCTTGATCGATTCCGTCGTAGGCGATCTCGGTGTTGCCGGGAGCTTGGTTGGCGTTTGCATCGTTGCAATCTATGTTGTTGGAGACATGATCCCCAGGGGGGGAGCAGGCCAGGACCGGATCACCCGCGCCAAAGCCATCTCCGTCGGAGTCGAGATACCACGGCTGAGTATCAACGGCATCCTCATCGGCGTCACCATCACAGTCGTTGTCGATCTGGTCACAATACTCAATTGCTCCTGGATGAATCTCAGAGTCGTTGTCGTCACAGTCTGTGCCGCCGTGTTCAGGATACGCTGCGCTTTCGAAGCCATCTCCGTCCTGGTCGAGGAGTTCCTCAAGTCGCTCCTCGTAGAGATCTGTGTTGATCAGGCAGCTCAGGATGGTCAAGAGAAGCATGGCGCCTCCAGGCATTCCATCTATCCACATCTCGCGGCTCCGCCGACCTTGCACCCCCACGTCACCTCGATACGAACTCGAATGAAGTTACTCGCGCCCCTACTCCTCGCCCTGTCCTGTGCCCCGATAAAGAGTGGCAACACCTCACCCGAAGCGGCGTCGTCACCAGTGAAGTACACCTATCCGGACGCCCGAAAGGGCGATGTGGTCGATGATTACCATGGGACGGCGATCGCCGATCCGTATCGATGGCTGGAAGATCCGGACTCGCCGGAGGCCCGGGAGTGGATCACGGCCCAGAACGCGCTGACGGACTCGGTGCTGGGTGGGATCCCGGCGCACGATGCCATTCACGCCCGCCTGACCGAGCTGTGGAACTTCGAGCGCTTCTCGGCGCCGATCAAGAAGGGCGGCCGGTACTTCTACTTTCACAACGACGGCCTGGCCGAGCAGCCGACGTTGATGACGGCGACCGATCTGGACGCCGATCCGGCGGTGTTGATCGATCCGACCACCCTGTCTGAGGACGGAACCCTGGCGCTCGTCGAGATGGCGCCCAGCCCGGACGGTCGCCTGCTGGCCTATGCGATCTCGGATGGGGGCTCCGACTGGCGGATCTGGCGCGTTCGGGACATCGGAGCCGGGACCGATCTGCCCGACGAGGTGCGCTGGTCGAAGTTCGCCAACGTGGCCTGGGCCCCGGACAGCAGCGGCTTCACCTACTGTCGGTACCCCGAACCCGAGGACCTGCTGGAGAGCATCAGCCTCAACCAGACCCTCTACCATCACGTCCTGGGGACAACACAGGACGCTGATACGCTCGTGTTCGCCGAGCCGGACCACCCGAAGCGGGGGTTCGGCGCCGAGGTCTCCAAGGACGGGACGACCCTGTTCATCTCGGTCTGGGAAGGGACGGCCAACAAGAATCGGCTGTATCTGCGCGATCTGACCGCGGGCGAGGACGCGCGGGTCGTTCGCTTGTTCGATACGATGGACGCGGCATACCGTGTGCTGGCGAAGCAGGACGGCCGCGTGTGGATGTGGACCAACCTGGACGCGCCGCGTGGACGCGTGGTCGCCGTGGAGCTGCCCGGCGCGGACTGGGACGGCACCCCGCCTGTTTTGCACGAGATCGTGCCTGAGGGCGAGGCGACCCTGGAGGGGGCCTCTGTCGTGGGGGAGAGCCTCGTGGCGCGATACCTCCAGGATGCACACACGGCCGTGAGGGTGTTCGATCTCGAGGGCGGGCGCGCGCGCGACGTGGCGCTGCCGGGCATGGGCACCGCGATCGGCTTCCGCGGCGAGCCGGGCGATCCGGAGACGTTCTATTCGTACTCGTCGTTCTCGACGCCGGCGTCGATTCAGCGACTCGACGTCGAGACGGGGGAGGTCACGCCCTGGAAGCAGCCGGAGCTGAAGTTCGACCCGGCCGATTTCGAGACGCGTCAGGTGTTCTACGAGAGCGCAGACGGCACGAAGATCCCGATGTTCCTCTCGCACAAGGCGGGCCTGGAGCCCACCGGAGACATGCCGACCCTGCTGTATGGGTATGGTGGGTTCAACATCTCGCTGACGCCGGGCTTCAAGGTGGCTCCCCTGGTGTGGATGGAGATGGGCGGCGTGTACGCCGTGCCCAACCTTCGGGGCGGCGGGGAGTACGGCGAGGCCTGGCACGACGCGGGCAGGCTGGCGAGCAAACAGAACGTCTTCGACGACTTCATCGGGGCGGCGTCGTGGCTGATCGATCTGGGCTACACCCGGCGGGAGCGGCTGGCGATCAGCGGTCGCAGCAACGGCGGCCTGCTGGTGGGCGCCGCCATCACGCAGCGCCCGGATCTGTTCGCCGCCGCGCTCCCTGCGGTCGGTGTGTTGGACATGCTCCGCTACCACCTGTTCACCATCGGGTGGGCGTGGGCCGACGACTACGGGCGCGCTGACGATCCGGAGATGTTCCCGGTGCTGCATGCGTACTCGCCGCTGCACAACATAGCGCCCGGGACGAAGTTTCCGGCGACGCTCATCCTGACGGGGGATCACGACGATCGGGTGGTGCCAGCCCACAGCTTCAAATTCGCCGCGGCTGTGCAGGCCGCTCATGCAGGCGAAGACCCGGTGCTGATTCGCATCGAGACGCGCGGCGGTCACGGCGGCGGCAAGTCAACCTCGATGCAGATAGACGAGCGCGCGGCCGAGCTGGCGTTCATCACGCAACAGCTCGGCGTCCGGCCGACGAAGGTGCTGCGATGAGTGTGATTCTCCTGGCGCTGGCATGCGCGAAGCCCACCCCCCCGGTCGCGGCCCAGCCGATGCAGCCGGTCCCGCCGATCGCTGAGATCCAACCCGCCGAGCTGACCAACCACGGCGACACCCGTATAGACGACTATTACTGGATGCGGGAGCGCGACGACCCGCGTGTGCGCACGTGGCTGGAGGCGGAGAACACCTACGCCGAAGCCATGACCGCCCACAACGCGCCGCTGCGGAAGGCGCTGTTCGACGAGATGCTGGCGCGCATTCAGGAAGACGACACGGGCGTTCCATGGCGCAAGGGCGGGTATCTCTACTACTCGCGCACCGAGGCGGGCAAGCCGTACTCCATCTTCTGCCGTCGAGAGGGCGGCATGGACGCTCCCGAGGAGATCCTGCTCGATCAGAACGTCCTCGGTGAGGGGCTGGAGTACATGCACGTCGGCGAGATCGCGCTGAGCCCCGATCACACCATGTTGGCCTATAGCGTCGATGTCGCCGGTGACGAGCTGTATACCGTACACGTCCGCGATCTGGAGACCGGCGAGGAGCTACCGGACGCCATCCCCGACACAACCTATGGGCTGGAGTGGACCGATGACGCGCTGTACTACGTGACCGTGGATGAGGCGCTGCGGCCCTACAAGCTGTGGCGGCACGAGCTCGGAGCCCCCGAGGATACGCTGATCTTCGAGGAGCCCGACGAGCGCTTCTGGATGAGTCTGCACAAGACCCGCGGGGGGGGGGACCTCGTCCTGTCGCTCGGCAGCGCGATCACCAGCGAGGTGCATCTGATCGATGCCCACACACCGGTGGCCGAGCCCGTGGTGGTGCGGGATCGGGTGCAGGGCGTCGAGTATGATCTCGTCCAGCACGAGGAGCGACTGTTTCTGCGTATCAACGACGACGGCGTGAATTTCCGCGTGCTGGAAGTGGCCAGCGGCGAAGAGTCGGTGCTGATCGCCCACGACGAGCGGGTCATGATCGAGGAGCTGATCGCGCTGTCCGGCCGGCTGGTGGTGCATGAGCGCCGAGACGGTGTGCTGGGGTTTCGGGTGATCGATCTGGAGTCTGGCGAGGAGCACACCGTCGCGTTCGATGATGCGACGTACGAGGTGTGGCCGGGCACCAACGCCGAGTTTGAGACGGGGCTGCTGCGGTTCGAGTTCAGCTCGTTCACCACGCCGCGCTCGGTGTTCGACTATGACCTGGAGACGCGGGAGCGCGGGCTGCTCAAGGAGTGGCCGGTCCTCGGGGAGTACGACCGCACGCAATACAAGACCGAGCGGGTGAGCGTCACCGCGCCGGATGGCACGGCCGTGCCGATGTCTCTGGTCTACCACAAGGACACGCCCCTCGATGGCTCCGCGCCGGCCTACCTGACCGGATACGGCTCCTATGGGGTGCCGTACGACCCGTACTTCACGTCGACACGCCTGACGCTGCTCGACCGGGGGTTCGTGTTCGGGATCGCCCACATCCGTGGGGGAGGGGACCTGGGCCGTGCCTGGTACGAGGACGGCAAATTCCTGCACAAGCGCAACACGTTCAGCGACTTCGTCGCGTGCGCCGATCACCTGGTGTCGGATGGGTACACGTCGGCGGAGCGACTCGCCATCTCCGGAGGGAGCGCCGGCGGGCTGCTGATGGGCGCGGTCACCAACGCGCGGCCGGACCTGTTCGGAGTGGTGGTCGCGCACGTTCCGTTCGTCGATGTCTTGACGACCATGCTCGATGAGACGATCCCCCTCACGGTCACCGAGTGGGAGGAGTGGGGGAACCCCGCCGACTCGGCGTATTATGAGTACATGAAGGGATACTCGCCGTACGACAACGTGGCCGCTGTGGGGTATCCGGACATGCTGGTCACAGCCGGGCTCAATGACCCCCGGGTCCAGTATTGGGAGCCCGCCAAGTGGGTGGCGAAGATGCGGGCGGTCACGACCGGAGACAACGTGCTGCTGCTGAAGACCCACATGGGAGCGGGACACGCCGGGGCGTCGGGGCGGTACGGCTACCTCGAAGACCGGGCGTTTGAGTATGCGTTTGTGTTGGACCGGCTGGACGTCGCTGAGTAGGACGTGATCACCGTCATCGGGGGCGTGCTGGTCGGGTTCGGGGCCGTGGTGCTCGGCGTCGAGGTGCTGATGTTGCGGCGGGGATCTCCGCTGCCGGGGCTCTCGTTCCCCGCCCGGGTCTCGTTTCCACCGGTCTCTTCGGCGCAGGCCGCCGCGCTGGAGTTTCGCCTCCCGGTGGGACGGGTTCGGCCCGCCGGCCCTGGTCGGGTGCTGGTGACCGGGGTGCTGAAGGCGGGGATGGTGCCGGGCGCTCGGCGGGGGCCGGCGTTCGCGCTGCTGGTCTCGCTGCCGGAGGCGGGCGGTGTCCCGACGGTGCGCAACGTCGCGCCCGGGTTCGGGATGCTGCTGGCGCTGCCAGGCGTCGGGTTTCTGGCGAGTCCGGAGTGGTGGTTCGCCATGGGGCCGCTGTTTGTGCTGGCTGCATTGGTTCCGATGGGGCTTATGCGAGCGAAGGTACATGGCGTGTTGAATTGGGCAGTTCTGGAGCCGGTCCAGGCAGAGATCGCGCGGCGTGTGGGGGAACCTCTCGCGGATCGAGGTTCGAGATCTCGTGCCATCGAGGAGCGCGAAATCGAGGAACCGAGAAGTCGTGAGATCGATGGGCCGTGAGATCGCGGTGCCGAATCTACACGTGGACACGTGGAACCGGTCGCCTCTCGTCTCGGCGACTCTGCGTTTGTGCGGCAGCACGAATTCGCGGAGCCACGATCTCTCGACCTCACGTGACCACGTCACCTCGAACCACGCGACCACGGATACACGGTCTGCGATCCACGTGATTCCAGCCGGTGCCTGGACTCCAAAAGTGGCGTCAACTCAACCCGACAATCACCCCCTCCTCATCGATGTCCATCCCCTCCGCCCCGGGCACCCGCGGCAACCCGGGCATCCGCAGCATGTCTCCGCAGATCGGCACCACGAACCCGGCCCCAGCGGCGATCTCGATCTCCCGCACGTGGACCGTGTGCGCCTTCGGCAGCCCGCCGCCCTTGGGGTTGTCTGTGAGGCTGGATTGTGTCTTGGCGATGCAGACCGGAAGCTCTTCCAGCCCGAGCCGCTTGATTCTGCGTAGATCCCGGTTGGCCTTCTGCCCCCACTCGACGCCCGTGGCGCCGTAGATCTGCCGCGCGACCTTCTCGACCTTGACCTTGATGGGATCGGCGCGATCGTATGTGGGCGTGAAGCCCGGATCCGATGAGTCGACCACTTCAGCCACCGCGCGGGCCAGATCGGCGGCCCCGGCGCCTCCGTCTGCCCAGCCCCGATTCAGCGCGACCGGCAGCTCCTCGCGGTGGGCCCAGTCGCTCACCACGGCGACCTCCTCGTCGGTGTCGGACGAGAAGTGGTTGATCGCGACCACCACGGGCAGCCCGAACTGCCGGGCCGAGGCGACGTGGTGGGCCAGGTTGGGCAGCCCCCGCCCGACCGCCTCCGCATTGGGAGTTGAGAGCTCCTTCAGAGAGACCCCGCCGTGGAGCTTGAGCGCGCGGATCGTGGCGACCATCACCACGCACGACGGCTCCAGCCCTGCAGAGACGCACTTGATGTCGAGGAACTTCTCCGCGCCCAGATCAAAGCCGAATCCGGCCTCGGTCACCACATAGTCGGCCAACCCGAGGGCGGTCTTTGTGGCGATGACGGAGTTGGTGCCCTGCGCGATGTTGGCGAACGGACCGCCGTGAATCAGCGCTGGTGTCCCCTCCAGTGTCTGCACCAGGTTGGGGTGGATGGCGTCCTTCAGCAGCATGGCCATCGCGCCCACCACCCTGAGATCGCGGGCGAACACCCCCTCGCCGGTGCGGCGCTTCTGCCCGATCAGGATGTTGCCGAGGCGCGTCTTGAGATCGGCCAGGTCGGTCGCGAGACAGAGGATCGCCATGATCTCGGACGCCGCCGTGATGTCGAAGCCGGTCTGTCGGGGGACGCCCATGGTGCGTCCGCCCAGCCCCACCAGGACGGAGCGCAGACTGCGGTCGTTCATGTCGATCACCCGTCGCCACAGCACCGTGCGAGGCTCGAGGTTGAGCCGGTTGCCGAAGTGCAGGTGGTTGTCGAGCGCGGCGGCCAGCAGGTTGTGGGCGCTGGTGATGGCGTGGAAGTCGCCGGTGAAGTGCAGGTTGATGTCTTCCATGGGAATGACCTGCGCGTGGCCGCCCCCCGCGGCGCCGCCCTTCACGCCCAGGCACGGCCCCAGCGAGGGCTCTCGCAGCACCACGCAGCCCTGCTTGCCGATGTGCGCCAGCCCCTGGGCCAGCGCCACCGAGGTGGTGGTCTTGCCCTCACCGGCGGGGGTGGGGGTGATGGCGGAGACAAGGATCAGGCGACCCGCGCGCTTGCGGGCGGGCCCGGGGAGCACCTTGGCCTTGTCGTGGCCGTAGGGGATCAGTCGCTCGGTGGGCAGCCCCAGATCGGCGGCGACCTCGGAGATGGGGCGGGGGGGGACGCTGCGGGCGATCTCGAGGTCTGTGGGCATTGGCACACTCCTGCCTGCCCTCGTAACCTCGTTCCCTCGCGACCCTGCTCCCTCACGATCTTGCTCGCCACCCGAACAAACCCTGCTGGCTACCCCAGGCCGCGCGCCTCCAGATCGGTCTCGTCGAGCCCCAGGAAGTGCCCGATCTCATGGAAGATCGTGATGCGCAGCTGGTGGATGAGGTTGGGCCGGTTGCCCGCGTGGCGCTCGATGTTTCGGCGAAACAGCACGATGGTGGGCGGGAAATGGCTCCATGGATCCTCGAGCGAGCGCTCCATGAGGGAGTGCCCCGAGAAGAACCCCAGCAGCTCCAGCGGCGACGCCGGGGGATCGAGGCTGCGCAGCATCTCCTGGTCGGGGACGTCTTCGAGGATGATCGCCACGCCGCCCAGGAAGTCGCGGATCGCCGGGTGGAGGGCCTCCAGGCACTCCTCCACGAGGTCTTCGACCGCTCGCTCCGTGAGGGGGGGCGGGATCTGGAAGCCGTCTGGGTCGAGCCAGCGGGCGTGGGCGAAGGCCCGCCGTGAGCCGGCGTGATCACCCTTGCACTCGAGCAGGAGGCCCCGCACCCACCAGCCCTCGGGGTTGCGCGGGTCTTCGCGGATGGCGCGAGAGGCCGCGCGTTGGGCGTCGTCGATGGCGAGCAATTCGAGACAGGCGAGGGACAGCGACGCCCACGACGACGCGTGGCCGGGGCTGCCCAGCGCAGCCGCGCGATAGGCCAGCGCCGCCTCTTCCAGCCGCCCCATGAAGCGGTATGCGTCTCCGCGGACGAACAGCGCTCCCGGGTGATCGGGGGCCAGCTCCAGCGCGCGCGCGCAGAGCATCAGAGCGGTCTCGGGGGTGCCCTCGTTCAGCGCATCCTCGGCATCATCCAGGAGCTGCTCGACCTGTTCTGTCAGGGGGCTGGTGTTCATCATCCGCCGCCGCGCTCCGGGGAGAGGCTATCCGAGGGGCTCGAAGGAACCGTGATCGTCAGACCATGATGAAACATAGCGTAATCCCCGGCGATCATCGGCATCCGAATCGCTCGAAGCTGGCGCTTGACGCACAGCAGCGCCGCTGCGCTCTCAAAATTCCGCTGGGACAGGTCTACGCCGAAGACGTGTCCGCTGGGAGAGATGTACCCGGTGAGGTCGAGCACGGCGGTGAAGCCCTCCGGTTCGTTGATGTTTCGCTGAAGACAATTGTGGAGCCCGTCACGCCGCGCACGCAAGCGATTGCTGACCTCGTCGAGATCTACGTCGCCGCGGAGGTGCTCCTCGGTCGGCGCGTAGTCCATCGGATCGCGCAACTCCAGCGTCGCCTGCACCTCACTGTGCGCGCCCGCCGCGAGCTGCACCGTCTGGGACCACGGCGCGAAACCCTCCAGTGACACGGCGATCTCCACCGGGCGGTCCGTGGGGAGTTCCGCGGAGAGATCCGCGCGACCGCGGGTGCTCACCAGCTTTCCGTCGACGGAGATCTCTCCGGCCGGGGGATCCACCGCCACCGCCAGCGTCGGGCTCGGCGGCGGCGGCGCGGGCGGGGCGGACGTGGGGCGCAGCCCGATCACCGCCGCGATCGTCCCTGCGATCATCGCCAGCAGCAGCCAGCCCCTCCGGGTGGTGCGCTCCACCTCGAGGGTCACGGAGACGCGCGCCTGATCGGACGCCAGCACCGTCACCAGGGAGACCGCCTTGCGGCGCGGCATCTGCAGCGGGTGGATCGTCACCTCCACCTGCTGGGTGTCCGCGTGTGGATCGAGGGTCTCGGGGACCACGGTGACCCACTCGCGGTCCGTGAAGACCCGCGCGCTCCCGGAGCCGCGACGCCGCACCTCCAGCGGCAGCGTCACCGGGCGCTTGCGCGCGCGGACCCTGCGGACCTGCGGACCCGCGATCTCCAGCTCTGTAGGGGGCCGCGGGAGGGGGCGTCGGGGCGTCGGCGTGGGCGGCGCGGGATCGGCAGGCGCGTCTGCGAAGGACAGCGACGGCGCGCCCGGCTCGGGCGGCAGCAGCGCTGGTGCCTCTACGATGGCGTCGGGGAGATCGCGGCGCGTTGGATCGCGCAGGGCCTCCCAGGCGGCGTCGAGCTGCTCGTAGCGCCGCGACGCCGCGCGCGGATCCTTGAGCTGGCGGGCGAGGTGGTAGCGGGCGTCATACGCCGCGCGGATCTCCTCGGTCGAGGCGTCGCCGGTCACCCCCAGCACCACCAGCGGATCGACGGTGCCTTCTTCTTCTCTGCAGCCTCCGCACTCGGCCAGCGCCCGCTCGATCAACTCGGAGATGTCCGCGCGCTCCAGACCCAGCCCCTCGCCGCGGGCGAAGATGGCGTCTTCACCGCGCTCCGTGAGCACTCCGTCGGCGAGCGTCCCCAACACGAACAGGCGCAGGGCTTCGAGCTGTCGCTGCCCCTGCTCCCTCCGCAGCGCCGCGCGGTAGGCGTCGCGCTCGGAGGTCAGCAGCCTCCGACACAGAGAGGCGTAGCGCAGCACCCACACCGCCTCGTGGCGGAACTTGGCGTTGGACTGCTGCGCCTGCGCCCAGCCACGCCGCAGCCGCAGCGCCGCCTCGACCGCGTCGTCGTCGGCGTCTTCAGACAGCTCGAGGTACTCGAACAAGGTCGAGCGCCCCACGCTCGCCAGGAAGCGCCTGGTCTCGTCGAGTTCCTGCTGATCCATGGCCCGTTCGGAGTAGGCGACGCCGGGCCGAGCGCTGATACGCGCAGGTTCAATGCACCTGGAACACAGCCATGGCGCGGCGAGCCTTCTCTATCTTCTTCCGACCCAGCCCGCCCCGCAGATCCATCCGCGCTCGCCGTACTCCGCCGGTCTCCAGGTCGATGACGTGGATATCCAGG
The DNA here is from genome assembly GCA_964464515.1 of uncultured Enterobacterales bacterium. Taxonomy (GTDB): domain Bacteria; phylum Myxococcota_A; class UBA796; order UBA796; family UBA2385; genus CAYXGP01. The sequence goes on from CAYXGP010000074.1 coordinate 27,749, forward strand.
ATCTGGTTGACGTCGTAGCGGTACAGCACCTCGATGGGCGTGCCCCGGGGACGGGGGGGGAGGTCTTCCAGGACCACCTGGCCGATGACCTTCACCTCTTCGCGCGTGCGCCCCACGCCCTCGGTGACCTCCACCCGCACCGCGGTCATGTTGTCGTAGGCGTAGGCGAAGCGCCCGCGCTTCTCGCAGGGCACCGGCGTCGAGCCCGGGATGAGCGTCACCACCCGCTCGCGGTGCGCCTTGTCGAGCACCACGATGCCCAGGGGGTGGCTCGTGACGTCGGTGATGCGCACCGGCGGCAGGTAGGTGTCGGGCATCTTCTTGCCGTCGCGCGCGGGGCGCCCGGCCTGGTGGTCGCGAACGCGACGGGCCAGCGCGCGGCGATGCGGGATCAGCGCAGGGTGCTCCGGGCAGTGACGCAGCACGCCCGCCAGCGCCGCTCCCAGGGCGACGCACTCGTCGGGGTTGGTCGAGCCCAGCTCCTGACCGCTCGCGCGATCAGCGAGCGCCGCGCGGATCATGGGGATGCGCGTGGAGCCGCCCACCAGCAGCACCTCGTCCAGATCGGCCCAGGTCATCCCCGCCTTGTCCAGCACGTAGTCGCAGGTGGTCAGGCACTGCTCGACCAGGTGCCGGGTGATCTGCTCGAATTCTTCGCGGGTGACGGTGACCACCATGCGGTGGCCGCGGAAGTTCACGGGGATCACCGCGCGGCGCTTGGTGGTCAGCGCCAGCTTCGCGTGCAGGCAGCGCTCGTACAGCTCCTGGTAGGGCTGGGGATCGTCGCGGGGGTCCAGCCCGAAGCGCTGCGTGAACTGCTCCGCGACGTGGCCGACCAGGGCGTCATCCCAGTCCTTTCCGCCCAGCTCCGCGTTGCCGTCGGAGGCGATGGTGCGGAACGAGATGCCGCGGATCTCCATCAGCGTGACATCGAATGTTCCTCCGCCGAGATCGAACACCATGATGCGCCGCTGCGCGCCCAGCCGCTCCAGCCCGTGCGCAACCGCCGCCGCGGTGGGCTCGTTGATGATGGACAGCACGTTGAGGCCCGCGATGGTCCCCGCCTCCGCCGTCGCGCGTCGCTGCGCGGAGTTGAAGTAGGCCGGCACGGTGATCACCGCGTCGTGGACGGGTCGACCCAGGGCCTCCTCGGCGTCCTCCTTCATCTTCTTGAGGATCAGCGCCGACAGCTCCTGGGGGGTGTAGCGACGGCCGAAGAACTCGAGGGTGAGATCGGGCTCGCCCATCGCGCGCTTGATGAACCGCACCACGTGGGTGGGGTCCACCACGACCATCTTGAGCGCCTCCTGACCGACCACGCAGGCGTCGCGATCGTAGAAGTGGATGACCGACGGGGTGGTGGGCCAGCCCTCGGAGTTGGTGAGGATGATCGGGCGCCCGAACCGATCGACGACCGCCATCGCGGTGTAGGTCGTGCCCAGGTCGATTCCCAGAACGATGTCGTGACCCATGGGCTAGTCGTCCTGTCCGGTGGAGCCCTGTCCTGGGGAACCCTGTCCGGGGGAACCCTGTCCGGGGGAACCCTGTCCGAGGGCATCTGCGCGGTAGCGGTGGAGGACCACGTTCTCTGCGCGGAGGACGCTGCCCGCGCGCGTGAAGCCCCTGCGCAGCACCTCGGAGACCTTGAAGTCCTGGCTCCGCTCGGGCGTGTACACCACCTTCATGGCCTTCTGGGTCTTGCGATCGAACCGCTCGCTGCGCTCCATCGGGAGCACGTCGCGGCGATACATCACCTCCAGGAACTCATCGATCAGGTACTGAAAGTGATCGGAGACGACCTCAGGGCTCATCTCTCCGGCGTCGAGGCGGGTGCGAAACCAGCACAGGCTGTCGTGGAACAGCAGGAGATCGAGAAGCAGGGGCTTCTCCTGCTGGAAGATGAAGTCCTCTTTGTATTGACGCAGCTCTGCATACAGCTGCTCGAATGCGTCCTCGCGCATGCGGTCGCGGCGGGAGAGCTGACCGAAGCTGCGCCCGAGCCGCTCGATCTGCTCTGACAGCTCTGCCAGCGCGAGATCCCGGGGGGAGTCGTCCCTGCTCTCGGGAGCGCTGCGCTCGGTGACGCCGCGCTCAGGAGGACTGCGGTCTGGGTCGGTCAAGCGGCCTCCAGTGTCGCCGTCCGGGGGCGAGCCAGACGCTCGTTGTAATTGATCGGGGAAGAGCGGCATCGATCGGGCGAGGGCGTGCGCGCCTACGCCTGGTTGAGCTGCGTGGCGAGGTTCACGAATGTGCCCTCCAGCTCAAAGCTCTCGTCACAGTGGTGGTAGTCCTCCGGCCGCGTGCTGAGGCCCTCGAGGAACTCCCTCTGCACGTGACGCCCCACCCCCACGGTGATCACGCGACCTCCGGTGCGCTTCATCCGGTGCGCCTCCGCGGAGGTGGCGGCGGGATCGTCGGGGTGGCCATCGGTGAGGACCACGTACACCCGCTGGCTGCCCACGTGGGGGCGGAGCGCCTGCCGCGCAAGCTGCAGGCCGTGGTGCATGGGGGTCGAGCCGATCGGCATCAGCGCCTTCAGTGCCTCGTCCAGGCGATCCGTGTCTGCCGTGGGGCTGGACTTGAGGCCTCCGGGGAACGCGATGATGGAGATCTTGCGGCCCTCGGCGAGGGTGCGCGCGATGAAGGTGTTCGCGGCTTTTCGCGCCTGGCGGATGTTCTCGCCGTACATCGACCCGGAACAGTCGATGATCAGCGCGATCTGCATGGGCACGCGGCGCGCGGCGACGGCCTGGAGCGTGATCTCCTCGGTGGCGATCCGGTGCGCCAGCACCTGCCCGCTCAGGAGGTCCATCGCCTCCACCTCGACGATACCACTGGGATTGTAGCGGTAGGTCACCGACAGGCGCGTCTCTCCTGCTGAACGCGGGGGGATCCCGTAGAACTCGAAGTGTCCCAGCACCTCGCACTTCAGCGGGTCTTCTTCTTCGCCCTGTACCAGCCACAGGTCCATGCAGGTCTGGCCGTCGTACGACGTGGTGAAGTCATCGCGCGTGCGCTCACAGGGGATGCGACTGTTACGGCCGATGATCACGCTGTTGTGGAGCAATTTCTCGCTGAGTGTCGCCATGCCCAGCGCGTGGCTGGTGACGTCGTGGGTGCGCAGATCTACCGGCGGCTCTGTGCCCGACAGCCGCGCGGACTCCAGCGCCGCCGTGAGCGCAGCGCCCAGCGAGACGCACTCGTCGGGGTTGATGTCGGTGGCGGCGGAGCGGTGGAAGATCTCCTCGATCAGCCCGCGGATCATCGGCATGCGCGTCGCGCCGCCCGCCAACAGGACGGTGTCGACGTCTTCGGGACGCAGCCCCGCGTCGTCGAGCACCCGCTGGGTCAGCGCCTCGCAGCGCACCATCAGACCGGTGGCGAGCTCGTCGAACCGCTCACGGCTGATCTCCAGCCGCAGCGCGCGCCCCTGGTGGTCGAAGAACAGATCGACCCGCGGGCGTCGGGAGAGCGCGAGCTTCGCGCTGACGCACTTCTCGCGGAGATCGTGCGCGGCGAGGGCGTCGTCGAGCGGGTTCACGCCGTGCCGGGCCTTGAATTTCTCGGCCGCGAACCGCATCAGGACCTCGTCCCAGTCGGTGCCTCCGAGACGGCTGTCGCCCGCCGTCGCCAGGACGGTGATCTCGCCCTTCTTGATCTCCGCGATCGACACGTCGAAGGTGCCCCCGCCCAGATCGAACACCAGCAGCTTGCGCTGCCCCGAGGCGTGCGCGAGCCCGTAGGCGAAGGCCGCCGCGGTGGGCTCGCTGATCAGCTTGAGCACGTTGAAGCCCGCCAGCTCCCCCGCCTCCTTGGTGGCGCGGCGCTGGCGGTCGGTGAAGTACGCCGGGACCGTGATGACGGCGTGATCGACCCGGTGGCCCAGGACCTGCTCGGCGTCGTACTTCAGCCGCGCCAGGATCAAGCTGCTGAGCTGCTCGGGGGTGTAGCTGCGGCTGTCGATCTCGAAGCGGTAGTCCGGATCGCCGATGAACCGCTTGACGCGCTCGACCACGCGATCGGGGTAGGCCAGGGCCGCCTGCTGGGCATAGCTGCCGACGATGATGTCGTCGCCATCGAACAGGATGACCGACGGGGTGATCCGCGCGCCCTCGACGTTCGCGAGGATCTCCGGCACGCCGTACTTGTTTACCTGCGCGATGGCCGAGAACGTCGTGCCCAGATCGATGCCTACCGCCCGCTGTCCCATCGCTGTTCACCTGCCTCGGGGGAGCCGCTCGCCGGCCTCTTATACGGTTCGGATTCGGCGGCGCAGCTCCGCCACGCACCCGCTCTAACGAGTTCGGAGGACCCCCATGATCAACCGTCCGCTGATCCTCGCGTCCACCAGCCGCTGGCGACTGGAGCTCCTGGGGGCCGCTGGCCTGCGGTGCGAAGCGGTCGCGCCCGAGGTCGACGAGGCCTCCATCCATGGCTCCGACCCCGCGACGTTGGCGCAGGCCCGGGCGCTCGCCAAGGCCCGGGCGGTGGCGGCGCGGCGTCCGGACGCCCTGGTGATCGGCGCCGACCAGGTGGCGCACGGCTTCGGGGAGGTGTTCGGCAAGCCCACGGACCCCGCAGACCACCTGGCGCGCCTGCGGTCCCTGCGCGCCCGCACGCACCACCTCACGACCGGCGTCGCGCTCGTCGGCGGGGGAGAGGAGATCTTCGCCGTCACATCCGCCGTGCGCTTTCGTGAAGACTCCGAGGATCATGAACTGACGGCGTATGTCGCGCTGGGAGAGGGGGCGGGCTGCGCTGGCGGCTACATGCTGGAGGCGCGCGGCGCGTGGCTCATCGAGGCGGTCGATGGTGACTGGCTGAACGGGGTCGGGCTGCCGGTGATGGCGCTGGTCGGCCGGCTTCGGGCCCGGGGGTGGCGCCTCACGGAGCAGGGGCCGCGAGGCCCCGGCCTGTCGTAGGCTGTGTATCTGAGGCCGTGTGCCTGAGGCTGTGTGCCTGCCGAAGTCCGACCCGGGGAGGGGAGCGAAGATGTCGCTGGAGCTGCGCCGAGAGCTGGCGGAGGTGGTCGCAGATCTGCGCGCGACGGTCGCGTGGCTGGCGCTGCGGGGGGGCGATCCGCTGCCGGCTTCAGGAGAGCTGACCGCGCCCTCGGCCGAGGACCACTCGCTCGCTCCTCCCGAGACGGAGCGTTCTCCCGCGCGTCGCGAGCTGCAGCGGACGGCGGCCCCACCCCGGCGCGGAGCCGCTCGCGGGCAGAATTCATCGTCTCGACAGGGTTCCTCCTCTCGGCAGGGTTCCTCCTCTCGACAGGGTTCCTCCTCT
>CAYXGP010000075.1:0-32382 GCA_964464515.1 uncultured Enterobacterales bacterium
GGCTCGCTGTCGGTTCTGGCCCAAATCAAGAGACAGGGTTCGAGAGCGTCGCACGCCGGGGGGTCCGGGGCCTCGCAGGCAAGGGCATCCGCGTGGGACCGCCCTCAGGGGGGGACATTGCTTTTCTTGGAGCGGCCTCAGTTGAGCCACCAGCTGCGGAGCCGGTGAGCGTGAGGCGGCGTCACCGGTTCTCGATGATCTCCAGAACGTAGCGCATCTTCTTCTTGCCGCCGATCGCGTGGATCAGGCGGCGGAGCGCGTCTGCGTGGACGCCGCGCTTGCCGATCACCTTCCCAACGTCTTCGGGGGCGACGGTCAATTCCAGCACACACGAGTGCGTGCCGTTTACCTCGGTGCAGACCACCTGATCGGGCCTGTCCACCAGTGCGCGGACGATCTCCTCGAGCAGCTCTCGTACCTCCAGTGGCTCACGATCGGTCATCCCATACTCCTCTTCTGCGACATTTCAGCGGTCTGATCTGGGGATTGGCGGGCGCCTCCACATTGAGGATCGGCGCGAGATGACTTTTCGTCAACCTCTGGAAGCGAGGTTTACGACAGCGGTGACTCATCAGCAGCGGCTGCTTTGCCCGGGAAAGGGGGGCTGAAGCGGACAACAGGCCGAAGTGACCGGGGACCGAGAACACACCGTGACGGGCGACGATCCGGAACGGGAGACGCTTTGTGACTGTCACATGGACGTCACGCGGTGAGCCTGTCGGTGTGGGTCCGTTGAATGAAGCTGGCGGGTTCATCGTATCACCGCTGTCCACCCGGCCCATCCCCGTGGGTCGGAAATTCCCGGAACCACTCAATCCGCTGCGCTGTCCAAACCCGCAGGTGACCTGGTCCCTGCCCACCCTGTTGTCCACACCTTGCTGAACCTCGCCCTGTTGAACCTCGCCTTGTTGAACCTCGCCTTGTTGCTCCGAGCCCTGTAATACCCAGGATAAACCGATGACCGCTTCCCTCCGACTTCTCGACCCGACCCGTGCCGCCACCTGGACCGAGGCCGAGATCAAGTCCCTCGCCGATGATGATCCGCGCGCAGCGATGGAGATGATCATCCGCAAATTCAGGGACGCGCTGTTCTACCATGCACAGGGGATTGTCAAGGACGGTCAGGAGGCCTACGACATCGTCCAGGAGGTGTTCATCCGCGCCATGCGCGAGCGGCGCTTCTTCACCCCCGAATTCCGCATGAAGGCCTGGCTGTACCGGGTGACCAGCAACCTCTGCTTCAACCGGGTGCGTGATCGCAACCGCCGGGGCGCCATCCTCAAGGCCATGCCGCGCCCCGATCGCGCGCCGGCCGATCAGATCGATAAGGTGTTCCACGGTGAGCGCCGGCGCGAGGTGCTCGAGGCCATCGACAAGATGAGCCGGAACCACCGCGAGATCCTGATGCTGCGCTACTACAACGATCTCTCCTACGCCGAGATCGCCGAGGTCCTTCAGATCAAGCTGGGCACTGTCATGTCGCGACTGTCGCGCGCCCGCGGTCGGCTGCTGACCGAGATGGGTGAGGAGTGCGCCGTCCGCCCCTGATCTCCCAGGGATGCTGATCTCGCTGGGGATGCTCGTCGGTCCCGAGGGGGTTGAAGGCCCCATTGCGACATCAGGCCGTTAAGAGCAGCCGGGTCGCTCGCGCCTGGTCCCGAGGGGTCGGCGCTCACACCCCTCGGTGATGGACATGACGTGTCGGAAGGTTCGCGAGCACATCGTGGCGTGGTTCGATGGTGAGCTCGCTCCGGGTGAGCGAGCTCAGCTTGAGCAGCACCTCGATGGTTGCCTGGACTGTGTGGGAGAAGCCGATCGGTTTCGCGCGCAGTCCGGCACCCTGTCGGCTCTCCAGCCGACGACTCAACGAAAGACGCCCGCGTTCTGGACCGACATGGACGCGGCCCTCGCCCCGGAGCTCGCCCGGCTGGCGGCCTCCCCCGTGGCGTCGACGGAGCGCTCTCGCTGGCGGCGGACGGTGGGTCTGAGGGCAGCGCTGGTCTATGCGGCCGCGCTGACGATGTCGCTGCTGTGGGGTTGGCACAAGCACGAGCAGGCGGCCGAGGCAGAGGCCCGGGCCCGCAGCCTCGACGCCGAGCTGGCGCGGCAGCGGGCGGGAGTACCGGCGGCGGGCTTCGAGGTCATCGAGCGGCTCCCGGATCTCGCGCCGACCGCACCGGGCGTGGTCCTGCAGACCCGGCCTGTCCGCCACACGCCCGATCGCGGCTCGTTCTGAAGTAGTAGATGGCGCGATGGGCGCCCGTTGGTGAGGAGGAGGGATGGCCGCTGTGGGGCTGTGCGTGTTCGGCCTGGCCGGTCTGGTGATGGCCGCGACGCCGGATGATCTCCAAGCGGCGAGCGCGCTGATCGTCGAGCGCTACGGCGCGGAGATCGACGAGGAGGCGCTCTGGGCTGCTGCGCTGGAGGGGATGACGCGGCACGTCGACGCGGCGACGGGTACTCGGGCCAACGCGCTGATCACGGCGGAGGAGGCGGAGCGCCGGGCGGCGTGGCGGTCGGGCGAGCGGCAGGGCATCGGTGTGGAGTTTCGGATCGTGGCGGGCCGGGGCCTGGTGATCACCGACGTGTTCGCCGGGGGGCCCGCAGCCGCAGCGGGTCTGCGGGTGGGAGAGCTGGTGACGGGGCTGGACGGTCGCTCCTTCAGCGGTCGCAGCGGCACGGACATCCACGCGGCGGTCAGCGGAATCACGACGCTGGAGGTGGTCCTGTGGGTAGCCGAGGGCAAGGGGGACGCGCGCGAGGTGGGAGTGACGCGGGGGGCGTACCGCCGATACCCGACCCGCGCGGAGGGAGAGCGTCCGTACGTCCGCCTGCCGTTCTTCGGGGCGCGGAGCGCGGAGGAGCTGGAGGCGCTTCTGGCCGATCTCGATCCTGACCAGCCGCTGGTGGTGGATCTGCGCGACAACAACGGAGGGCTCCTGGACGAGATGGTCGCGGCCGCAGGGCTGTTCCTCGATGAGGGGGTGGTCGTGGTGGAGCGGGTCGATCCCGCGGGTCACAACGAACCGCAGCGAGCACAGACCGCTCGGCGCTGGACCGGGCCCGTGGTGATCCTCGCCAATCGCGGCACTGCGGGGCCGGCAGAGGGGTTCATCGCGGCGCTGACGGACCACAGGGTCGCGCAGGTGGTGGGCACACCCACGGGTGGTGACGACGGGCTGACGGGAGACCACGCGCTGCCAAACGGTCTGGTGCTGCAGCTGGTCGAGGCGCGGCTGCGCAGCCCGCTGGGGCGGAGCTGGGGTGGGACGGGGCTGACCCCGGATCTACTCGTGGAGCCGATCCAGATGGTGTTCGCGCGCCCCGGGACCCCGCCGGACGACCTCCAGCGAGACGCCGCCGTCCGACTGATCAGCTCGCCCTGACACAGCGCGCATCCTGACACGGCGTGCATCCTGACCGGGGGCATTTGACCAGATCTCTGCCGGTCCGATACGATGTCGTCCGCGCTGTGTCCGCGCTGTGATCGGCACCAGAAGTCGATGTGGGCGCTGTCGCACCGGCGGAGGCTGCCCTGATCACGACGACCCCCCTGGAGGCTCTCCGCAGTCAACTGCGCCGCGGGGCGATCGGCCGGCTGATGCTGAACGAGCGCGGCGTGGAGCGCTGCGTTCATATCGCCCACGGGGCCGTCCTCGCCGCGGTGACCTCCAACGACGATCTCGCGCTGGTACATCGCCTGGCGAACGTCGGCGTGATCACCGAGCAGCAGACGGAGCGGTTCGCGGAGGCCATCGCCGAGGGCGTCCACGACGGCTCGGTGCTGTACGGGCAGGTCCGCGACAGCCAGCTCATGGAGCTGCACGCTGCGCGCTTCGAGCAGAATCTCCTCGAGTTCCTGGGCGCGGAGGGGGAGGTGCGCTTTGAGGACACCGACGGCGTCTTCATAGATCAGGCGCAATTCGGGCACGACACCCGGGCACTCCTCGCGGCGCTGGCGGAGCGGCGCGCGCGGGTTGAGGAGATCCGCGGAGAGCTGGCTGACGGAAAGCTGATTCGTGGAGATACGCGTCCGCGGCCGACCGACGACGGGCGGCTCCTCGCGCTGTGCGCGGAGGGGGCCTCGCTGGCACGGATCCTCGGCGAGAGCCCGCGCGAGGAGGCGGTGGCTATCGAGGAGCTGTGGGAGCTCATCGGCCGCGGCGTCCTCCACATCGACGCCGCTGAGCCGCAGCCGGTGGAGATCAGGCCAGAAGATCTCGAGGTCCTCGTCCCCGAGGCCGCGTCGAGCGACGCGGGATCAGACGAGCCTGCGCTCGCCGATTCAGAGCAGGACGCGTCGGAGCTCACAGATTCAGGGCCGGTGGCCGAGCCGGGGGCGGCGGACGCCGATCTGGCCGCGCAGGAGCCCGTAGAGCCCGAGCTGTTCGAGTCCGAGCTTCCCGAGCCCGCGCTCTCTGAGCCCACGCTGTCCGAGTCCCCGCTGCCCGAGCCGGAGCTGCCCGAGCCGGAGCTGTCCGAGCCGCTCGAGACGTTCGAGCCCGCCGCGGAAGCTCCGGTGGAGATGCCGACGGAGGTGGTGGAGGTCGGACCGATGCTGGAGGTGGAGCGATTCTTCCATCGCCGGCGGCAGCAGGAGCACACCTCGGAGCGCTCGCTGCCGGGCGTCGCGCCCACCGACGCGCCGGACGCGGACGTCCTGCAGGAGCCCTCCACAGACGGCCCCACCGTGCTGGCACCGGCCAGACCGCAGGGGCTGGCGGAGGCGCTGCTCGCCCCGTCTGATCCAGACGACCAGGACACCGAGGAGTCGGTCTCGATCAAGGACGAGGCGCCGCCCCCGGGCGCGCTCCCCGAGGCTCGCCCGGCGGATGAGGGGTACTTCCATCACCGGATCGAGGATGGAGCGATCGACGTGGTCGATCTTCGCCCCGAGGCCATCGGCGCCGATGTCTTCGGCGGGGTGGTCGACGCCGAGCCGATCGAGATGGCGTCTGCCGAGGACGTCGAGTTCGGCGACGAGGAGCGGGTCGTCACGGTGGGCTTCTCCGCGCCGCCCATCGGCCAGGCGGCCATCCGGAGCAAGCTCGAGGTGTGCCGAGACGTCCTCTCGACCGTCACGGCCTGCATCGATCTCTACAACGGGCCGGGCAGCGGTCAGGCCTGCGCGCAGCTCCTGCTCGACGGCGCGCCCAACGAGTACGCGATCCTCTTCCAGGGGCTCGAGGCGGATCGCCTCGGCAACTTCGATCTCGATCGGGTCTACCAGAACCTGTGCCGTCGTCCGCCGGCCGAGCACCGGAGGCTGATCCGCCTGGGGCTGTTCGACCTCATCGATCGCACGCTGAACTGCGCGAAGGAGGAGCTCCCCGACGACGCCATGGAGAAGCTCCTCCGAGCCATCGCCGGCTATCAGCGGCGCTTCGCCGACGAGTTCGCTCCCCGGGCCTGACGCTCTGAGCACAGCAGACTCTTCAGCACGGCGAGCACCCGAGCCTGGAGGTGGCGCACGGCAAGAAGATCAGGGGGCGATCAGGACCTCGACGTCCAGCTCCCAGTCTTCACCGTTGAGGCTTCCGGCGGCGATCGCAGGCCACTGCGCGGTCGGGAGGGCGTCCTCCGAGACCACGAGCTCGCTGGCGTCCTGCGTGATGAGCGTGCCCTTCCAACCGTCGATGCTCCCCTGCCACACCAGGCCGCCCTGCTCCGGCAGGTAGTCGGTGGCGCCGAAACGGAGTCCGTCGCCCAGGTCTTCGCTGATATCCAGGGAGTGGGTGGCGCCGTCGGGGTCGGTGAGGGAGGCGGTGCCCGTGATCGCCCCGCTGCACCCCAGGGCCGCCTGCAGATCGGCGGTGCCCACCGTCTCGCCTTCTTCGAGCACGGAGATGTCGATCGAGACGCCGGACTCGCCCTCGCCAGCCACGAGCTGGAGGGTGACGATCCGATCGGCCAGGGCGACGTCGGTGAGCGTCACCTGGAGGGTCTCGGTGTCGGCGACCGCGGCGAGCACCGGATCACCCAGCGCGGCCTGCAGCGAGGTGGAGATCGGGGGGCTCCCGCCGATGGCCTCCGTCCACGCTGCGCGATCGTCGTCGCTGGCGTCCAAACAGACCGCCGCGGAGAGCGCGGCGAGGAAGGTGACGGACTCCACCTCGGGGGCCGCGGCCACCATGAGATCGTCGGCGTAGGTCTCGACGATGCTGGAAAGCAGCGGAAGATCCTCGACGGGGGCGCAAGCGGACAGCCCGGCGGCGATCAGCGCCAGACGCGCCCCGCGCAGAACAGGCAGAACAGGCAGAACAGGCAGATCAGGCAGTCGGCCGGACATGGAATCCCTCCCCGAGCCCCACAGGCTCGTCCATCACCACATCGACCTCGCTCACGTCGGCGAGCGGGGGACCGCGATGACACCAATCGATGAAGCGCGCGATGGGCTCGTCGCCCCCTTCGACCACCGCCTCCACGTCGCCACCGACGCGGTTGCGCACCCACCCCCGAAGGCCCAGCGAGGTGGCGATGCGGACGGCGCTGACTCGAAAGTAGACCCCCTGGACCCTCCCGACGACGCGCAGGTGGGCGCGAGCCATCACGCCTCTCCGGAGAGGATCGCCAGCAGGCGTGCCTCGTCGATGACCGTGACGCCGAGGGTGCGGGCCTTCTCCAGCTTGCTGCCTGCCGCCTCACCGGCCACCACGAGGTCGGTGCGCCGCGAGACAGAGCCGGTCACCTTGCCGCCGGCGGCCTTCACCCGCGCCTTGGCGTCGGCGCGCGAGAGGGTGGGCAGCGTGCCGGTGAGCACGACCTTCTTGCCCTGCAGGACGCCGCTGGTCGGTGCTGCGCCGGTCGCAGCGCGAGAAGTGGCGCGAGCTGTGGTGCTGGACGCGGTCCGAGACGTGCTGCGCTGCCGACCGGCGGCGAAGCGCACACCGCGCTCGCGGAGGCGGGCGATCTCCGCGAGGTTGGCGGCGTCGGTGAAGAAGCTACGGATCTCCGCAGCGACATCGGGACCGACGCCGTCGATCGCCTCGAGGGCGTCGGAGTCGGCGGCGAGGAGGGGGTCGATGCCGCCGAAGTGCTGCTCGAGATCGCCGGCGGTGGCCTCTCCCACCAGGGGGATCCCCAGCGCGTAGAGGACCCGCTCGAGCGGGCGGGAGCGGCTGACGTCGATCGCGCGCACCAGGTTGCCGGCGGACTTCGCGGCCATGCGCTCGAGATCGGACAGGGGCCCCGCTTCGAGGGTGTACAGATCGGAGGGACGGCGGACCATCTCCCGAGCGACGATCTGGTCGATGATCTTGATCCCCAGACCGTCGATGTCCATGCCGAGGCGGCTGCCGAAGTGGCGAAGACGCCGCCGGAGCTGGGCGGGACACTGCAGCCCGTTGGGGCAGCGGGTGGCAGCCTCGCCGGTGGCGCGACCGAGGGTGGCGCGGCACTCCGGGCAGGTGGTGGGGTAGGCGATGACCGCGCGGCCGGATCGACCGTCCTCGGCCACCGCGCGGATGACCTGGGGGATGACGTCGCCCGCGCGCTGGATGACCACCAGATCGCCGCGGCGTAGATCCAGCCGCGTGAGCTCGTCGGCGTTGTGCAGGGTGGCGCGGCTGACCGTCACGCCGCCCACGCGCACGGGCTGGAGCACGGCCACCGGAGTGACCTTACCGGACCGACCCACGCTGAAGATCACATCGCGCAGGCGGGTCTGCACCTGCGGCGGGGGGTACTTGTAGGCGACGGCCCAGCGCGGGCTGCGCGTGACGGACCCCAGGATCCCCTGCAGGCGATGGGCGTCGACCTTGATGACGGCGCCGTCGATCTCGTACGGCAGCGACTCGCGCTGACCGCCGAGGTGCTCCACCGCAGCGATGACTGCGTCGATCGACGTGCAGCGCCGCGTGTACTGGCTGCCGGTGATCCCCAGCGCGGTGAGCCGGGTGAGGAGCGCGCTGTGTGAGGGCAGGTCTTCCAGGCCCTCGCCCGCGGAGTGCGCGATGAAGCGCAGCGGACGCGCCCCAGCGATCGTGGGATCGAGCTGACGGACGGTGCCCGCGGCGGCGTTGCGGGGGTTCTCGAACGGCTTCTCGCTGGCGGCTGTCCGCGCCTCGTTGAGCTGGGCGAACCCCTCCAGATCGTAGAAGACCTCACCGCGCACCGAGAGGTAGGCGGGGTGCGGTGGCTGCAGACGCAGCGGGACGTCGCGGACGGTGCGGAGGTTGTGGGTGACGTCTTCACCCACGCGGCCGTTGCCGCGGGTGCCTGCACCGGTCAGCACGCCGTCTTCGTAGACAAGCTCCACCGCGAGGCCGTCCAGCTTCGGCTCGACGATGTAGGCGAGCTCGGCGTCGGGGGGCTCGCCGGCGGCGACCAGCGCCTGTCGGATGCCGCCGCTGATCCGACCGTTGGCCGCACGCTTCTCCTCGAAGTCCCGCAGCTCCTGGTCGGTGAAGGCGTTGCCCAGCGAGAGCATGGGGACCCGATGCACGAACGGCTGCAGCGAAGAGATCGGCGCGCCGCCCACCCGCAGTGTGGGGCTGTCGGGCTGCAGAAGATCGGGGAAGCGGCCCTCCAGCACCTCCAGCTCGCGGTAGAGCAGATCGTACTCGCGATCGGAGATCTCTGCGGCGTCGAGCACATGGTAGAGGTGGTTGTGGCGCTGCAGGGAGCGGACCAGCGCAGCGATCCGCGCGGCGGCGCCAGCGGCATCCAGCGCCTGCCAGCGCGCCTGGCGCGCCTCCAGGGAGGCCGGATCTGCGCAGATGGAGTCAGGGGTGGGATCGGTCATCGTCGGGCCCCGTAACCGAGCCCGCCGGGGGTTTCCCGTGACACGCTCCGCGCCGTATTAGGGTGGGCAGGCCGCCGCCTCGGGGGGACGATGAGCGCACACGACACCGACGCCAGCGCTGACGCCCGCACGCTTCCAGCGCCGCCACAGGTCCTCATGAAGGTCCTGCAGACGGCGATGGATCAGGACCGCTCGCTGCAGGATCTGGGCGCCGCCTGCGCAGAGGACCCCGGCCTCACGGTAGAGCTGCTGCGGGTGGCGAATTCCGCGCGGTACGCCTCCACTGATCCTGTCTCCAGCGTCCCGCAGGCGGTCGTGAAGCTGGGATCGCGCACGGTGCGCGCGGTCGTGATGACCTACATCATCCGGGCGATGGTCTCCCAGGAGGACCTGGGCGGATTCGACATCCGGCTGTTCTGGTCGGACTGCCTGCAGCGCGCGGTCACGGCGCAGATCCTGGCCGATCGCACCGCCTACGAGGACCCGTCGGAGGCCTACACGCTCGGGCTCACGCAGGAGCTGGGGGTGCTGCTGCTGGCGATGCGCTACCCCAAGGTCGGCCGAGACATCCAGGAGCTGCGCGGGGTCCCGTCAGGCGAGCGCGATCACGCCGAGCGCCAGGTCGCGGGACGCTCGGGAATCTCAGAGTTCTGGGCCTCCGAGCTGGTGCGGATGCTGCCGCACGATCTGTGCATGGCGGTCCGCAAGCGACGCTCACCTCCGCTGGATGGGCGGCGGGCATCGAGGCTGGCGCGGCTGGCGTGGGCCACCGACATCCTGTTCGATCTCTCGCTGGGCGAACGCGACGACGCGGCGGTCGAGGTCGCGCAGCAGGCGCTGCTGCGCATCGGGGTCGATGAGCCGATCGACGAGCTGGCGCGGGAGATCGAGAACGCGCTGAACGAGTGGACGATCGATATCGGGCCGGCGGTCGCCGTGGAGTCGGTCACCGAGAACGACGCCGATCACCCGTCGACGTCGGAGGGGGAGATCTCCGCGCTGGAGTCTCTGCTCCGGGAGCATCGCTCCACGAACAACGAGCTGCGCGAGTCGAATCGACGCCTCATGTACATCGCGGGCAAGGACCCCCTCACGGGGCTGGGCACACCCCGCTCCCTGCTGAAGTCCCTCGACGACGTGCTCCATCGCTCACTGCGCGCGGGCCGTCCGCTGTCGATCCTGGTGCTGGACATCGATCACTTCAAGCGGATCAACGACAACAACGGTCGCGAGCTCGGCGACGTGGTGCTGCGCAGCGTCGCTCGACAGATCGCCGGGATCGTCCGGCAGGCAGACGTCGTCGGTCGGCTGGGCGGCGAGGAATTCTGCGTCCTGCTCGGTGGAGCGAGCCGCACGAGCGCGCGGGTGGTCGCCGAGCGCATCCGCACGGCCATCGAGAAGAGCCCTGTGGTCCAGGACAAGCAGCGGGTCCAGGTCACGGTGTCGATCGGCGGCGCCACGATGCGGGCGGATGAGCCGCCGGATGATCCGTCGGAGATCATCGATCTCGCGGACCGCGCGATGTTCCTGGCGAAGTGTGGGGGGCGGAACGCGGTCAGGTGGTACAACCGTCCGCGTCGTTGAGCTGCAGCCAGTTCAGCTCGCCAGCGCCAAAGCAGCGATTGCGGGTGCCCGCAGCCGCACCTGCGGCGGTCCATGTGCGCGAATACGACGCACCAACCCGGCGCGAATGAGCGGAACATCCACGTCAGCGCGCTCCGGAACGGTCTCGCCGTCCAGGAGCCAGTCGAAACGGTCTGACAGCGCAGAGACGGTGCAGACCCGCTCGATCTGGCTCCGAACCTGGGTGGCGAGGGGACCGAGGGCGGCGATCAGCTCGCCGCGCTGACGCGGAAGACAGCGCTCTCGGCGCGAGGCGCGACCGACTTCATCGACCAGTCCGGGGATGCCGCCGGTGAACGCGGCGACCCGCTCGACGTGACGCATGGGGACGGGGCCGACCTGACCCATGATGGCGGAGGCGCTCTCGCGAAGATCGTAGTCGGCGAGCTCGGCGACGGGGACTTCGAGGGTGTGCAGCCAGCCGGCGCGGGCGGTGCCGGCAAGCAGGAAGGTGCAGCGGCGATCGCCCGTCTGCTGGGCGCAGTAGTCGTCCCAGGTGGCGGTGAGATCCTCGAGGACCTCGGCCGGAAGGAGGTGGGCGTTGTGGCCCATCAGCGCCACGCGGTGCGTCGCGCCGCGGTGGGTCTCCGCGAAGATCTGCCGGAGCGCGGAGCGGAAGCCGCGCCGATTGGCGACGAGGGCGGGCAGTCGGTAGCCCCAGCGCCGCTGTCCCATCTGACCGAACAGGTGCAGGGTGTACTGCCACGCCTCGGGCAGGGAGCGCCCGCGCAGGGGGGCGAAGTCGACGGTGCGACACGAGACGCCGGGTTCGCCGACAGCCAGCTCAAGGGAGAGGGTGTCGAGGAAGGGGCCGGCGGCGCTCCAGGGGGGGGTGTGGACGACGAGGGGTTCCAGGCCGCGGACGAGGATCCGCGCCTTTCGAGATGCGCGACTGCGGAGGGTGCTCTCGAGCACCGCGCGGACGGGCGACCCGCTCGCGACGGAGCGGGCGTTGGCCCTCGCGATTCGCCGTGCCAGGCGGGACATTGAGACCTCCACGACCGACCCGAGGAGCAGAAGGAGATCGGGTCGATGAAGCGAGCTTAGGGGTCAAGGTGTGTGTGTGTCAACTACCAACCTGAAGTGATACTTTAAGGGTCACCCGAAGACGGAGGCCGCCGTGGCGCGCGCCCGACAGCAGCTGGTCCCAAACGCCAACAACCCGCAGCTTCTCCTGCGCCTCATCGGCCTGGTGGCCGCGGGGATCCGGCGCCCACCCACACTCGCGGAGATCCTGGAGGTGGAGCTGCGCACGGTGCACTACTACACGCAGGCCGGCGAGTGGCTCGGTCTGTTGTCCACAGACGGGGAGGTGCACCTCACCCCGCGGGGGGTCCAGCTCGCGTTCGCAGAGCCGGGACGCCCCACCCAGCAATCCTACGCCGACGCGGTGTGGCGCAATCCCCTGGTCATTTCGCTGATGACCCGCCGGGACCGGCTCCCCGCGACCCCTACGCTGGCGGTGTTCATCGAGGAGCACGATCGATCGCTGTCCCCGAGCACGGCGCTGCGGCGGGCCAGCGCAGTCCGCGGTCTGATCGCGCCGGCCCTGCGGCTGCGCCCGCGCAGCAGCCCGACCCAGGGCACCCAGCTCGAGCTGCCCTTCGTGCAGCGGAGCACCCAGGCGCTGCTCCCGCTGCGGCGCGCGGCGGCCGGACGGCCTGTGTGCCGCGATCTGGGCGACGACGGCAACCCCGAGACCCTGTGGCGCCTGCTGTGCGCGCTGCTCGATCATGGAGAGCTGTCCGAGGGACACATCGAGGCGCTGATGGAGGGGATGGGCGCAGGCGGGAGCGCCGCAGGGTACGCGGAGCTCGCGGTCTCCCGCGGCGAGGCGAAGCGCTTCGGGGGGCACCTCGTGCCGACGCCCGCGCTGGTGGAGATGCGCGGGGGTCTGCGCGATCCATTGGCGGTGGCGCTGACCACGCGGGGCTACCCGGCGCACCTCCACAAGGTCCGCGGCGGCGGCGCGGGTGAACCACGCTTCGCGGCGTGGGACCGCGTGTTCTTCAGCGGTGATCCCGGCGCGATGACGCGCGCGCTGGACGGGCTGCCGCCGAGGGTGCCTGAGGGGCCGGAGCTGCCCGGGGCGCATCCGGCGCCGTTCCTGGCCCAGATCGCGCGGGGTGACCTGATGATCGCCCTGCCGTCGTCGCTGGCGGCGCTGGCGGGCGGGGCCGCGGCGGTCTCTGCGCTCCTCACTCCTGCGTCCCGTCCGACGGTGCGGCTGCCCGGAGCCTGCGACACCCGACGTCTGGTGCATGGGGGCCTGCTGTTCCCGGGCGAGCTCCCGTCCGCCGCGCCGACGACGGAATTCGAGCTGCGGATCCGCGCGCTCACCCGCGCCCCGGCCCTCTCGCTCATCGGAACGTTGCTGCTGTTGACGCGCCGGCCGGGCTCGCCGCTGCGGGTGCGGATCGAGGGGACGGAGGCGGAGGTCTGGTGGGAGGACGAGCGCGTGGGTCCGGTGCTGCCGACGCTGGTGGCGTTCGCGGAGCACCAGGGGTGGCGGGTGTGCCGACCGATGTCCGGCGGGCTCGACGGCCGCATGCTGGTGGCGCTGGCGCGCGCGATGGGATTGGCGTCGCGCGCGGGGCCGCGGCTGGTGATGGGGGAGTCGATCTTCGTACGCCTGCAGAGCCACGACGACGGACGCCCCGTCTACACGGTGATGAATCGACTGGCGGACCGCATGGAATCCTGGCTATCGACCCTGGGTGCGCCCACCGACCCGACATGAAAATACGCGCGTCTTCGTCTACGGCCCGCTGATGCCGGACGGCGGCGCGGGGCTGCTCGCGCCCTGGCCCTCCCAGGTGGCGCAGGCGCGCGGCAAGCTCCATCGACTGCCCGGAGGAGAGCCGGTGCTGGTCCCCGGAGACGAGGGGGTCGTCCGCGGGAGGGTGGTGTCGCTCCCCCGCGCGGGGGTGCTCGAGATGCTCGATCTCCTGTATGGCGCTTCGCGAAAGCGTCGGCGCGTGGTGGTGGCGCTGAAGGACGGGCGGGAGGTCAGCGCGTGGGCCTGGGTCACCGACTCTGGCGCGGCGCGTCGGGGGCGGCTGCCAGCGCTGCGCACCGACGACTGGCGGCGCCTCGGTCACGCGAGTCTGCGCGGGGTCTGGGAAGTCGACGGTAAAGACGAGGTGCCTTAGAACGCGACGGATTCACCACCGGGGCGGCCGCGGCCGCCAGCGGTGTCGAAACCCGAGGCGGGCGCCTGCCGGCGTCGCTATGATCGATGCCAGAACCCCTTGAAGTGCCAGAACCTCAGAGCGCGAGAGCCTCTGGGTGCAAGAGCGCCAGAGCCCAGAGTGACTGTGGCAAGGAGAAGCGGAATGCTGCGGAAGGTCGTTGGAAAGGTGCTTCGCCCCGAGCAGGAGACCAGCGCGCGTGGAGCGAGCGCGGCTATGGCGCAGCTCCACACGCAGGTGACGGGACTCCAGCGGACCGTCCGGGAGCTGGCCCAGCAGGTCACCGAGCTGCGACGTGAGCTCGCCGAGATGAAGAAGCTCAACGAACAGAAGAGCGCAGCGGAGGCTGACGACGAGCCCGACCCTGCTGCGGCTGCTGAGCCCGCATCAGCAGGCCCTGCATCAGCAGATCCTGCACCACCCAGCCTCGCGCCGTCAGACCCTGCCCGGGCGGGGGCGACCGCGGTCGAGCCGGCCCCCGCGGCCGAGACGACGCCCGAGCTTGATCCGGACCCCGCGCCCGCCCCGGTCAAAGAGGTCAACGGCTCCTCGAACGGTCGGGCGGTGAACGGACTCGCCCACACCATCAAGGTGCAGGCCGAAGCCGAGGTCGCACCTGCCCAGGCCGAGGCCCCCGCAGAGACCCGGCCCGAGACCGGCGGTGGGCTGTTCGGACTCAAGGGGGGGCTCGCTGCCGCCATCGGCGGGCTGGCCTCCGGCGCGACGGTCGAAGAGCTCGGCGTCCAGAAGGACCGCATCCTGATCACGTCGTTCGGCGGGTCGAGCTCCAGCGCCCGGATGAACAACGACGCGGCCGGCGCCGCCGACGACATCCGCACCGCCGAAGACGGCACCCAGTACTGGGGCGAGATCGACAACGAGTCGTCCCGGGCCCGCGCCGCCGGGGACACACTGGTCATCGATCAGTGGGAGTGCATCGCATGCGGCACATGCGTCGAGAACACCGACGCGGTGTTCGTGTTGCCCGACGACGCCAAGGCGGTCGCGTATCGGCAGGAGGGCAACATGGAGCTGATCCAGGACGCCATCGACGCCTGCCCGGTCACGTGCATCCACTGGACAGACGAGCCCGACCAGTTCGAGCAGACCAATGATGCGGAGGGGGTTGAGCTCGCTGGCTGACGGCTCAACGCCTCGCTGAGAGTTCAACCAACGCCACACCCGCGGATCGTGGAGACGCGAAGTCGAGGGAGCGTGGTCTCGTGGAGACGCGGGTCCGATGAACCGTGAAGTCGCGTTTCCGTGGGTTCGTCCAACCGTGCACACGCGGAGTCGATTCCGCGGCTCCTCGCTCTCACGGTTCTACGACCCCACGACCTCACGAGTCCGCGGAAACACGATCCACGTGACCTCGGTCCCACGGTCCACGTGTGCACGATTCCACGTTCCACGATCCACGAGGGCTGGCGCCTGCAGCAACGCTGGAGATTCCGCCAACGCTGCCTTCGCGGATCGTGGAGACGCGAAGTCGAGGGAGCGTGGTCTCGTGGAGACGCGGGTCCGATGAACCGTGAAGTCGCGTTTCCGTGGGTTCGTCCAACCGTGCACACGCGGAGTCGATTCCGCGGCTCCTCGCTCTCACGGTTCTACGACCCCACGACCTCACGAGTCCGCGGAAACACGATCCGCGACTCCACGAGACCACGGACCACGTGAGCACGGTTCCACGTTCCACGAGACCGCGGGGTCGAAGCCTGCAGCAACGCTGGAGAAGCCACCAACGCTGCACCCGCGGATCGTGGAGACGCGGAGTCGAGGGAGCGTGGTCTCGCGCAAACGTGGGTCCGATGAACCGTGAAGTCGCGTTTCCGTGGGTTCGTCCAACCGTGCACACGCGGAGTCGATTCCGCGGCTCCTCGCTCTCACGGTTCTACGACCCCACGACCTCACGAGTCCGCGGAAACACGATCCGCGACTCCACGAGACCACGGACCACGTGAGCACGGTTCCACGTTCCACGAACCACGAGGGCTGGCGCCCGCCGCCAAGCTGAAGTGACCACCGACGCCGCAACACACAGAAGCAGGCGTCACCCCCGTATCAGCGAATCCAGCTCCTTCAACCGAAACAACAAATCCCCGACCTCCGCCAGCGGGATCATGTTCGGCCCATCCGAAAGTGCCGAATCAGGGTCTTCATGGACCTCCATGAACACCGCGTCAATTCCAACCGCGACAGCGGCCCGTGCAAGAGTCGGCGCGAACCGCCGCTCGCCGCCGCTGCGTCCGCCAGCGGCCCCAGGCTGCTGCACCGAGTGGGTCGCGTCGAAACAGACCGGAACACCCAACTCACGGATGCGGGGCAGCGTGCGCATATCTACCACGAGGTTCTGGTAGCCGAAACACGAGCCCCGCTCGGTCACGAGCACGCCGTCGGCGCCGCTCAGGGCAGCCTTGGCGACCATGGGTCCGACCTCGGCCGGCGAGAGGAACTGGCCCTTCTTGATGTTGACCGGCAGACCGGTCTCGGCGCAAGCGCAGATCAGGTCGGTCTGGCGGCACAGGAACGCCGGGATCTGGAGCAGATCGACCGCTTCAGCGACCCGGGCGGCCTGGCTCGGCAGGTGGACGTCGGTGGTGACGGCCACGCCGAAGCGCTCGCGGAGGCCGGCCAGGATCTCGAGGCCCCGCTCCAGGCCGGGGCCGCGGGGAGAGCCGAGCGAGGTGCGGTTGGCCTTGTCGAAGCTGGACTTGAAGACCAGGGGCAGACCGGCCTGCGCGGCGAGGTGGCACAGGGCCGCGCAGGTGCGGAGGGCCGAGTCCTCGGACTCGAGCACACAGGGGCCGGCGATGAGGGCGAGGGGAGCGTCTCCGCCGATCACGACGTCGTCGCCGACGGCGATCTGCGCCACTGGATGGAGCATGAACCTCTGTCCCCCCGAAGAACTCCGTGGGTCGTATCGCGCAGCAGTGGTGGCTGCTGGACTGTCTGACGTCGTGAGGCTGAGGTGAGGTCGGGTGAGGGTACGCAGAGGCGACCTTGCTTGTGTCTTCTCGGTTCAACGTCTCCTCGCTTTCGCGTGTTCACGGCACCTCGATTTCGCCGAGCCGCGGAGCCTCGATCTCGTGCAGCCACGATCTCACGATCCGCGGAACTCGTCTCCACGATCCCCGAACCACGTGGGCTGGAGGGTTGCAAGAGCTGGAGCGGACCGCCGCGACAGTCTCTCCCCCCCGCCGGGGGGGCGGATCCCCTTGCCCTGCACAAGCGAGCGCCATACCGTTCGCGGAGCCACCGGAGTGCCCGAAATGCTGCCCTCCTCCTTGCACCCCGCCCCCGGCTCGCCTGAGGAGCTGGCCCTCTTCGAGCGACTCAAGGCGCGACTGCCGGAGCTGTACCGTCGGGTCTCGCAGGACGACCGCGACGTACACACCGTCCTGGTCGTTCCGAGCCTGTCGCTCGACCCGCGCGAGCTGGCGAAGATCAGCGGCGTGCATCACTACGAGGAGCGCCTGCTCTTCTTCCTGATGCTGCTGCGGCGGCCGCGTACGCGGGTGATCTTCGTATCCTCCCAGGCGCTGTCGCCGACGGTGGTCGACTACTACCTGCACCTGCTGGTGGGCGTGCCGACCTCCCACGCGCGGCGGCGTCTCAAGCTGTTCGACTGCGGGGACGCTTCCCCCCAACCGCTGAGCACGAAGATCCTCCGCCGTCCGCGCCTGATGACGCGCATCCGCGAGGCGATCGGCGATCTGAACCGGGCGCACCTGATCTGCTTCAACTCCAGCGCGCTGGAGCGGTCGCTGGCGGTGCAGCTGGGGATCCCGCTGTACGCCAACGATCCGGCGCTCGATCACCTGGGCACCAAGAGCGGCTGCCGGGAGGTCTTCCGGGAGTCCGGCGTGACCTTCCCCGACGGCTTCGAGCGCCTGCGCGATCCGAACGACATCGCCGACGGCCTGGCGACCCTGAAGACCCGCCACCCGCACATGCGGCGCGCGGTGGTCAAGCTCAACGAGGGCTTCTCCGGCGAGGGCAACGCGCTGTTCTACTTCGACGGCGTGGACGGCAGCACCCACACCGAGATGACGAAGCAGTGCCTGGAGCGTCTGCCCGACCTGCGGTTCGAGGCGCCCCAGGAGCACTGGGAGAGCTTCCGCGAGAAGTTCGCGGACATGGAGGGAGTGGTCGAGCAATTCGTGGAGGGAAAGGACAAGCAGTCGCCGTCCAGCCAGGCTCGCGTGAACGCCATCGGCGAGGCCCAGGCCATCTCCACCCACGATCAGGTGCTGGGCGGCCCGTCCGGTCAGGTCTTCCTGGGATGCACCTTCCCCGCCGACGCCACCTACCGTATGGAGGTGCAGGAGGCCGGGATGCGCGTGGCCCGCGTGCTGGCCGGCAAGGGCGTGATGGGGCGCTTCGCCACCGACTTCGTGTCGGTCCGCGACGAGCAGGGGCGCTGGGTTCACTACGCCATCGAGGTGAACCTGCGAAAGGGCGGCACGACCCACCCGTTTTTGACGCTGCGGTTCCTCACAGACGGTCACTACGATGTGGGCTCGGGGGAGTTCCTCACGCAGGTGGGCAAGTCGAAGAGCTACTTCGCCTCAGACACGCTGCAGCACGAGAAGTACGTCGGACTGATGCCCGACGATCTGCTGGACATCGCGATCTACCACGATCTGCACTTCCACCATGCAACCGAGCGCGGGGTGGCGTTCCACCTCATGGGCGCGCTGTCGGAGTTCGGCAAGCTGGGGATGGTGTGCATCGGCGACAACCCACAGCAGGCGGCTTTCCTGTATCGAAAGACCGTGAGCGTGCTGAACCGCGAGGTCGGCATCCGCGAATAGCGACGCGCATGTGCCATTCGAGACCGCCACCGGATTCAAGGGTATGCTCCCCCTCCGTGGAGGCCAATGATGCGTGCGCTGCTTCTCTCTCTCCTCGCTGTGAGCGTCCTGCCCGGGTGCTCCCGCGATGATGGGTTCACTGTCCTCCGCCGGGAGATGTCCACGGCTTTTCTCACGCTCGATCTGGGCACGACCGCGGTGGGCGATCGCGAGACCGAAGACCTCTACCTGGCAAGCACCGGGTCCGCGGATGTGACGATCTACGACATCCAGGTCGAAGACACCGAGCACTGGGAGATCAGCGCTGGCTGGGCCACCACGGACGGTGACGGGGACGGCGTGAACGACTCGCTGTCCATCCCCGGGGGGACGCGGGAGAACCCGTCCTACGAGCCGCTGACGATCATCTTCAAGCCGGACGCCGAGGGCGAGTACCGCACCACGCTGACCATCACCTCTGACGACAACGCCATCGCCGAGACCAACGAGGCGGGTCAGGGCATCTGGGAGGTCGTCCTGCGGGGGGTCGGCCGCTATCCGTGCGTGCTGATCTACCCGGACTTCCACGACTTCGGCTCACGCCCGGCCGGCGGCTACTTCTCCGAGACCTCCACCATCGAGAACTGCGGGCAGGTCAAGCTGACCATCTCGGACTTCGACATCGTGGGCGACGCGGCGTTCTCGGTGGCGACGCCCACGCCGTTCTATGTGTTGCCCGGCTCGTGGGAGACCATCGACCTGGCGTTCGTTCCCAGCGGAGGCAGCCCGGCCGAGGGGGCGACGATCGAGCTGGACTCCAACGCCTCCGAGACCATCTCCGACATCCTGGTGATCGGCAACGACTGCGAGCAGTCCGTGGACAGCTCCTGGGACGCCGACACCGACGGCTGGATGAGCTGCGGAGGCGACTGCGACGACGCCGACGGCACGGTGAACCCGTCCGTCGCAGAGGTCACGGGGAACGGAAGGGACGACGACTGCGACGGCGAGGAAGACGAGGACGACTCGCTCGAGACCGACAGCGACGGCGACGGTTTCAGCACTGAGGACGGAGACTGTTACGACGAGGATGAGAACGTGAACCCCCACGGGGTCGAGTCTCTCAATCAGATCGACGACGACTGTGACGGTGAAATCGACGAGGGAACCGAGTGGAGCGACGACGACAACGACGGGTACACCGAGCGCACGGGCGACTGCGACGACGCCGATCCCAACGTAGGGCCGGGCCTGAGCGACGAGGTCAACCAGATCGACGACGACTGTGACGGCTTCATCGACGAGTCATCGGACTCATTCGATGACGACGGCGACGGGTTCGCCGAAGAAGAGGGCGCCTCTGCGGGGGGAGACTGCGACGACAGCAACCCCTGGGCCCACCCCGGAGGGGTCGAGGACTGTGACAGCCGTGACAACGACTGCGACGGTATCATCGATGAGGGTGCGGACGGCGTCGCCGACTCCGCCTGCGCGAGGTTGCTGGAGCGGGCGCCGCCCGAAGACGCCGACGACGTGAAGGTGAAGAAGGGCTGCAGTCAGGTGCCGGCCACCGGGGGGCTGCTGCTGCTGGTCCTGGGCGCGCTGGGGACGGCGGCGTCGCGCAGGCGACGCTGAACCCGCTCGTTCGACAGGCGTCACAGCAGGGACAGGCTGTACCCGCCGAGGCGCACGGCCGGCTCGGACGGCAGCGGCGAGCTGGACGCGACGCGGATCCCGATCTGTGCGCTTCCAGCAGGCGAAGTGAACCCCAGCGAGAGCTCTCCGCCGGCTTGGAGGACGACGCGTCGAGGAGGCGAGCCCGTGGCGGTGAGCTCCAGCGGGATGTCGAGGGCGCGCGGGCTGGCGTGCGAGAGCCGTAGCTCCGCGCGGCAGGGGACAGCAGGAACAGGGAGCCACAGGTCGTGGGGCTCATGCAGGCTGACAGCGCCCTCCATGAGGCAGCCGCGGTTCTGTATCCACTCCCCCTGCTGCCCTGCGGTGGTGCGAAACAGGTCGCTTCCGCCGACGCCCTGGCCGAGGCGCGCAGCGCAGCGCGCGACGAGCGCGGGGGCAGGGAGGTAGCCAGGGAATTCCGACATGGTGGCGCTGAGGAGGCGCATCGCTTCGACCGCGGCGCCGGCGTCCAGCAGCGCCTTCGCCAGGCCGATCCGGACCTCGGGGGCATGCGGGAGGTGCCGGCGGAGCTGAAGCCAGGCGTGGAGGCGGTCTCGGGGGGGCCGCCGGAGAGTGTGGGCGCGTCGCCACAGGTCGCGCGTCTGCGGAGTCCACCACGGGCGCAGCTCCATGGGGCAGACGCGGATCTGCGGTGGCTCCTCGCGTCTGCGTATCCCCGTGCAGGCCGCCAGCGCCTGCAGACGGCGCCACTCCACCGGTATGTTTCGGCGGCGCCCCGTCTCGTTCTGCCCGTGACTGCGATAGGTCGACAGCGGCGTCGCGATGTACGCCAGATCGCCGGCGCTCAGCAGACTCGTCCACATGTACACGTCGCCGATCTCGCTCGCGGGGTGGCCGTCGAAGCTGATGGCGTGGGGGCGACGGCTCATCAGATCCGCCCGCCGGAACATCGTGGACGTGGGCACCCCCACGAGGCTCACCCGCATGTCGAGCTGAAACGCCGCGAGGGAGCTGCCGTCCACGATGGCGTCGACCCAGCTCATCCACTGCTTGCCCTGGCGCCCCAGCAGGCGCTCTCCGCTGCTGCCGATGAGCTGCCGATAAGAGGACGCCAGGGAGCAGGTGGGGAAGGTCTGCAGACAGGAAGCCAGGCGCGTGACGCACTCGGGGTGCAGTGTGTCGTCGTCGTCGAGGAACTTGACGTACTCACCGCGGGCCTCCGAGAGACAACGGAGCATGTTTCGTTGGCTGCTCGACGGCGGGGGGTTGCGGAGGTAGCGGATCCGCGGGTCGTCTGTGCGCTCGACGATCTGGCGGATCGCGTTCCCGGGGTGATCATCGCCGATGACCACCTCCATGTTGGGCCACGTCTGCGCCAGCGCGCTGTGGAGCGCCTCCTCGAACCACCTCGGCTTGAACGCCATGATGATGAGGCTGACCAGCGGCGTGGACTCGGTGGAGCGGGCGCGCGGGGTCAGGCGCTCGGTCCGCAGGGTGGGGTCCCAGCCCGGCGCGCTGCGGCACCACTCGGGGACGGTCATCGGATGGCCGTCCGCGCGCTTCAGCCCCACGAGGTCCAGGTCGGCGTCTGGCAGCGGCGGCGAGTCGGGCGCGTCCAGCCACCACAGCACGCCTCCGCTCCGCAGCGCCGCGCGGCACTTTCGGAGGAGGTTCAGGCGCTCCGGCCGCTTCATTCCCCGCATCACGCCGGCCGCGACGATCCCGTCGGACTGCAACAGCGAGGCAGCGGTGGGCCGGTCGGGGAGCAGCAGGAGCCACCCTTCACGGGGCGTCACGTTCATGCCGCGCCCCTCACCCCGCGCGCTCGTGGCCAGAGCGGAAGGACTGCACGCGGCGGTCTGCGCGGAAGTGGGGATCGGCGACGAGGCGACGCCGCACCCCCATGTCAAGAGACGCCCAGATGGGCTCGGGCAGCTCTCCCCGCGCCCACCAGCAGTAGAACACCTCCGCGAGCGGGTCGTAGAGGAATTCCACGTCGCCCTGGTGGAGGAGGTCGTCGTTGGGGGCCATGGCGCGGACGCTGCGCATGCCCACCATGCGACCGCCGTGGGTCTGCGCGATCCGCTCGGGCCGAAGCGGCGCGGCGTTGCGGAAGTCCAGCGAGACGCTGGCGGTGGGCAGCCCCATGCGGGCCAGATCGGTGAGGAGCTGGTCGTGGACGATCCACCGCAGGTCTGCGCCCAGGGCGCGGAGCAGCACGGCGTCGGCCTGGCGATCGGAGGGGTGATGCGCGCCACGGGCCGGCACGACCCTCTCCGGAGACGTCGGCGCTGCGGGCGCACGGAGGCGATCGATCAGCCGCTCACGAGGCGCCAGTCGGAAATTCACGCGGGTGGAGTCGGGCGTGACGGCGACGTCTCCCCGGGGGAGGGGCGGCGCGGCGGTGCGGCGCAGACCGGAGCCGGCCTCGACGTAGGGGACGAGGAGCTCCTTGAGGGCGGCGCCGCGGAGCACCTCGGGGCCGCCGACGTAGTAGGTGCGTCCGCGCACGGCGTGCGGGAGGACCTCCACCACCATCCTGCCGAGCTCATCGCGAGAGATCGGCGCATAACGGGCCGATCGGCGGATCGGGTGGGGGCGTCGGCCGTCGGGAGGGCGCACGTGGCCGTCGATCAGCTCGTCGTGGTAGCAGCTCACGCGGATCATCGTCCACGGCTGGCCCTGAAGGATCCGCACCTCTCTATCGGAGCGGAAGCTGGCGCGACCGAGGTGGCTGGGCGACCATCTGTACGCGCCGACCACCGAGAGGTGGATGATGGTCTGGATGTCTGCGTCGACCGCCGCGCGCACGATGTTCGCCGCGGCGTGCTGACCGTAACGGGGGGCCTCGCGACCGGCGGTGCGCGGATCGAGGCAGGAGATCACGGCCGTGGCGTTCTCGAGCACCGGCGGGATGGAGCCGGGGTGGTCTGAGTCCGCGTAACAGATGTCCTGGACGTCGATCAGGTTTCCGATGAACCGGTCGTCACGATCGTCTCGGACCACGGGACGGACCGGCAACCCGGCGCGGAGCGCGGCCGCCAGCACGGTCCTGCCGGTGCGGCCGTTGGCGCCGAAGAGGACGAGCAAGGGTGACCCCGGGTGAGGGAGGGGGGAGGGGCGCGGCACTGTATCTTCTCTTCGAAGTAGCGTGTAGCGGTGTGGGCTATGCTCCTGGGGGAGGCACCCACGTGTCGAGACAGATCCGACCGGCCATCATCAGCCTGTACGCGCTGGAGAACAACGGCGTGCGTCACGTGGCGTCGGCGCTGCGGACGGCGGGATTCCGCGTCACGGAGATCTACTTCAAGGACTGGGTGAACAACCGCTTTCCGTGGCCCACCGAGCGCGAGGTACAGGATCTCATCGGGGTGCTGCGCGACGAGGGCGTGAATTTCATCGGCCTGTCGGTGCGCGCCAGCGCCTTCCACCGCCTCGCGAAGTACCTCACGGAGCGCCTCCGACACGCCCTGGGGCTGCCCATCCTGTGGGGCGGGATGCACCCCACGTTCGTCCCGGAGCGCTGCATCCCCATCGCCGATTACATCGCGATCGGCGAGGTCGACGTCGCGGTGATGGAGTTCTTCTCGCTGCTGGACGAGGGCCGCGACGTGCGGAGCTGCCGGAGCTTCTGGACCCGCGAGGGCGACGTCGTCTACAGGAACGATCTCGCGCCGCTGGTCGATCTCGACGACCTTCCGTTCCGCGACTTCCACACCGAGATCGACAAGTTCCACGTCGAGGCCGGCCGGGTGAGGCGCGGAGACCCCTTCATCACCAACCCCGAGTACACGCTCCTGGCCAGCCGCGGCTGCCCCTACTGGACCTGCACGTTCTGCTCGAACACGCTCACCAAGCCGCTCACGGAGGGGCTTGGCAAGTCGTTTCGCGTGCGCTCCGTCGAGAACATCGTGGCGGAGATGGAGTACGCGCAGGAGCTGTGTACGAACATCAAGGTGGTGCGGTTCGACGACGAGGTGTTCCCCATCCGCAAGGAGTGGGTGGATGAGTTCGCCGAGAAGTGGCCGACGCGCGTGGGGATCCCCTTCGAGGTGCTGGTCGATCCGCGGATGGTCCGCGAGGGGGTGCTGCGCAAGCTGAAGCAGGCCGGGCTGCGCGCGCTGTGCATGGGGATCCAGGCCAACGACCGCGTGAACCGCGAGTTCTACCACCGGCCCGTCTCGAACGCCGAGATCGTCGAGGCGCAGCGGGTGTTTCGCGCGGTGGATGTGCGCGCGAACCTGCAGATCATCTGGGATGATCCCTGGAGCACCGAGCAGGACAAGGACGAGCTGTTTCGGATGCTCATGGAGCTGGAGCGGCCGTTCGAGCTGTACCTGTTCGGGCTCACCATCTACCCGGAGACCCACCTGGCCCGCACGCTGCTGCGGGAAGGGCGCATCACCGAGGCGGACATCGAGGGCATCAACACCCGCGCGTTCGAGCAGTTTCGGGTGGATCTCAGCTACCCACGTCCCGACGCCGATCGGCGCTGGCTGGCGCTGATCGTCCTGCTCAACAAGGCGTTCCTGCCGCGTGAGCTGATCTGGCGGCTCTACCGCAGTGAGCGCTTCAAGCGCGACCCGGGCCCGCTCGTGGCGTTGGCGCAGGCCGCCAACCTGGTGAAGATGGCCGGCGTCGCGGCCGAGATGACCCTCGACGGAGAGATGACGCCGCTGCTGCTCAAGCGATGGGTGAATCCCCGTAGTCTGGTGACGATGTGAGGCCCTGCCGCGCCGCTCGCCATGGCGCCCCGATTCTGGTGACGATGTGAGGCCCTGCCGCGCCGCTCGCCATGGCGCCCCGCTTCTGGTGACGATGTGATGCCGTGTCACAGCGTTCGCGGTGGCGCCCCGCTTCTGGT
This sequence comes from uncultured Enterobacterales bacterium, assembly GCA_964464515.1. GTDB lineage: Bacteria > Myxococcota_A > UBA796 > UBA796 > UBA2385 > CAYXGP01. The sequence goes on from CAYXGP010000075.1 coordinate 24,850, forward strand.
GACGATGTGATGACGCCTCTCCAGCGCTCGACGGAGCGCCTGCACACCGCCCGTCGCCGCGCACGCGCATGGCGTAACATGGCGACCAGCGCGACATTTCGACGGTTACGACCGCACTGGATCCCGCGCCCGCACGCCGGCCACTTCCTGATCACGTTCCGCTGCAATCTCAAGTGCGCCGGGTGCGGGAGCTGGCAGGTCAGCGAACACGACGATCTGAGCGCCGACGAGTGGCGGGCGGTGTTTCGTCAGCTCCGCAGCCTCGACCTGGTGAAGATCCTCGGCGGTGAGCCCCTGGTGCGCCGCGACCTGCCCGAGATCCTCACCGCGGTGCGGGAGGAGATCGATCCCTACATCCTGCAGGTCACCACCAACGGGATGCTGCGCGAGCGGCTGGTTGACGCGATCGAGCAGGTCGGCTGGCCGGGGCTGCAGCTCCGAATCAGCATCGACGGCCTGGAGGCGACCCACGACCGCATCCGTGGGGTGCCCGGGAGCTGGAAGATCGTCACAGAGACGGCGCGAGCCGTGGCGGCGCTGCGCCCGCGTTACGGTTTTCGTTTCGGCATCAATTTCGCCGTAACCGACGACAGCATCGACGAACTGGAGGACATGATCGCGCTGGCGGAGTCGCTGGGCGCCGATCTGATCCCGGGCGTGAACGTCGATCCGTTCCTCGTCGGCACCAAGCCTCCGGAGGAGTACCACCCGAAGGTGATCATGCTCTCGAGCCCCGAGCGGGCCATGCGTGCGCTAGCCGACAGGCGTGTGGGCACGCGCTCACAGCTCCCCGCGATCGATCACCTCGTGGGTCGCTTCCTCACGCGCTCCACGTTCGAGGCCCAGCTCCTGGGCCAATCCCAGCAGTTCCTCTGTCGAGAGCTGCGCGACCTGATGTATGTGCTGCCCAACGGCGATCTGGTGCGCTGCGGGCTGGATCACCGACCGGCCGGAAACCTGCGGGGCGCGTCTTTTGACGAGCTGTGGTTCTCAGACGCGCTCGACGTTTATCGGAAGCGGGTGGATGACTGTCCGGGCTGTCTTCAGGCGAGCGTGCAGATTCTGAGCCGGCTGTATGGCGGGTGTTTGTTTTCTTGATTCACCCCATCAAGCGCTCAGCCAATCGGGTCCAGCGGTTGTCCTCCCCGCGGCTCTCCACGGCGGTCCGAACCGCCCACGGGTCGCCGATGAGGACACAGAACCGCCGGGCCCTTGTTACGGCTGTATACAGCAGACGCCGCCGCAGCATGATCCGATGCGCCCGCGACAGCACGACGACCACTGCCGGATACTCGCTGCCCTGACTCTTGTGGATGGAGATGGCGTAGGCCAGCTGGAGGTCGCGCAGCTTGCGGTCGGTGACCTGCACCAGCCGGCCGCCCCAGTCCACGCCCACCCCGGCCTCGCCGACCGCCCGCACCCGCCCCAGATCGCCGTTGAAGACGTCGACGTCGTAGTCGTTGCGGACCTGGATCACCCGATCGCCCTGACGAAGCAGCCGATCACTGTGTGAGAACGTGGGACCGGTGGGGTTGATCAGCGCCTGGAGCGAGCGGTTGAGCGCCTCTGTTCCGAGCAGCCCGCCGTGCATGGGCGTGAGGACCTGCACGTCGCGCCGCGGATCGAACCCCAGCCGCGGGAGCCGGTTGCCGACCACCTCCAGCAGCGTGCGGTGGATGTCATCTGGCTCGGAGCGATCGATCACGAAGAAGTCACCGCCGCTCTGCGGGACCGCGCCGTCGCGGATGTGCCAGGCGCTGGCGACGATGGCCGATCCCGCGGCCTGCCGGTAGACCTCCGAGAGCGTGGCGACCGGCACCGTGCCGCTGTCGATGAGGTCGCCGAGCACCCGCCCCGCCCCCACGCTGGGGAGCTGATCGGCGTCGCCCACGAGCACCAGCCTGCACCCCTCCGGAACGGCGGCGACCAGCGCCGCCATCAGGCGCAGATCGATCATGCTCGCCTCGTCGACCAGCACGCCGTGGGCTTGCAGGCGCGCGGTGTCTCCGCGTCTGAAGCGTCCGTCGGCGGGGTTGAACTCCAGCAGCCGGTGGAGGGTGCGGGCCTCGACGCCGGTGACATCGGCCAGGCGCCGCGCCGCGCGTCCCGTGGGCGCAGCGAGCAGCCACGTCTCTCCCATCTGCGCGGCCATCGCCACCAGGGCGCGGACGACGGTGGTCTTTCCGGTGCCCGGGCCGCCGGTGATGATCGTGACGGGATCGGAGAGCGCACGCGAGACCGCGCGGCGCTGACCGGGGCTCAGCTCCAGTCCTCCGATGGGGCCGTCTGGCAGGGGGATCGCGACCGTCGCGCAGGCGCCGAGCGCGGTGAGGCGGCGGGCCACGAAGCCCTCGGCCCCGTCCAGCGTGGGCAGGTAGATCGGGCGCGACAGCCCGGGAGGTGCAGGCGGCGCGCGGAGGGTGCCCGCCTTGAGGTGCGCTTCGAGCGCTGGTGAGCCGTCCCGGATGCCCAGCGCCGCTGCGCGATCGAGCAGGAGCTGCTGGGGCAGGAAGCAGTGACCGCCGGTGTCCGCGGCCTCTCGCAGCACGTGGGTCAGGGCTGCGCGCGCGCGCGCGGGGTCGTCGGCGGAGATCCCCTGCGCCCGCGCGATGGCGTCGGCCGTGCGAAAACCGACGCCGCGAACCTCGTCCGCCAGCCGCCAGGGCTCGCGGGTCACCACAGAGAGCGCGGCGCCGGCGTAGCGCTCCACGATGCGACTGGCGATGGCCTGGCCCACGCCGTGTCCCCGCAGGGCCACGTGCACCTCACGGAACGCCGCGGTCTTCTCCCACTGCTCCACCAGCCGGCCGATGCGCTTGGGGCCGATGCCCTGCACCTCGGACAGCCGCTGCGGCTCGCGCTCGATGACCCGCAGGGTGTCCAGGCCGAAGCGGTCCACGATGCGTCGGGCCATGGTGGGCCCCAGGCCCGGGACCGCGTCGCTCGACAGGTACGCGCGCAGTCCGTCCAGGGTGCGGGGCTCGGCGACCATTACGCGATCAACGCGGAGCTGGCGACCGAACTCGGGGTGGCTCGTCCACTGCCCGGTGAGCCGCACGAACTGCCCCTCGCTGACGTGGCCGACAGGGCCCACGACGGTGGTCAGCGGCGTCGCGCCGGGGCGCACGATGAACCCTCCGATCCGCGCCTGGCGCTGCTGCGGCGGGGGATCGCCGGACTCCCGCGCGATCTTCACGCGCGCCACAGCGAAGGCGCCGTCATCGGACCGGAAGCCGAACCGGACCAGCTCGCCCTCGATCGTCACCGGTTCGGTGGGGTCCACGCGAAACTCAGCGGCTGTAGACCTCGAAACGCTCCATGTGGTAGTGGCCCAGCGCGCGCACCACGATCTTTCGGGAGACCTTCTCCTCAAGCGCCTCGATCGAAGGCATCTCTGCGCCGTACAGCAGGTCCGCGACCGCCGGGTTGGCGTTGATGTACAGCGTGTTCTTCGAGCGACTGCGCACCACCTCGCGCTGCAGCTCACGCATGATGTCGTAGACCATGGTGCTGGCGGAGCGGGTGTAGCCGCGGCCCTCGCAGTATACGCAGGGGGTCGACAGCGAGCGCGTGAGGTCGTCCTGGACGCGCTTCCGCGTCATCTCGATGAGGCCCAGCGAGCTGATCTTCAGCACGTTGGTGCGCGCGCGATCGACGCGGAGCTCGTCCTCGAGTGCCTTGTAGACCCGCTCCCGGTTGGCGGCGCGCTCCATGTCGATGAGATCGAGCACGATGATGCCCCCGATGTTCCGCAGGCGGAGCTGGTAGACGATCTCCGCGACGGCCTCCAGGTTGATCTGAAGCGTGGTGTCTTCGAGCGAGCTGGAGCCGACGAACTTGCCGGAGTTCACGTCGATGGCGGTCAGCGCCTCGGTCTGATCGATCACCAGATAGCCGCCGCTCTTCAGCCACACCTTGCGGCCCAGGCTGCGCGCCAGCTCGGTCTCGATGCCGAAGGTGTCGTAGATGGGCTCCGCGCCCCGATAGAGCTGCGCGCGCTCCTTGAGCTGCGGCATGCACTCCGTCATGAAGCGCTGCACGTCGTCGAACATCTTGCGGTCGTCGATGACCATGCGATCGACGCGGGCGGTGAAGGCGTCGCGCACCATCCGCAGCACCAGCCCGTGATCGGCGTGGAGCAGCGACGGGGCCTTCGAGGTCTTCCACGCCTGGCGCACGGCGTTCCAGGTGCCCAGCAGGTAGTCGATGTCCTGCTTCAGCGCGCTGGTGGGCTGCCCGACGCAGACCGTGCGCACGATGAAGCCGCCGCCCTTGGGTCGGTGCTTCTCGACGAAGTCCCGCAGCCGTCGGCGGTCGCGATCGCGCTCGATGCGCCGCGAGATACCCACGTGATCGACCGTGGGCATGAACACCATGTAGCGGCCGGGCAGGGTGATGTGGGTCGTGAGACGCGCGCCCTTGGTCCCCAGGGGGTCCTTGGCGACCTGCACGAGGATCTCCTCGCCCTCCTTGATCAGATCCTGGATGGGCGGGTGGCCTGAGCGGGGCTCCGCCCGCGGGGTCCCGTCGCCCAACACCTCTGCCTGACTCGACGCGCCGTCGGACTTCCCTTCGTTGCCGTGCTTCTCGGTGAACTGCGGGTAGATGTCGCCGGCGTACAGGAACGCAGCCCGCTCCAAGCCGATGTCGACGAACGACGCCTGCATTCCGGGGAGCACCCGGACGACCTTTCCCAGATAGATGTTGCCGACGTAGGAGCGCTTGTCGCCCCGGTCGAGGTGGAATTCCGCGAGGCGGCCATTCTGCATTACCGCGACCCGCGTTTCCCTCCCGGTCTTGTTGACGATGATCTCACTGCCCAAACCGATCTCCCATCAGCCCGGCGCGCGCGGGGCCCGTCGCCCGTCCTGGGGCGCGTGCTGCGGCGCAGCTTCAGGCTGCATATGGTGTGTGTGAAAAACATGAATGGTCTCTAGTGCCACGTCAGCCCGCCGCCGTCAATGCTGGCCGGGCCGGGCTCGGAGAGATACCGGCGGACCATGGCCGCCCCCCCCTCGCCGCGCCTCTCCGCATCGCTGGCGGTGCTCCTCCCGGCGGTCGCCTGGGCTGCCGATCCAGTCGACCCCTTCGCCGAACCCGATGAAGCCGACCTCTTCCGGGCCGAGCAGCGGGTCGTCACCATCGCCAGCCGTTACGCCCAGGCCCTCGGCAGCGCTCCGTCGATCGTCACCGTCATCACCGATCGCGAGATTCGCGCGCGGGGATTCCGTACGCTGGGCGACGCCCTCGGTTCGCTGCCCGGCGTCCACGTCACGGTCTCCAAGGAGTCGCGCCGCCTCGCCTGGTTTCGCGGCGTCATCGGCTCCGACAACAACAAGATCCTCCTGCTGATCGACGGCACCCCCTGGTACGACGGCGTCTACACCCACGCCTGGATCGACGAGTACATCCCGCTCGATCACGTCCGCCAGATCGAGGTGATCAAGGGGCCGGGGTCTGCGATCTACGGCACCAACGCCTTCGCCGGTGTGGTCAACGTCGTCACATACAAGGGGGTCGATCTGCGCGGCGGCTCCGCGCGCGTCTCGGCGGGCAGTGACGGCCGCTGGGGCGTCAGCGCCGTGGTCGGAGACAGCGTCGAGACGACCCACGGCCCGCCCGTGAGCTACCGCGCCATCGCCCGCGTGGTCGACATCGACGGCGACGGGCTCGACACCACGCCCGAGGGCGAGTGGAACGCCTCCGGACGCGATCCGCGCCGCTCGATCAACGCCGGGCTTCAGCTTGAAGTGGGCGCGATCGAGATCACCCTCGACGCTGTGAACTACCGGCACCTCAAGCTGGTCAACGCCCAGGAGGACGCGCTCGCTGTGCTGCTGGAGAACCCCGACCTGTTCGGCTTCTCCTACCACAACCAGTTCGCCGCGCTGCGCGTGCGGCTGCACCCCGGCGACGACCTCGATCTCACGCCGTACGTCACGGCGCAGCACCACGACAACCCCTCGCTGTACGCGTACTTCACCGGGCCGCCCGTCTCGGTCACCGGCAACGCCGTCTCTGGATACGACGCTGCTTTCGACGCGACGATGATCGCCCCTCGGAAGGAGACGCTGTGGGGGAGCGCTGGCGCCGATTTCACATGGCGCCCCGCCACCGAGCACACGCTCACGGGCGGTATCGGCGCCGAGATGCTCAAGGTGATCGAGCTGGCGGACTACGAGTTCACCGGGGAGTCCGCCGGCACGCCCACCGGCTTCGGCGTCGCGGGCGACGGCGATCGCACGTCGGACATCTTCGGGTTCGCCCAACACACCTGGAACGCGAGCTGGTGGCTGGAGCTCACGGGCGGGGTCCGACTCGACCTCTACAGCAATTCAGTCGACACCGAGATCCTGCCGTTCCTCAGCCCCCGCGCTGGTGTGTTGGTCCTGCCGACCAACCAGACCACGATCAAGCTGCTGTACGGACGCGCTCACCGAGCAGCCAATGTTCGAGAGCTGCTGGTAGTGACCAACCAGGATGAAGCGGGCAGCAACAGGTGGACCTCCGGGAATTCTGCCCTGGAGCCCGAGTTTATCGACACCATCGAAGCCGAGGCCACGGTCAGCATGCCGGGTAACCTCACCGCACGCGGCGGAACGTTTGTGTCGGTGATCGGCCAGGAGATCAACCAGATCACCGAGGACGCTCCGGTGCCCTGTGTAAAGGCTCAGACCGGCGAGGAGTGCCTGGGCGACGACTACTACGAGAACCGCGGCGAGTCACAGGTGCTCGGCCTGGAGGGCGGACTCGGGTACGCGGTGCGCACCTGGGACGCTGAGATCAGCGCCACCTACACGCGTGCGTCGGTCTGCATTGCTGATGACGAAGGCGAGTGCCTTGGAACCTGGCGGACTCAGTACGGCTTCCCGCCGCTCCTCGCTCACGGCCGGCTCACGTGGAGTCCGGATGATGTCCTCGCTCTCACCGGGATGGTGGACTACGTCGGCACCCGACCCCGCGCGGAGTGGACCCCCAACTCCGGGTTGGACGACGGGCCCGCCTATGGACTGGTCCACCTCTCTGCTGCCACCGAGGTCATCGCGGACGGTCGAGTGCGGGCGGACGTCTCCGTACGCAATGTCCTGAACACGGACTTTCGCCATCTGGTCTATCTGGACGACGCCGACAAGACAACGACGAACGACGCTGGGAAGACGGTCGCCAAGAACCCCGAGGACATCGAAGGGGAGGGGAGAACCATCGTGGTGACGGTGGAGGGACGCTTCTGATTTTTTACAATGGCTCTGAATATGGCTGAACACCGGCGAACTCGGCACCACGAGTCCACGAGGAGCGGCCCCGCGATCTCGCGGAACCACGAAGCCGCGATCTCACGAGAGCACGGTCCCACGACCCGCGGTACCCCGATTCCGCGGACCACGACCCACGATTGAGCGCAGGTGGTCCTGGAGCGGACTCAGCGCCCCGAGTTCCCTTCAGCGCTGAACACATCGCCGTCCTCGCGGGCCGCGGATCGCGGGATCGTGGACACGCGGAGACGACCGACCCAGACCCGGTTCAGCCGTATTC
>CAYXGP010000076.1:0-32345 GCA_964464515.1 uncultured Enterobacterales bacterium
AACGCCAGAAAGCGCGGGAAGGCTGTCCTACACGCTCTTGTCGAGACGCTCGTCTCAAGACCCCAAAACGCCTCATGAGCCTCGTCCTTTACCCCGGCCGGGCCGATGTTTTCTACGCGTGGAAGGCGGAAAATCCGGCTTATACTCACCAGGTCCCATACGACCCGCCGTACGCCCCGATGTCACTCACCGATCCATCGGCGTCGCTCAGCTCGGGATCACCGGCATCGACGAGGGCCGAGTCCTCGGCGAGGTGGAGATCCCAGCTGCGCCAGTCAGCACCCGAGACGTCGACGTAGTCTGGTGCGACGGAGAGGTTGCCTCCGCTCCCTGATGGATCGTCCATCCCCCAGACGGCGTCCGCTCCAGGTTCGATGGCGACGTAGCGGAGCATCGGCTCTTCGTTCCCGGCGACGCTGAGTTGGGCGCCGCGGTTGTCCTTCGAGGCGGTGACCACGTTGCCGCTGAGGACGACGTTGACCAGCTCGGTGTCTGTGGCTCTGTTGTACCAACCCGGACCGCGAACGACCGTTCCCTGGGCTGTGTTTCGGTGCACGGTGACGTTGGTGTCGCTGGAGGTGCCGCCCCCGCTCCCCCCGGAGCCGGTGTCCTCACCGGACGCCGTGATCCCCGAATCCCCGGGGGTGGACACAGATGAGGTCACGGTGGACCCGTCACCGCCTGTGCATGCGGTGAGGAGCAGAACAAGGAGCACACGCATGTCGGTCTCGGGTCCGGGGTCGGTTTATCGCCGCTGGTCGCGCTCCATGCTAGATCAGGGGTGCCTGGAGCCCCAATGTCGCGCCGCCGAGCGTTGCCTGTCATCGGTCTGCTGGTGGCCACCTCTCTGGCCGTCAGCCTGACCTACCGTGGGTGGGGGCCCGAAGACCCCACCTGGCGCGCGGGGCTCGATTACCCCAACCTGGGCGAGTACCAGACCCTCGATCCGGGCGAGCTCACCCCGGCGGCGACGTGCGGCGGCTGCCACACCCAGCACTACGCCGAGTGGGCGGAGTCCGGGATGGGCAAGAGCTCGGAGCTGTCCTACTTCCTCATCGACCTGTACCGCACCAGCCTCGACCTGCGCGGGGCCCCGGACGAGGGCGTCGCCCAGTGCCTGCATTGCCACGCGCCCGCCGCGGTGATGGGGTCCGAGCCCGATCTGGACATGGCCCTGGAGATCAGCCAGGAGGGCGTGACCTGCGACATCTGCCACACTGCGGCGCAGGCGTGGGCCAACGACGCTCCGGGCATGATCCACTGGGACCCGTCGGGTCCGAAGCGAGGCCCGCTCTACGGCACCCGTGACATCGCGGTCCCCGACGGCGAGATCCTCGCGGTCTCCCCCTTCCACGAGACCGTCAAGAGCGACCTGCACAGCGGCTCCTCCGAGCTGTGTGGTGCCTGCCACATGTCCCTGTGGCCGACCAATGCCCTGCCCATCGACTGGACCTATGCCGAGTGGAAGCGCTCGCCCTGGGCAGAAGAGGGGGTGGGCTGTCCCCAGTGCCACATGACCCCCTACGAGGGGCAGGCCACCGCCGACTCCCCGGTGCGCACCCTCCATCGCCACACCTTCCCCGGGGGTGGGCAGGAGGCCTTCGTGCAGAGCGCCGCCGAGATCTCCCTCGAGAGCGTCCGCCACTTCGCGGGTCACGAGGTCGTCGCGACGGTCGAGAACACCAGGGCCGGCCACTCCTTCCCAACGGGCAACGCCACCGCGCCGGTGGTCTCGCTCAGGCTGACCGCCACCGACGCCCGGGGGGAGGTTGTCTTCGAAGATCAGCGCGACTACCGGCTGGTCTACGTCGACAAGGACGGCGACGTCACCACCGATCCCACCGTGGCCTTCAAGGTCGCCCAGGACACCACCCTGCAGCCCCGGGAGCCCGAGCACGAGCACTTCTTCATCGCCAACCACCTCGGCGCAGCGGACGTCACGGCGGAGCTGGTATACCAGCGCTGGTCCGAAGAGGTGGTCGACAACCACGCCGCCCTGGTGGGTGAGTTCTTCGGCCGCTACCTCAAGGAGGGCGTGCGCCTGCACCGGCTGCCCGCTCACTTCGACAAGCTCGACCCCGAGGTGCTCGACCGCGTTCGCAGCCACCCCCCCACGCTCGTCGATACCGCCGCCGTCTCCCTGGCGGCCGCGCCGCACAGGGGCCGGGGCTGAGGGGGCCGGGCCCCCCGCCGCAGAGTCCCCTGTGATGACTGCCCCCTGTGATGACTGCCCCCCGTGATGACGAGCCCGCTCCAATGGCCTCTGTGACCTCCTCCGCGAGCGCGCCTTCTCCGGACGACCTGCCCCTGCAGGCCCTGCACGGTCTGTCCGGCTGGCTCAGCCCCGGCTTCTTCAATTTCGTCTTCAAGGCGATCAGCATGGTGGAGGTCCCCCCCGAGCATCGAGACGCGGTGCTGACTCCCCAGGACGCCTTTTTCCGTCGGGACCGCTACAAGCACCCGATCATCGACCCGGACACCTGGCGCCTGCAGCTGGAGGACTTCGGCGGCGGGGGCGCGCTCAGCTTCGCCGAGCTGTCCGCGATGCCCCAGCACGACGAGACATGCGTGGTCGAGTGCGCGGGCAACGGAAACCACCACATGGGAAGCGCCGGGCTGGTGGGCCAGGGACGCTTCCGGGGGCCACTGGTCATCGACGTCATCGACGCCATCGGCGGGATCGGCCCCGCCACCCACGCGGTCTTCCGAGGAGCCGACGGCAAGGTGGGCAAGGAGGGCTACCACTACGGCCTGTCTCTCGACGAGCTGCGCCGGAGCCGATCCATCGTGGCGCTCAGCTTCAACGATCAGCCGCTGACCCGAGCCAGGGGATTCCCCGCGCGCCTGATCGCGCCCGGCATCTACTCGATGGCCCACGTCAAGTGGCTCAGCCGCATCCAGGGCCTGACCGCTCCCCACACCGGGATGCACAATCGGCTGGTCTACGTCAACAAGCGACGCACGGCTGACGGCTGGGTTAAAGAAGAGGCCCGCTGGATCGGGCTGAAGAGTCTGCTCACCCGCTGCACGCGTCACCAGCAGGGCTACCAGCTGCGCGGCCAGGCCTGGGGAGGCAGCACGGGCATCGCCCGGGTGCAGGTCACCACCGACGGCGGACAGACCTGGCACGACGCCGACGTCACCCGCCCCGAGCAGCACTTCGAGGACGAAGACACAGAGCTGTCCCAGGCCTGGGCCACCTTCCAATACACCTGGACCGCCCCAGCCAGCGGTGAGCACATGTTGTCCAGCCGGGCCTGGGGCGATGACGGAAGCGTGCAGCCCGATAAACAACCCGCCGACTGGCGGGGCTACTACGATCAGGTGGGGCTGAAGTGGCGCAAGGTGAAGGTGCCGTGAGGCCTCATCTCCGGCGGCGCCTGCCGACCGCGAGAAGGGCGAGGACGGGGAGCGCCCCGGCGGGGGCTCCGACCCCGGCACAGCCGCAGCCCTTCTTCGTCTCGTCGTCTGCGATCCCCGCGCCGGGCCCGCTGTCTGCGGCCCCATCACCGCCGCTCTCCCCACCTCCGCTGTCCCCACCGCTGCTGCTACCGCCGCCGCTGCCGCTGCCGCCGCTGCCGCTGTCTCCGGTTCCTCCGCCGGTGTCGGCGCACGCCTCCCCATCGTAGACGCTGAAGGCCACCCCCTCTCCGTTGGCCTCGATGGCGTCGAGCAGGACTACCCCGCTGTCAACATGTAGCTCAAGCTTGTGCCAGCCCCCGGCGAGCCCCTCGACCTCGAAGACCGCCCCCTTGGAGCCCTTCGCCCCTTTGGAGAGCGCGTGCCTGGTCTCTACATCGTCGATGATCACGCGGAGGCTTCCGTCTTTGGTGACCTCGCCGAGCACGCGGATGCTGTCGCCGCGCACGCGCGTCAGCGCGCTCGCGCCCGCGGACAGCTCCGAGATGCGCTGCAGAGACACCGACTCGTCGATGATCGTCTGGCACTTCGCGCACTCGATGAACGGCGACCCGGCCTCGAGCCGCTGGAAGCCGCCGAACCGCGCCACGTTCGCGCCGTCGTAGAGAAACAGCCCGTCGGAGGTCGCGACGATCAGCTCGCGTGTACACCCGAAGTCCGGTCGCGGATGGAGCTCGGCGATCGGCGAATGGACCTTGGCCACGCTGTCGCTCCAGGTCTGTCCGCCGTCTTCGCTCATGTAGATGTTGGCCCCCCGATCGGCGTACCAGATCGTGCCGTCGTCAGCGGCGGCGATCGCTCGCGGGACCACCCCGCCCGTGTTCGCAGTGAGCGTGCCGGCTCCCCCATCGAGCGGGATCGTCCACACGCCCTCGGTGTCGGTGAGCAGCAGGGTCGTCGGAGCGTCGAGGGGGTACCAGACGGCGTCCGCGATCTCTGTAGACTCATGGAGGATCGTCCAGGACTCTCCGCTGTCGGAGCTGCATGCTGCATGCTCCTCTGTGCGGAGACACAGCAGGGGGCTGGCATCGAGCAGCCCCATCACCGAGCTCGTCGCCAGCGGCTCATCCAGCTCAACCCGCTCCCAGCTCTCGCCGCCGTCGGGGCTGAAGCTGAAGTTCCCCGGGTAGTCATCATCCGAGGTGATGTCGAGCGCCCAGATCCGGTCGTCGCTGCCGACGGTCATCCTCCGCATCCGCGAGAACGGCGTGGTGGGCGTCTGCCATGTCTCTCCGCCATCGTCTGAGCGGAGGAGCACGCGCTGAGCCAGCGCATAGAGCGGCGCGTTGGCCGGGGCGTCCGGCGGGACGGCGATATCCTGGATGTTGGTGTTGGCGACGCCGATGTTGGGTGCATCGAACGTGGCGCCGCCGTCGTCAGAGCGAACGATGCCGCCTGCCATCGTGCCGATGTAGACCCAACGATCCCCCGCGTCGAAGGCCTCGGAGAACGCGATCCCCCGCGCATGGTCCGGCGGAGTGATGCCGCCGACGTGCCAGCCGACGCCTGCGTCGTAGGTGGTGGCCGTGCCGTCGTAGCCCGCGAGCACGAATGCGTCGCCGGACACGCTCATGGCTGTGAAGGCCCCGTCGGTGTCGGTCCGGGAGCTGCCGGCGTCGAAGTCGATCTCCATCGGAGAGATGGCTCTCTTCCACGACACGCAGTCGTCATCGGAGTACGCCGGGCCAGCGGCGGCCCGCGTCACCAGGAGTCGGTCCTCGTCGGTCGCCAGCCGCACGATCTCCCCGTGCTCGCCGTCGTCGTAGGGCACCGTCGCGCAGGGCGCGGTCCAGGCGTCTCCGTCCCATCGGTACACGGTGCCGTCGTCACAGCCGACGTAGACAGCGTCTGGCAGGGGCACCCCCGCCCGACAGGTCATCCTGGCCGGCGAGCCCAGGTCGATCCAGCCCGCTCCCGTGCGCCACCAGACGCTGTCATCTTCGGCGATCGCCATCGCCGCTCCGGTGCGGGCGAACAGCCGCTCGATCGCGACGCCCTCCAGCTCATGGTCGAGCTTGCCCCCGGGGTTGCCTTTGAAGACGCCGTCCCCGGTCGAGATGAACAGGGCGGTGCCAGCCTCGATCGCGGTCGCCGCTGCGGGCAGCTCCGCCTCGGCGAAGGTCTCGCCGCCATCATCGGAGTACCAGTACCGCTCGTCGCCCAGCAACACGAGGGTGTCCTCGCGGGTCATCGCTGCGTCCGAGATGTAGTCGGGCTGGTACGCCCCGCCGATCGCCTCCCAGATGAGTCCGCCGTCGGTGCTCCGGTACAGCCCGCTGGCGCCGTTGGCGTCGAAGACCGCGAACCAGGGCTCGGCCGGATCGAGGTCCGTGGGCACCGCGACGGCCTGGATGATGTTGTGAGGGACGTGGGCTGCGGCCGCAGGCATGAGCAGCAGGGGAAGCATCAGTCCTCCCATCGCCGGGCGGCGACCAGGAATCGAGAGTATTCCCGTGGGCTATCCGTGGGTCACTGCCTGGTCGAGGTCGAGTTCCGCAGCCGTTTTTTCGCCGTCGATCGCGCTCTCGTGTCGAGAGACCACACCCCCCGGGAGAGGAGACGGGTCTGTCCCCGGCGAGGAGTTGAGCGCAGCCGGGTCCTGATCTGGTCTGGAGCGCGGGGGCGCTCCGAAGGAGGGGCAAGTTGCACTCTCTTTGCATGGAGCCACCAGCCACATTATTATCTCACCAGTACTCACATGATGGCTTGAAGGTCTCAAGATATCAGGAATGCGTGAGCCAGATCGCGAACAAAGGAGGGCAGGGAGGCCCTGTTACATGCGGCCGGCTTGCATCACCTGCTAATCAGACAACACAAAGTGAAGCAACCAGAGCTGAAGCAACCAAGGCTGATCTGCCTGATGGGCGTGTCTGTTATGTCGCATACACGTGTGTGCATCGCTGAGACGCATCGATGTCTGGGCCGACAGACGATCCCAATATTTCAGACGACCCCAACATTTCAAGGGAACCTCATCGGGGGATGAGAGCGCCGAGCACAGGACTCTCGCCGAACCTGTATCAACCCACCCGATAGTATACCACCCAACATCATGCCGCCCGATATCACGCCGCAAAACGGCCGGAGGATGAGATGAGTAGAGTCAGGAGACAGCGTCCACAGAGAGTGCAGGTACAATTTCCGGTCGAGGTAATGTACGGAGACCAGCGTTTGACCGAAGCTACAGTCAACATCAGCACGTTCGGGATGTTCATCGAGACGCGGCGGCCCCCGGCGCCGGGCTCCCGCGTCGAGGTCCTGTTCCAGCTTCCTGGCCTCCCGGGAGACTGGCAGCTCGGCGCCGAGGTCCGCTGGGTGCTCTCGCCCGTCTCAGCGAGTCACTCCCACGCGGGTATGGGCGTTCGGTTCTCGTCCCTGACCAGACAAGAGCGCAAGTGCCTCGAGTCCTTCGTCGAGAACTGGCGACCCGATTGAGCCGCCTCCTGGCGACCAGGATGGCCCCCCGGGCTCGCCCACGGTAGGATCGCGGCGGGAGCATCCCCCCTGGACTGAGGCGGAATATCCTTGAGCGAGGTGACCGGATCGGCGACTGGCTCATCGAGTCGTCGCTCGGACAGGGAGGCATGGGCGCGGTCTACCGCTGCCGAAGCGCGCTCAGCGAGCGTATCCGCGCAGCCGTCAAGATCATCCGTCCGCAGATGGCTGCCGCGCACGGCGAGGCAGCGGCCGAGCGCTTCATCCGAGAAGCAGAGGCGCTCCACTCGCTGCGCCACCCCGCTATCGTACGGGTGCTGGGCTTCGGCCACGACCCCACGCACGATCTCCTCTGGCTCGCGATGGAGCTGATCGAGGGCGAGGACTTGAGCCAGCGGCTGGCCCGCGGCCCGCTCCCCCCCGAGCAGGCCTCTGCGCTGTTTCAGCGGTATGCCGAGGGACTCGACCACGCTCACCAGCGCGGCATCTTTCACCGGGACATCAAGCCTGCCAATCTGATGCTCACCGCTGAAGGAGAGGGGGTCATCCTCGACTTCGGGATCTCGCTGGACGACGGACGAACGCGACTGACGGGTCAGGGCGTGCTGGGCACGCTGGCCTATCTGCCTACGGAGGCGTTCCGTTCCGGAGCCCCGCTCGACTCCTGCAAGGCCGACGTCTACGGTCTCGGTCTGGTTCTCCACGAAGCGTTGACTGGCCGCTCTGCCTTCACGGAGGGGTCGTCGTCCTCTTCACCGCACGGCCTGGCCCAGGTGATGGCCGCGAAGCTCGCCGCCGGTCCCATGGACCCTGGCGAAGACAACCCCCAGGCGCTGCGTCGGGTCGTTTCGCGCAGCACCGAGCCGGATCCCCGGCTGCGTCTGTCATCCATGAAGGAGATGGTCGCCATCCTCGGCGAGACCGGTCTCCAGCCGGCGTCCCCGCGCTCCTCCGAGGAGACCTGGCTTCCGCCAGACGAGGCGTTGTCGGCTCCAAGCCCCGAGCCGCCAGCGTCACTCGCCGGACCGCCGCGGACTGCCCAGCCGCTTCAGCCAGCCCCAGCCCCAGCATTGCGCACCTCGCCGTCCGTCCGGACTCGCGCGGTCATCGTGACGACGCTCTGCACAGTCGGACTTGGCCTCACCGCGCTGGCGTGGTATCGGGCCGAGTCCTCCACCAGCGAATCTCTCGGGGCCGGGTCTTCTGATGAGACGGTCCCGGTCGCGAGCGCGCCGGTTGTCGATGCGCTGGCTGCGGCGGCGTCCCAGCGTGACTCCCCCCTGCTCCTGGGGCTGGCTCCCATCGAGGACGTCGGACAGATGCCTGACCAGGTGTCAGCGCTGACCCTCCACCTGGCCTCCCGGCTCGGGGAGCTCGACAATGTTCGCCTGGTCCAGCTCACGCCGCCGGCTGCAGCGCAGGATCGAGCGTGGCTGGCGGCCGCGGGAGAGGCGGCCGGTGTCGACTCTGTTCTGGTCGGCGGTCTGGGTCGACTCGGCGGACGCGTCCTCTTCAACCTGGAGCGGATCGATCTCTCGACGGGAGAGGTCGGGGGGCGGAGCACGCTGTCCGAGGAGGGCGGGATCGCGGCGCTGCTCGACGCGCTGGACGGCTCGCTGCTGGAGGTCCTGTTCGGAGAGGCGGAGGGGGGCTCCGACGAGAGGGTCCGTAGCGTGCTCCGAGAACAGATCGGTCAGATCAAGTTCTGCTATGAGGAGTTGCTGAGTCGGGAACCGACGGCGTCGGGGCGCGTCGAAGTGGGACTGTCGGTCGCGCCGTCGGGTGCGGTGCGGGAGCTTGAGATCTGGGGCGAAATCAAGGACCCCGGACTCCGGGCATGCATCGACGCCAGGGTGCAGCGGTGGTTGTTCCCCGCGTCGACGTCGGGTCTCGGCAAGATGGTCTTTCCGTTCGTGTTCAAGCCGGGCTGACGGCGCACGCTCACTCAGGCCGCTCCAGGGAAAGAAGTCTCCCACGATCGGCCTGAGGGCGGCCCCGCGTGAGGCTCGGCCTGCGAGGCCCCGGGTCCACTGGTGTGCCTCGCTCGAAGTCGTATCTGGCCCAAATCAATAGACAGGGTTCGAGAGCGTCGCACGATGGTGGACGAAGGGCATCCGCGTGGGACCGCCCTCAGGTCGAGGGGGGAGGAGGCTCTTTCTGGAGCGGCCTCAGCTGATGGATCCACCGTCGCTGCTGGAGTAGTCGACGACCGGGTTGTCTGTAGCAGCCAGGCCGGCTTCGATCTCGCTGCCCGCTCCGTAGTCGCCGTCGTTGAACCTGCCGAGGAAGGTGATCTGGTCATCTCCGGTGTCGTAGATGTTGGCCTGGACCCGGTTCCCTCGGTTGCCCTCGATGATGAACAGGTCGCCCGTCTCGCTGTCGTACTCCGTCACCATTCCGACGTGGGAGTAGTCGCTGCGGAAGAGCGCGATGTCGCCTGCCTTGGGATTGAACCCATCCAGGGCGGCCTTGCGCTGCTCGCCGGCCTGCGAGCCTATCTGCACGGTCTGGTGCTGCTGCCACCAGTCGCCGAAAGAGCCGCCGATGTACTTGCCCTCGGTGAGGAACAGGTGCAGCCGGTAGCCGGACCAGAACACCAGCCGGTCGAGGATGTCGGGGCGGATCCCGGCGGCCTCGTAGCTGTGCCCGATGAACATGCCGCACCACGCCTGGCCCGTTGAGTCGTTGGTGTCCTGGTACTCGTCCACCAGCTCCCCTCGGTTGCTGCCGTCGGTCTCCCAGGATCGGTCGTCGCCGTACAGCTCGACGCCGCGCAGGTACTCGATGTGGGCGGCCTTGACCGCCGCCAGCCCGCGCTCTTCGGCGAGGGTCAGCTCCGTTCCGGCGTCCTCGCCGCCCTCTGTCTTGGCCCCCAGCTCTCCGGCCTGCACCGCCTTCGAGAGATCTTCGATGGTGTCGGCGGTGCTCTGCTCTGCGGCCTCGCTCCGTCCCAGGCGCGCTCGAAGCTGCTCCAGTCGCTCCTGGTTGCTCACCAGCGAGCGCACCGCCGAGGGGAGGTCCCTGGTGGACTGACGGCTGGAGCGTTGCTGGGGACGGCGCTGAGAGTGCTGGGGCATCGTGGCCTCTGGCGGGGGCTCCTCTCACACTATCATCTGCGTATGGGCAGGAAGTGATCAGAGCGAGCCCATCTCGATCGGCCGCTACCTCGGCGCGATGGTGCCGTCCGCCGTACAGCTGCGCCCGCCGTCAGCGGGCCGGTCGGGGGCCCAGGGACATCATCCTCGAGTCTCGTGGATTCCGGCTCAAGGAAGCAGCGCGGCCTCCCGCCCCCCGGGCCCGAGAGACGGCGCCTTTGGTTCGCGGGGCCGATGGAGTCCTCTCTGGCGAAGCAGGCAGCGCCCCCGCACCCAGACAGGCACCGCCGCCCAAGCTCGCCTCAGGCGTCTTCGGTCGGAGCGGGCTCCGGTTCACCGAGCTGGTCGATCGCGCGGTTGTACTGCCGCGTGACGATCTCACCCGCGATCTCTCGCCCACCCAGCCCGAAGGCCAGCGCAGCGCCGAGGCACAGCGAACCGAACATCAGGGAGAACGAGACGAGGACGAAGTCCTCTGCGATGTCGAGGTGACGGATCGCGGCGGTGAAGGCGAAGACCAGCACCACAGCGCGCGCCATCTCGCCCATCCATCGGGCGGCGCCGTCGATGCTGCCGTCTGCGAACTGGCTGGCGACCAGGCTCCGCAGGTACTTTCCGATCGCGAAGCCGACGATGACGATGCCGAGTGACACCAGCACGTTCTGGACGGCGTAGCTCAGCAGCGCGTTGACGTAGCCGGACCAGGTGTCCAGGCCGAGGTGCTCCAGGATCTGCACCGCCGCGACGAGCATGACGCCGATCTGGGCAGCGAGACCCACGACCTCGCTCGGCTCATCGAGCTCTTCTGCGTGGTGGGAGAACTGACCGAGGCCGAGGCGCTCGAGCAGCTGGTTGAACCCGACGTTTCGGAGTCCGCGCTCGACCATGCCCCGCACGATGCGGCCGATCGAGAGACCGAGCACGCCGATGAAGATCGCCACCGCCAGATCCGGAAGGAGGTTCCAGAACCGCGCCATCATGTCGGTCAGGGGTGCGCTGAGGGTCTCCAGGCCCAGCTCGTTGAGGGCCGCGATGAGCGCCTGGAGCTGGATGAAGATCATCGTCACCAGGCCCATGGCGCCAGCGGGCGAGGTCTCGCCGAAGATCCCGTCGAGCTTCACCCGCCCCATGAGCGCGTTGAAGCCCGCGGTGGTCAGGAGGTTCTGGACCACAGCGCGGGCGATCCGACCTGCGACGAAGCCGCCGAACATCAGCGCGACGGCGACACCCAGGGACGGCAGGAAGCCGACCGCCTGATCGATTGCGTTGAGGAGGGGGCCGGCGAGGGGGTTGATCTCCAGCGCGTCGGACGCGCCCGCGAGGCCGATGAACATCGCGAGCCAGAACACCAGGGCGCCTGCGTTCTCGCTGAACGACGGGATGTCTCCTTCCGGCGCGTCGGTTCCCGTCTTGCTGAGCTCGCTGTAGCGCTTGTTGAGCCCCATCCGGTCGAAGACCTTGGTGACGAGCGCCTGGAGCACCCTGCCCACCGCCCAGGCGCCGCCCAGGATGAGGACCGCCTTGAGGAGCAGCGGCACGGCCGAGCCGATCGAGGTGAGCATGGTCTGGAGCGGCATGGAGAGCTGCTGCAGACCCAGGATCTCGACGACCGCTACCAGCACGGCCACCATGAGCAGGTAGTAGGTGGTCTGGGCGAGGACGCGCTCGAGCCGATCCTCGCCGGCCTCTCCCTCGAGCTCGAACAGGGCATCCAGGCCGAGCTTCTTCATGATCCTGTCGTCGAGCGTGGTCGCCTTCAGCACCCGGTAGACGATCTGTGAGACGGCCTTGGCGATCACCCAGCCCAGGAGGAAGATCCCGAGCCCCTTGGCGCCGACAGACAGGGTGTCGATCGCCTCTTCGGAGATCATGTCTCGGATCGAATTGAGCCACACGCCGGTGTCTGCATGGGCCGGGTTGGCTGCCACCAGCAGCACCGCTGCCACAGCTATGGGCCATGTACGCATTGAATTCGTCCTCAAGTCGATGGTTGGACATACGCACCTGGAAAGCCCAGATGCGCGCTTCGTGTTGGCGGAGCGGCTAACTGCTCGGCCCAGCCGGTGCTGCCCTCGCCGATTACCTGATCGTGGACGCTCCGCACCCCGGCCGCAGCCGCGGTGCCTCCCGGCCCTGAGGACCCCAGTGATGACGTTCCAGAGCATCAGCCCGGAGACCCTCTCCGGAGAGGAGATCGATCACCTGCTGGGGCAGGGCTGGTTCAGGATGCGGCAGACGATGTTTACGAGCCGCTACCTCCTGGGCCCCGACGGCCTCCACCCTGCGGTGTGGACCCGGCTCCCGCTGGACGGATACGCGTTTCGGCGCGGGCTGCGACGCCGGGTGCGTCGAATCGAGCGGCGCTTCGCCGTGCACGAGCGCCCCTTCATCCCCACGCCGGAGCACGAGCGGCTCTATGGCGCGTATCGACGCCACGTCGGCGGCGACCGATCCGACATGCTGCGGGAGGTCCTGCAGGAGCGCGAGCAGGAACGCGCGCTGTTCGAGACGCGGGAGATCGCCATCTGCGAGGGCGAGCGGCTGGTGGCGTATGCGCTGTTCGACGTCGGCACCCGCGCGCTGATGAGCATCATCGGGGTCTACGATCCGGGGTACGCCCGGTACGGGCTCGGCTTCGTGTCGATGCTGCTGGAGATTCAGTGGGGGATCCGCCGCAGCTTCGAGCACCACTACGCCGGCTACATCGTGCCCGGAGTGCCCGGCTTCGCGTACAAGGCGCAGGTCGGGGCGCTGGAGCGGTGGGACCCGAACGGCGGCGCATGGTGTCCGCTGGCGAGCCTCGATCCCGCCACCCTCTCGGCCACGCGGATCGACCACACCCTCACCGGGATCGAGCGCGCCCTCCTCGACCGGGACGTGCCCGCCCGCCGCAGACTGTACCCGCCCTACAAGTCCATACTGTTCAGCGACCTCAGTCACTGCTGCGTGGCTGCGCCGATGTTCGTCCAGATCGGGCCCGGCGGCGCCGGGGGGTACCGGCTGCTCGTGACCTTCGATCCCGACGCCGTGTCCTACGCGCTGGTGCTGGCGCGGCGGGGCGAGCGCCTCGGCGATGGCGCGAACAGAGAGGGCTGGCTCGCCGACGCTGAGCGGCACGTGCTGGTTCGCAGGCGCACGCTGGCGCGGGCTCGCTCGACCCCGGAGATCGTCGACGCGGCTTCCGCTGCGTGGCAGCGCGTGCTCGCTCGGCGATCGAATCTCCCCTGAGCGAGCGTGCACATGAGCCGCCAGAGCGGTCAGCCCCCCCGAACGGTGCCGCTTCCTGTGCTGGCCCCGCTGATCGTGCTGGGACTGTCCGACGTGGCGCTGGGGATCGTCCTCGTCGCGCGGGGATGTACGGCCCGCGCGCCCGGAATGGCAGAGGGGTGGGCGGCACTCCTCGCCGCAGGCTTCGGAGCCGCCGCCCTGGCGGCGGGCGCCCTCGTCGCGGGTGCTGTGTTGAGCGTCAACCGAGGCGCCCCAGAGCGACGGTTGTTGATCGCTGCCGTGATCGGGTTGACGCCCTGGTGGGTGGTGGTCGACCACCTGTGGCCGGCCCATTGGCGACGACCCGCGCGCATTGCATTGGTGTGCTTCGTCGATGACCCGACCCATCCGCGGGTCGGTTGGCGGTCGGACGGCGCTCTCATCCAACCTCCGGTCTTCGGGCACCAATACACCCGCAGCCGCGATCACGTCTTTGTACTCCCCGACTCGGCAGGGCAGGTGCGGATGGTGTGCGGCGCGCCTGGGGGATGCCGACCGGAGTCCGGCTCGAAGTCTGATCTGCTGGAGACGCTCCGCGCGCTCCCCGACTGCGACTCGCAGCGTTGAGACACCGCGGCCCCAGCTCAGGGCCCCGGGTCGATCGGCGTGTAGTAGGGCAGCAGCTCCTGCAGGGCCTCCATCTGCGGCTCGAGGATGGCCCAGAATTCGAGCACCGTGGGATCGGAGGAGTCGTAGATGTCGACCAGCTCGTCGTAGTCGTTGTTACGGTCGTAAAGGGTCTTCTCGCCCGTGGACCACTCGTAGATCATCTTCATCCCGTCGCGCATCACCGACTGCAGCGGCCCGATCCGCGCGGCGGTCATTCCCAGCAGGGCACGATCTTCAGGCGCCTGCCCGACGGCGTACCCGGTCATCTCCTCGGGTGCGTCGATCTCGAGCACGTTGAGGATCGTGGGCGCGATGTCGGTGTGGTTCGTGGGCCCGTCCCAGGCCTGCGCCTGGATGTTGTTCGCCCAGAACATCGCGATGGCGTCGTTCTCCTCGCGGTTCAGTCCGTAGGCATGCGTCTGGTAGTCGTGCTCCCAGAACTGCTCTCCGTGGTCCGACCAGAACACCACCAGGGTGTCGTCGAGCAGGTTGTGGCTGGTGAGATCGATCCAGATGCCCGTGAGCAGATCGTCGAGGTAGGCCATCTCGCCGGCGTACCGCACCAGCAGGTGCTGCTTGACCAGCTCCTGCTCGTCTTTGGTCAGGCTGGCCCACGCCGTCGTCATCTCGTAGTGTGATGGCGACTCGGTGATGTCGTACTCGATCTCCTCAAGCTCAGAGAGGGCGGAGGCGATGTAGTCGTCGGGCGGCGCGTAGGGCACATGCGGCTCCTTGACGTGCAGGTGCATGAACCACCTGTCCGCCGCGCCGCGGGTCATCGCGCGCAGCAGCTCGTCGCGTCCGGCCTGGTAGATGCCCCTGGCGCCAGCGCCAGCGGGACGCTCCGAGTAGGCGAACCCCTGGTTGGTGTTGAAGCCGGCGGACAGCCAGCTGTTGGAGGTGATGAGGATGTTGTAGTAGCCCTCGCTGGCCAGGGTGGTCGCCATGGTGACGCCGTCGGGCACGGGCATGCGGTGCTCTTTGGAGAGCTGCGGGATGAACCCGGCCTCGATGTTGGCGCGGCCGTTGGCGACGCAGACGACGCTGGGGAAGGTCCAGTCGCTGCACGAGTGGTGGCTGTCCAGCGCCACCCCCTCCTGGGCGATCTGGTCCATGAACGCCGTCATGCCCGTCGGCTCGCCGTAGCGGCTCATGTAGTCCTTGCGGTAGGTGTCCACCGAGATCATCAAGACGTTCTTCGGTGACGCCCCGTAGAACGCCGGGAACCCCTCGGTCAGCGGCAGCTCCTCGATGGGCGTGGTGCCGGCGGTGGTCCCCGCGGTGTCGCCGCCATGGCAGGCGAGCAGCGCGACCAGACCGAGCGGGGAGAGAGGGGTTCGCATTGGCCTCCTTCGATGCCGCCGACGCGGGCTGAGCATAGTCGCTCACGCCCGGGCCCGCCGAGCACGCTGGCCCGAGGGGCCGCTCGATTCGTCAACAGTGACGAGAAACCAACACCAGCTCGCGGTCCAACACCGAAATCAACCCGACAGCCGACCTGTCTCCACCAGCAATTCCGCGTTGGCGATGGCAGCACCGGCCGCGCCCCGCACCGTGTTGTGTCCCAACGCATAGAATTTGACGCCCATCACCGGACACGGCTCCACGCGCCCGATCGTGATCGCCATCCCGCACCCCGCGTCGAGGTCGAGTCGCGGAGAGGGGCGATCGCGCCGCGTGGTCAGCCGCAGTGGCGGGCGGGGGAGCGAACGCAGCTCCGGGCCGGCCCCCTGCCAGGACACCAGCGCCTCGGTCACCGCTGCGACGTCCGGGCCTCCCTGGAGCCGGGCGTGGATCCCCAGCAGGTGTCCGTCGGCCACCGGCACCCGCACGCACCGCGCGGAGATCGGGACGTCGATCGGCCGCCCGGGGGCGCCGAGGATCTTCAGCGGCTCGGCGGCCAGCTTCTCCTCTTCGTCGCCCGCATGCGGGTGCACCGTGCCCACCATGTCCCACGCGCTCTCGCCGGGGTACCCGGCGCCGGAGACCGCCTGCCACGTCGCGACGGTGACGGCCTCCACGCCGAACGCATCATGCAGCGGCGCCAGCGCCAGGCACAGCGGGATGGTGCAGCAGTTGGGGTTGGCGACGATGAAGCCCGGGGCGGTCCGCGCGTCGAGCAGCCGCAGGTGATCGGGGTTTACGTCGGGGATCACCAGGGGAACCTCCGGGTTCATCCGGTGCGCGGAGGCGTTGGTGACCACGCCGCAGCCCGCGTCGGCGAAGATCTGCTCGATGGGGCCGGCCACGCCGCCGCCCAGCGCGCTGAGCACCAGCCGCACCCCGCCGGGCAGGGCCGAGGGATCGCAGCGGCGGACGGGGAGGTTCAACACCTCATGGGGGGGCTCTCCGGGCAGTCGCCAGCGGGTCGCGTCGGCCCAGGGGCGTCCGGCGCTGCGCTGTGAGGCGCAGACAGCTGCGATCTGGAAGCGCGGGTGACCCGCGAGCAGGGAGATCAGGCGCTGACCGACCATGCCGGTGGCGCCCAGGATGGCGACGGGGATGGGAGCGGACATGGTGCCTCCATAGCGCGCCTGGCGCCGGGGGCTGCGGCATGCGCCGGGTGGCTCCCGGCCCGGTTAGGCCGCTGGGGACCGGAGCAGCCCCATGGACGGTTCCCCCCACGCCCTCCTCACCACCATCGTCGCCGCCTATCGGCCCCGCCGCGCCGTCCTGCATCTGACCGACGCGCGCGTCGAAGAACAGGCTGGCGAGGGCGGCGGACTCACCGACGCGATGGAGGTCCGCGGCGTCGGCCCGCTCGCGGGATCGCTGGCGCCCGGGATGCGCCTGCTCCTCGAAGACGACGACGTGAAGCTCACGCTCCGTCGCCTGACGTCCGAGGCGGTGCTGGGCGTGGAGTGGGAAGGCGGCCCCTCCTATGAGGAGCGCGTGCCTGTTAGCGTCGCTCGCCTGGACGCGGGCGCCCCCGCGCGACGGGTCGCTGCGAGCCCGGTCGCCGATCCGGTCGAGGCCCTCCACGATCCCTCTCGGATGCTGTGGGTCACGGCGGACGGCGCGCTGTGCGAGGGCGCTCCGCCGCCCGACACCCGGGGAGCCATCCCCGCCATCGACCCGCTCACGCTGGGCGCCGAGGACTTTCGTGCCACACACGGAACACGCGCCGCCTACATCGCAGGGGCCATGGCCGGGGGGATCTCCTCGTCTGATCTCGTGATCGCCATGAGCCGCGCCGGGCTGCTGGCGTTCTTCGGCGCCGGCGGGCTGCCCCTGTCGGCCATCCGCTCCAACCTGCGCCGCATCCGCGACGACGTCGGGGACGGACCCTGGGGGGCGAACCTGCTGCACAACCCCACCGACCCGACCATGGAGGATCGCACCGTCGATCTCTACCTGGAGCACGGGGTCCGGCGGGTCTCTGCCAGCGCCTACATGCAGCTCACGCCCGCGATCGTCCGCTACCGGCTGGCGGGGATCCGCCGGGGACCGGACGGAGCGGTGGTCTGCGAGAACCGCGTGTTCGCGAAGGTCAGCAGGCCCGAGGTGGCTGAGCTGTTCCTGCGCCCTCCGCCCAAGGCGATGGTCTCCGAGCTGATCTCGTTCGGGAAGCTGCCGCCGTCGGCGCTGGAGCTGTCCCAGAAGGTGCCGCTGGCTGAAGACATCACGGCCGAGGCCGACTCCGGCGGCCACACCGATCGCCGGCCGATGGTGGTGCTCCTGCCCGTGCTGCTGCGGCTGCGCGATCGCATCTGGGAGGAGTGCGGCTACGCAGACCGCGGGATCCGCGTGCGGATGGGCGCCGCCGGAGGCATCGGCGATCCCTCCTCTGCCGCCGCCGCGCTGGCGATGGGCGCGGACTACATCCTCACCGGCTCGATCAACCAGGCCACCATCGAGGCGGGCACCAGCCCCATGGCGAAGCTCATGCTCGCCACCGCGGGGATGGCCGACTGCCGCATGGGGCCCGCGCCGGACATGTTCGAGATCGGCGCGCAGGTGCAGGTGCTCGGTCGCGGAACGCTGTACGCCCAGCGCGGCCAGCGCCTCTACAAGCTGTACCGCCGCTACAACGCCCTGGAGGACATCCCCAGCAAGGAGAAGAAGAAGATCGAGCGGGTGATCTTCGGCCGCACGCTCGAGGAGTCCTGGGCGGAGACCCGCGCGTACTGGGCCGAGCGCTCGCGCTCGGAGGTCAAGAAGGCCGAGGCGGATCCCCACTACAAGATGGCGCTGGTGTTCCGCTGGTACCTGGGCATGAGCAGCCGCTGGGCGCGCACCGGCGACTCCGGTCGGCGCCGCGACTACCAGATCTGGAGCGGTCCGGCCATCGGGCTGTTCAACGAGTGGGTGCAGGGCTCGTGGCTCCAGCCCCTCCAGCACCGCCGGGTGGTGGAGATCTCCGCGGCGCTGCTGCACAGCACCGCGGTCACGCAGCGGGTGGGCATGGCGCGTAACCTCGGGGTGACGCTGCCCGCATCGGCCCTCCGGGTGCGGCCGCCGGTTCCGGATCGGCTCCCGTACCGCTCCCGCTGAGTCGCGCAGGGTTGACGCATTGACGCGGCGGCTGCTCCTCGCGGTCACGCTGGCGCTGGGGGCGACCGCGGCGAGACGCGCGCACCGGCAGCCCGTCCCGCCGAGGACCTGGCACCAGGCCGATCGCGCGCTGGCGCAGACCGCGATGGTGCTCTCGGGGGCCGCGGACGCGCAGGCGCTCCCCGTGGCCCGGCTCGCGCCGCGCGGAGCAGGTGAGGGAGCCGGAGCGCTGCTGGTCGGCGCGCTGCGTCACCCCGCCGAGCGACGCACCAGCTACCGCGCTCTCTCCCCCATCGGCGCGCTGGGGGGCGCGGCGCTGCCGGCCCTGATCGGGCTGTCGGCCGTCACGCTGCGGCTGGGTCCGCTGCTGCTGGTGGTCCCCGCACTCGCGGCGATCGGCGGACTGGGCGCGCAGGTCGCGGGCGGGCGCGCCGGGCGGTTCTCGCTCATGGTCGCCGCGTTGCTTCCGGCGATCTACATGGCGGGGCACGGCGCGGCGCCCGGTCCCGGGATCATCTGCGGGGTGGCGCTGGCGCTGTGGGCGCTGCTGCGTCCCAGCGAGAGTCTCCTGGCGGGGATCCTCGCGGGCGCGCTGGTCGCGCTGGCGCCGCGCTGGGGTGAGTCCGCCGGCGACGGTCTGCTCGCGGCGAGCGCGCTGCTGGTGCCGCTGGCGATGCGGCTTGGACCGCTGGGAGATCTGCGGAGCCGCGTGGGCATCGCGCTGGGCCTCCTCGCGGCGGGTGACGGCGCGTGGCTGCTCTGGCACCTGCGCGGATACGTCGCGGGGGAGATCGCCGCGTCGGGCGCTCCCGGGCTGTGGCCGCTGGAGGCGCTGTCGGGCGGCCTCCTGGGTCCGCTGGGAGCGGCAGCGCTGCTCGTCGCGGGGTGCGGCCTGCTGCGGAGGCCCACGGGAGGCTGGCGATCCCTGGCGCTCCTCGGCTCCGCCGCGGGGCCCCTCGTCGCCGCGGGTCTGTCGTCGAAGGCCGCCGACTACTACCTGGTGGCCGCCATCCCTGCGCTGGCGGCGCTCAGCGGACCGGGTCTGCTGGCGGCGGGACCGACCATCGCCCGCGGCGCCGTGGGGGCGCTGGGGCTGTCGTGGCTGTTCGTGAGCCACATGGATCTGCCGATCCTGCGGCAGGTGCGCTGCCAGCCGATCATCGCCGCGACGCTGGCGGCGGATCCCGGCGTGTGCGCGCCGGGGCAGCGCCCCTGGTGGGGCCAGCGCTGGCGGCGGGAGATCCACGAGGAGCGCGCAGCGGCGGGTCTCCGGGCGGCCGAGATCGCCGCGGAGCTGCCGGCGGGGGCCTGGGTGAGTGTGGCTCCCGCAGACGACGTCACCGCGATCATCTCGCAGGTGACCCGGCCCGACCTGCGGGTCACGGTGGGGCCGATGCCTGGAGCGATCCGGCTGGGGAACGCGGCTACCCGGGGGGCGCCCACCCCTCCCGCAGCGCGTCCGCGTGATCCGGGAACGCGCGACAGACCTCATCGAACAGCACCTTCCGCGCCGGCGGAATGAGCACGCCGAGCGCCGCGCCCACCCCCCGCCAGTAGTCCGGGTCGTCGGGCGCTGCGGCCGTGGCGCGTCGCAGCGGGGTGATGAACGCCGGCCGCGCGAGCTCCGCTGGCCAGGTCCAGCGCCAGTACGAGCCGTGCTGGTGGGCGGTGATCACTGCGTAGCCGTCTCGATAGGCGTCGCTGGTGCTCGCAAGAGGGGCGTCTTCGGGGATGCGATCGCCGTGGCGCTGCAGCCACACGGCCACCCCGTCGTAGCGCAGCAGGGCCCCGCGGTTGTCGAGATCGATGAGCTGCGCGTTGTCGAAGGCTCCCAGCCACAGCACGCCCAGCAGCGCGGGCGCGCCCACGAGCCGCGGCGCGGCGGCCAGCGTCGCCAACAGGGCCAGCGCCACCGGGTAGAGCTGCGCGAAGTAGCGGGGCTGAAAGCCGGCGACTCCCCCGGGCGTGAGGCCGAAGCGGATGGAGATGAGGGAGATCCCCAGCCAGCCCACGAGCAGGTAGAGCGCGAGGAACGCCGTCATCGGCTGCGCCCAGCCGCGGGTGTTCCCCCGCAGGCGCGCCCACCCGAAGGCCAACAGCCCCAGGACCGACAGGACCCCGCAACCCGCCCGAACGGTCAGCTCCAGCGCCTCGGCGTGTCTGCCGTACCGCGCGCTGGGCATCATCGGCAGCGCGCTCCGCCGGATCTCCTCGCTCCACGCGCTCAGCTCCCCCAGCAGGGACGATCCACCCGCTGATCTCGCAGACTCGAACAGGAAGGGGTCGCCGCCCTTGCCCGCGAGCAGCAGGAAGTGGCCGGGATCGATGCGCGGCGGAAAGCCCATGCCCGCCAGCACGTCGCTGCCGAGGATGAGCTGGAGCGTGCCGACGAAGGCTGCTCCGAACGCTGCGATCATCAGCGGGGCCCAGGGCAGCCCCCGGCGGGTCAGCAGAGCGCGGAGCACCAGCCAGCCGGTGACCATGCCTACCGCCAGCAGCATCGCGTAGTTGCCCAGCACCAGGACGGCGCCGCCGACGCCCAGCAGCCCCGCCCGCAGGAGGCGACCCCGTCCGGTGCGCGCGGCGCGGGCGATCCAGGGAGCGGTCGCCGCGAGCAGGAGCCCCTGGAGCGCCAGCACCACCTCGTGGGTGCCCCACAGGAGCAGCCCCAGCTTCAGCAGCACCAGGGGACAGAGCGTATAGAGCAGGGCGAACGCCAGCGGGATCGCGCGGCCGGGCAGGCCGCGGGCGAGGGCGATCATCCACGACAGCAGCGCCACGCACGCCGTTGCCAGCGCCAGGACCTTCATCAGCAGGGTGGAGGGCACCACCCCGGGAAGGTCCAGGAGCCCCAGGAACAGCGTGCCGGTGATCGCCAGCGAGCCATGCACCTGATTGCCCACGGTGCGGCAGCCGTGCAGAAACCGCCTGCGCAGATCCGGGTCGGACCACACCTCCATCACCGACATCCCCTCGAAGGGCAGCGCGGCGCGCAGGAAGCCGTACTCGGCGTCGTTGAGGTCGAACAGCAGGTGGGTGGATGAGCCGAGGATCAGCGCGCGATCCACCACGAACAGCAGGAGCCCTGCGACGCAGACCAACGCCAATCGCCCCCGTCTGCCCATCACACCCCCGGCTGCGGCTATGGTCACCCGCGGAGGCGATGATGACCAGCGCTCGGAAGTCGCTTTGCCGGTGGTGGGGGGCTCTGTCGTGGGGGGCTCTGTCGTGGGGGAGCGGCGTGCGGGGGATCGGCGTGTGGGGGATGGCGGCGTGCGCCTCGCCTGCCCCCGACTCCGCCGTCGCGCCTGCGCCGGAGAGCTGCAGCTCAGGGGAGAGCGGCACCGCCGCGACCTGGACGGGACGCAGGATCACCGCGGACGTCACATGGACGCTCACGTTCGACGAGGAGGCGCTTGCGGCGGGGCGTTCCGACTGCACATACACGCGCTCGTACGACGGCGCGGAGATCGCGGGCTGGGACTTCCTGTGTGCGGACTGCGATCCGCTGACGCGCGGGGTGGCGACGATGACCGACGGGCTGGACTGCTACCGGCAGATCTCCCCGGACGGGACTGCGGAGCGGACGGAGCTGTGGGGCCTCGCGACCGGCACCCTCTTCCGAGCGACCGACGATCAGCGGGCGCTCGCGGAGCTGGCGACCGTGCAGACGGATGGAGGGGAGGCGAGCGGGGCGGTGGAGTGGTCGTCGGAGGGCGCGCTGTCTGAGGGGACCGTCACGCTCTCTGCCGCGGGCGTGGTGTCCTCCAGCATCGACGAGGACGTGGTGCTCAGCGATCCCTTCGCCCCGCGGACCACGCCGTATACCTGCGGCTGGGAGTGCGCCGATCCCGGCACCCATGCGTTGGACTACACGCCGGAGATCGGCGAGACATTTCCCAACGTACGCCTGATGGACACCTGCGGCGAGTGGGTGGACCTGTGGGACTTCACCGGCTCATTTCTGGTCATCGACAGCGCCCAGCCCGACTGCGGGCCGTGCCGCAGCATGGCCGAGGCAGCGCCAGCGTTCCTCGAGGACATGCGCGCACGGGGCGTCGCCGTGCGGGTGATCACGCTGCTCGGCGGTGGCTTGGATGAGCCCTGGAAGACGCCCGGTGAAGAGACGCTGCTGGGTTGGCAAGACTCGTGGGGAGACGGAGAGCCGCTGCTGGCGGATCGGGGCTTCTCGTGGGCTGTGTTTCCGCCGCTCATCACCGGGTTCACCGGTAGTGACTTTGGCTGGCCGGCCTGGGTGGTGGTCGATCCGCAGATGCGTCTGCTGCACGGGGCCACGGGGTTCTCCTCATGGGACGAGATCGCCGTGTTGATTCTGGCGAGCGTCCCGTCGGGTTCACGCAGCGTGGCGGACGAGCACGGGGCGACGCCAGCGCTGGAACGCAACCTCCACTTCAGCGATGTCCGCGTCGGTCCAGGGGAGCAGCCGCAGCGCGATGCCTGCACCCGCGAGGATCCCGGTCATCATGAGGCCATCGGTGAGCAGCGCGAGGGTGATGGGGTCGAACATGGGGTCGCTCCGAGTGATGATTTCAACGCCGATCTACACCCGCGGTATTGACGTGTCAAGCGATCAGGTTCCGCATTTCACCGGCACTTTCAGCCAGATTGGTGCGATCGTCCCTGTCTCGTTTCACCTCTTTCGCCGAGCAACGGCGATCGCCTCCCCTGTGCGTCGATGCGGCCCCGATCTCCGGCCAGTGACATCGCTGAAGACAGTGTCGATCGCCCCTGGACCGACACAAGGACCGCGGGGTGAAAAAAACGACGTGACAACGCGCGAAGCGACGCGATCAGGATCCGTCGCGGATCACGCCGTCCAGGTTGCGCGCCATCTGCAGCGCCGAATCCGACACCTGAGCGCCCCGCAGGTCTGCGCGCAGCACGTCTGCCCCCGCCAGATCGGCGTCGGTGAGATCGGCCCCCCGGAGATCGGCGCGCTGCAGATCGACCCCGCGGAGGTCCGCACCCTTCAGATCGGACATGCGGAGATCAGCGCGGGTGAGGCGCGCTCCCCGAACGCTCGTGGCGCTCCCTGGGAGCTGTCCGTCGCCTGGTCCCAGCGTGAGCTCGCGGAGATCCGCGCCCTCCAGATCCGCCCCCGTCAGGCGCGTGCCGCACAGGGTGGCGCCGCGGAGATCTGCCCCTGGCAGGCGAGCGCGCGCCAGGTCGGCGTTGGTGAGGTCGGCCCCGCGTAGATCTGCGCCGTCGAGCCGCGCCTCGCCCAGATCCGCGCCCGCGAGATCGGTCTGACGCAGATCCAGTCCGCGCAGATCGCGCCCCGCTAGCCGCACACCGCGTAGGCTCGCGTGCGCGCACAGCCGAACGCACGCGCCCAGATCGATCCCGGAGGGCCAGACCGTCTCGGGCGTGTAGAGCGCGCCGGTCAGATCGGCTCCGCTGAGATCGGCGCCGCTGAGATCCGCGCCCATGAGGGAGGCGCCCCGCAGCATCGCGTCGGTGAGGTTGCTGCCGGAGAGATCCGCCATCGACAGGTGCGCATGCAGCAGATCGCAGCCGGAGAGATCGGCGAAGCTCAGATCGGCCGAGGTGAGATCGGCGAAGCGGAGGTGCGCGCCCCGGAGCGTGGACTGGCTGAGGATCGCCCCCGCCATGCGCGCCCCCTCGAGGTCCGCGCGCTCGAGCTGCGCGCCGTCGAGATCTGCGCCGGTCAGATCGGCTCCCGCCAGCGCCGCCTCGGGCCCTACCGGTCGGGTCCGCGACAGCGCCGTCCGCCTCGGCCACCGCGTCTCGTGGTGAATCGCGCCTTCGATGCGGGTGTCCTGGAGATCCGCGCCGGTGAGATCCGCCGCGATGAGGTTGGCGTCGGCGAGGATCGCGCCCGCCAGGTTCGCCTCGCTGAGATCCGCGCCCGCCAGGTTCGCCTCGCTGAGATCCACCCGGCGGAGATCGGCGCCGTGGAGATCGAGTCCGCGGAGATCAGCCCCCCGCTCGATGCGCACACGCGCCTCGATCTCCGCTGGCGAGAACCCCTCGGGCCAGCGGGTGTGCTCGTTGCAGAGCAGCCCGTTGAGCTTCTTGGCCTGACCGAGGTTGGTCTCGAGCAGGCGCGTGCCAACGATGTTGGTGCCGCTCAGGTTGGCGTAGAACAGATCCGCGCCGTCGAGATCGGCGTCTTTGAGGTTGCTCCGTGTGAGGTTGGACAGCCGCAGGTTGGCGCCGCGCAGCAGGGTGGCGCAGAGCGCAGCGCCGCGCAGATCGCACAGCCGCAGATCGCCGCCGGTGATGTCAGCCAGACTGAGATCAGCCCCAGCGAGATTGGCGCCGTCGAGGTTCACCCGACGGAGATCAGCCCCGACGAGCTGCGCGCCGGTGAGCGTGGCCCGCCGCAGGTTGGCCCGCCGCAGGTTCACGTCGCGCAGATCGGCATCGCGCAGGGAGGCGCCGCTCAGGTCGGCGTCGCGGAGATCGGCCTCGCGCAGATCAGCCCGATCGAGTGTGGAGTGCTTGAGATCAGCCCCGCGGAGGTCGGCGTCGCGGAGATCGGCTCCCTGCAGGCTCGCCCCCTCCAGCGCCGCGAACCGCAGCACGGCGCCCTGGAAGCTCTCCTGGGAAGCCAGCCTCTCTTCGAGGATCTGCCGCGTGTCTTCTCCCAACTGGTCCTCCGCCCGGCCGCCATAACCCGCCGTCCGAGGAGCGGACCGTGGTGATCAGCGCCCGGTGGTCGTCGTGGCGGAGGAGGTCGTCCCCGAATTTGAAGCACCGCTGCTTGAGGTCGCGGTCTCCAGAGCGCTGGTGTCGGGGATCTCTCCCCGCATCAGGTAGCCCACCACCGCGTCGGCCAGGGCCGGGTGGTCGGCGACCGAGACCCGGTCGAAGCGCTCGCTGTCGTAGACCCACGCGCTGGTCAGCCCTTCGAGGGTGGCGGCGGTCGCTGACATCGTCTCGTGGGGCTGTGTTGGATCCACGCTAGACCACACGAAGGCGGTGCGGGTCGGGAGCAGCTCCGGTTGCTCCTCTACGATGGACCGCAGCGACCAGTCCGAGATGTCGTCCACATACTCCTCACGGAAGATGCGCGAGATGCCGGTGATCTCTTCCTGGAACGCCAGGGGATCGTCGATGAAGGGCTGGAGATCGTCCGGTGGGCCGTCGACCAGCGCGGCGGTGATCGTGGGGACGTCGTCGTGGAGCAGCAGCTCGGTGACGCCACGACCGCCGTCCCCCAGTCCGACCAGGACGAGGCGCGAGCTGTCCAGCCCCACGTCCAGCTCGAAACCCTGCTGCACAGCGAAGTCGGGATCGCTGAGGAAGCGCAGCATCCACCAGGCGTAGGCCCGACCGTTGCGACTGAATCCGTCCGCCTCCACCTGATTGTCCTGATACCCGCCCTCGTTGTGCCACAGATCGCCCCAGCAGTTGGCCGGGTACAGCTGCGTGAAGCCGTTGTTGGCGAGCGAGGCCGCCAGCGCGCCCGCCGTCGAGGTGCTGTCTTCGGTGCCTGCCTGCCCGGTGTCTCCGGAGCCCTGATCTCCAGAGCCCTGATCAGGCGCAAGTCCGAGCGTCCGCCACACCTGCTCGATCGCCCAGTTTCGCGTGAGGCGGGTCTCGGAGTGATAGCCGCGCGTCTCGAGGTCGCCGGGGATGCCCTCTGTGAGGTAGTCGAAGGCGCCGTCGTGGAGCACCACCGCCACCGGCGTCGCGGCCTCCGCACCCGACGGGTACACCACGAAGAACCGCGCAGCTTCGCCGTCCGGACAGGTGAGGCGATCGGTGTCAAACGCCGCCACCATGATGTCGTTCACCTGGAGGTGATCATTCGTGAAGCGGGACGCGCTGAGATCGAGCGCGGTCATCTCGGCGGTGGGCATCCAGCAGCCCGAGGCCAGCAGCGCTGCGAAACCGAACACGGCACGTCCCATCGCGGCCCGGAAGAGGGCGATGCCCTTTGGTATCGTCGCCTCCCCCCGGTGTCCACTCGCGCGCCCGCGGTCTCAGCCGCCAAGGTCTCCACAGACGGGGTAGAAGAGACCCGCACCCTTCCCCCCACTACCGATGACAGGCGATCTTCCTCCCGGACTCCCCGATGCGCAGGTGCTCGCGGTCCCCGCCGAGAGCCTGGCGCAGATTCGGACTCTGCGGAGCCGCGGCGAGCTCGACGCCGCCGAGCAGCTCTGCATGAAGGCGCTGACCCGCTGGCCGACGATGGTGGAGGGCTGGCTGGAGCTGGGCTCGCTCCACCTCGCGCGGGGCGTGCCGTCCGCGGCGGTGGAGGGGTTTCGCATGGCGCTGCGCCTCCTGCCCGGCCGCGCGGAGATCCTCCACAACCTCTCGGTGGCGCTAGGACGCGCCGGAGACGCCGCGGGGGCCGCCGACAGTCGGCAGGCAGCGATCGTCGCCTACAAACGCCAGCTCGCCGACAGCCCACGCAACAACGCGCTTCGCTACGGGCTTGGGATGGCGCTGTCGCAGGCAGGGCACCCGCGGGCGGCCGCCCGCCACCTGCGCCACGTCGTCCTGGAGAACCCCCGGCACCTCGACGCATGCATCAACCTGGGGCACTGCTTCCAGCGCCTGGGCCTCACGGGACAGGCCACGACGATCATGCGGCACGCCCTCTCGCTCGCGCCCTCCTCGCCTGACGCCCGCTGGAACCTCGCGGTGAGCCTGCTGGCGCAGGGGCGGCTCGTCGAGGCCTGGCCGTTCTACGAGAGTCGTCTGCATCTCCAGCGCTTCGGGATCCAGGGGCTGAGCCGGCCGCGCTGGTCTGGCCAGACCCTCCCCGAGGCCACCGTGCTGCTCCAGGCCGAGCAGGGACTGGGGGACACCCTCCAGTTCATCCGCTTCTGTCGTCCGGTCGCCGAGCGGGTGGGGCGGGTGGTGCTGCGCTGCCAGGGCCCCCTCGTACCGCTCCTTCGCGGGTTGCCCGAGCTGGCCGCCGTGAGCGCCACCGCGATCGAGTCGCCGCCGCACGATCACGCCATTCACCTGATGAGTCTGCCCGGCCTGTTCGGTCTATCCCTGTCATCGCCCGCGCTGTGTACGGGGCCGTATCTGCACCCGGATCCCGAGCTGGTCGCGCAGTGGCGGGCCTGGCTCGAAGATCTCCCGGGTCTGCGGATCGGGATATGTTGGCAAGGGAACCCCGCCTACGAAGCGGACGATCAGCGCTCGTTCCCGCTGCGCTCCTTTCGGGCGCTGTCGAGCATCCCTGGTGTTCAACTCATCAGCCTGCAGAAACGCCATGGGTTGGATCAGCTCAGGGAACTGGGCGGTCCGATGGGAGTCAACGCTCCAGAGCTGGACACCACCACCGGCCCCTTCCAGGACACCGCCGCGCTCATCGCCAGCCTCGATCTGGTGATCTCATCCGACACCGCCGTCGCCCACCTCGCGGGCGGCCTCGGGCGGCCGGTCTGGGTGCCCCTGGCGTTCCTGCCAGACTGGCGGTATCCCCGGAGCGGCAGGCAGATGCCCTGGTATCCGTCGATGCGGCTGTTCAGGCAGCCGGTTCGTGGAGACTGGGGGGCGGTGTTCGCGGAGATGGCGGAGGCTGTGCGGGGGTTGCAGGCGGGCTGACGCGACGCGTGTCGACGCGTGTCTCTGCCATGTCATCCGCGCAGCAGATGAGCTCAACGCTCGTCGAACCAGACCGAGATGACAGACTCCTCCGCGGGCACCCCGAGACGCAGCGGGAATCCATAGTGACCGTTGCCCCGGTGAACGTAGAGACGACTCCGACCGCGGGCCCACAGGCCGTGATCCGGCATGTTGAACAGGGCGCTCACCACCGTCCAGTCCAGCCCCAGTGAGACGAGCCCGACGTGCCCGCCGTGGGTGTGACCGCTCAGGGCGAGGTCGAAGGAGCCCTCCGGGCAGTGAACGAAGCGCAGCGGATCGTGCAGCAGGACGATCCGGGGCAGGCTGCGGGGACCGCCCAGCACCGACCGCAGGTGCTCGGCGCTGTTGCGCCACCGGTGATCTACGCCCACGATCTCCACGGGCCCGGCCCCTGTCTGCACCACCGCCGACTCATCGACCAGCAGGCGCACCCCGCAGGCGCGCAGCGCTCTCTGCACAACCTCGGGGGCCTCGTGATCGTGGTTGCCGGGGCAGGCGAATACGTCGGGGTGGGCGCGCAGCGGCGAGAGGGCTGCGGTGAGGGCGTCCAGCTCGTGGTTGGTGGCGAAGGTCAGGAAGTCACCGGTCAGCGCGATGATGTCCGGATCGGCGTCGACCGCGCGCTGACACAGACCCGCCAGGCGCTCGATCGACATGAACGTGCCCAGGTGCGGATCGGTGATCTGGACGACTCGAACGGGGGGGCGGTCCTCGTCGGGAGCAGCGCTGTCGCGCATCGCGTCGCGACGCAGCTCTGCGCTGTGGCGCCGCAGCCCCGGCTCCGGCGTGGGCTGGCTTCCGAGGCGCAGACTCACCTGCTCTCGACGCGCGGTCAGACTCTGCAGCAACCCGACGGCGGCGAGGGCGTAGGGGAGCCAGATCCCCCACGGCTCCCAGGGACCGATGCGCAGGATCGCCCAGGGCATCGCCATGAAGGTGCCGACCAGGAACAGGCTCGCGGGCCAGTCCACCAGCGCGCGCCACCACAGCGGGCGCAGCCCCGCCTCGAGCAGGCGCGCGGCATGCAGGAGCGTGACGGTCTGGAGCGTCCAGAACAGCGGCGCGAGGGCCCCGACGAGGGGGTAGATCGCCACGGAGATCGCTACATGCAGCGCGAGGATGATCGCGACGAAGCGCCCGACGGACGCGCCGTGAGACCGGACCATGCGCCGAATCGCGAGCCCGAGACCCGCGAAGGAGGCGAGAGCGAAGCTCGTGATCATCGCGCCGCCAGCCCGCGCGCGGCCAGCTTGAACGGCTGGCGCAGCACCGGCGGCTGCGGCTCCATCGCATCCGCGATCAGACCCACCACCGGATTGAACAGCGCGCTCCGGTGCCGCAGAAACACCGGCGTGGGGACCGGCCTCGCGCCGAGGGTGCTCTTGATCTCCTCGGCGGTGCGGCCGAAGTCGATCCGAGACAGGCCCCGGTCGATCGCGAGCTGCACGTAGTCCAGCAGCATCCGCGGGTAGATCCCGTGCGCGCGATTGTGCGCATAGTCGATGCCCACAACATGGGCGTCCAGGGTGTCGCCGACCTGGAACGCGCTGAGGAAGCCGACCAGCTCTCCATCGAGGAAGTAGCCGAGCACCTGCATCTCGTCGCCGAGTGCGGCTCGGAGGCGCGTGAGTGCGCCCACGCGGATGCAGCCGAGCCGGTAGGCCGCGCGGCCGCAGACCTGATCGAGCAGCTCCTGGAGGCGCGTCTCGTGGCGCCACAGGTCCCACAGCTCCAGCGGGCGGATCTCGAGGCGCGCTGACTTGCTGTGCGCCCGTCGGGCCTTGCTGCGGAACTTCGAGCGGAGGGCGCCCAGGTAGTCGTCCATGGTGCGCCACGCAGGGCTCAGCTCCAGGACCATGCGATCGCCGCCCTTGAGCTCCGCGTAGCCGCGGCCGTCCACGGCTGTCGGGACGAGCTGGGAGGTGGGATCGACCACCACCACCGCCGAGGTGGAGCGCTGGCGCAGCGCCGCTCGCGCAGCGTCCCCGAGCATGTCCACGGCGTCCTCAGGGCGAACATCCGAGGCGAAGGCGAAGCCGCTCTGGTTGCTGGTGAAGCTGCTTCCGCACAGCAGGGCGCTGGTCTCCACCGCCGAATCGCCGAGGCCCACGGCGCGCGCGGCGAGCCGAACGGCGGCGCTGTCCGGCAGCATCGGAGAGATGCTGGGGCCGATGAAGCGCGCGCGCTCGAACCGGGCCACTCCCAGCGGACGCCCAGCGCGTCGGAACAGCGCGTAGTGGAACGCCTCCTCGTCCGCCGCCTCCTCGAGCGCCGCGAGGAAGGGGCGCTGCAGATACAGCCCGCGGCCGCTCACCAGGCTGTCCCATGCGGGATCGACGTCGTCGATGCGCGTCGTGAGCTGCAGTCTGGAGTCTCGCGCGAGGGAACAGCCCAGCGCCCAGCGCCAGAGATCGCAGCCGGATTGGCTCTGCGGGACGAGGGAAGGGGCGTGCATGATCAGGCTCCGCGGACGTGTGCGAGCACCCGCTCGATCTCGGTGATCGCGTCGGGATCGATGTGGGCGACCACGAAGCGGCCGCGCCGCTCCGTCGTGATGAGGCCCGCGCCGGCCAGCTCCTTGAGGTGGTGGGAGATGGCGGGGGGGGAGAGCGTGAACAGACCCATGATCTCGCTGATCAAGCAGCCGCGTGCCTCGAACTCGGTCCCCTGCCGGGTGGCGATCTCGAGGAACAGGCGGAGCCGGTTCTCGTTGGAGAGCGCCTTCATGATGCGGGCGACGCGGCGGGTGTTCGGGGGGGCCATGGCCGGCTCCGAGCGACAGTTCACGATTTCGACAATTAAACAACTGTTGAAGTGTTAGGCATCGGCGCGGCGAGCGTCAAGGGGGCGGCGCCAGATCTCTCGCGAAAGCCCGCGACCGAGGAAGACTGCGTCCTCCCGCGAGCGGATAGTGGTGGCGCCCCCTGATCCCGGAGCCTTGATGCGGTCCACCCCGATCGGCCGCGTCCGAATCGCCGGCAAGGTCGTGGGCGCCTCCTTCCTCGTCCTGCTCGGTGTCGCCATGCCGCTGAAGCACATCTGGGACGTGCCCCTCGCCATGCGGCTGGTCGGCATCATCCACGGGGTCCTGTTCCTGATCTTCTGCGCGATCTTGATGGACACCCGCAGGCGGGCGCGATGGTCCCTCGGCGAGGCGATGGTGCCGCTGTTGGCCTGCCAGATCCCGTTCGGGCCCTGGCTCGTCGACGGCAAGCTCCGCCGGATGGACGCGGAGGGCACACCAGCGCAGCAGTGCACACCAGCGCAGCAGTGAGCGGCAGGCCGCGAGGTCGGTCCGCGTCAGCGCACGAAGAGCTGATAGTTCTGGTCAGCGTTGGTGCACTGATCCGGGCCGTCCCCCTGGCACTCGTTGGCGTCTTCGGTGGCCTCTGAGCCTGAGTAGGACGTGAACCCTCCGAGCCCGGTCGGCAGATCGACGTGGTGGTCGATCGAGTAGCCGTTTGCCTTGTGGGTGGTGATCATCGTGCGGTCCTTGTTGCCGTCCTGGGCCCCGTCCGCCTCGCCCCACTTGAAGCCGACCACCAGCTCGGATCCCGAGTGATCGCCGGCCCGCAGCACCGTGTCGGTGACCCCGAAGTGGGTGAAGTCGCAGAGCCACGCGCCCGAGCTGTCATCCCACGTGTAGTCGCTGCCGCCGGCGGACCAGCTCAGCGCCGAGATGAAGTCCACGAACGGCTGCTCGGTCCAGCAGTCCTCCTGTGTCTGCAGGACGTTGGTCTCCTCCTCCTTGATCAGCAGAGCGGTGGACGAGACGTGGAGGTAGGCCGCAGACTTGTAGTCCTCCTCGAAGGTGATCTCGTCTCCGAGCGTATCTGCGCTGTCCCAGAGACCGGCGTCGGAAGCGGCCGAGAGGTCCGACCAGCTATCGGAGTCGCTGTCGGAGATGTTGGCGATGAGGGTCCAGCCGCCCCCGTCCGTGCTCATGTCGCAGTATGCATCGAAAGGGTCCTCGCCGGTGCCGTATCCGTCGGGATCGATGGTGTACTCCCCATCGCCATCGTCATGGCCGGCGTCCTGGATGTCCAGGCAGGACGTCCCGAGCGCGCAACCGCCGCCGACCTCAGGGAGCACCGCTGTGTCTGTGTCGTCGCAGTCCGTACCCCCGCACGCCGCGTCCGCGTAGCCGTCCCCGTCCGCGTCGTTGTCGATGGCGCCGTCACAGTCCGCGTCTGTGCCGTCGCAGACCAGATCGGCGGCGGGGTGGACCGCGCTGTCTGCGTCGTCGCAGTCTCCACCGTCAGAGACATAGAGATCGCTCGGCGCCTCGCATGCCGACTCGGAGAGATCGTCGTCGCCGTAGCCGTCGCCGTCGTAGTCGAGGTACCAGGATGCGACCAGCCCCCCGTCGATGTCACCGTCACAGTCGTTGTCGATGTCGTCGCAGACCTCTGTCTCACCCGGGTT
>CAYXGP010000077.1:0-6542 GCA_964464515.1 uncultured Enterobacterales bacterium
CGCCGGCGACCGCGCGGGTGCTCCCCGCGGTGGTCGCCGCGGTGGGGGAGCGGGGGCCGGTGCTGGTCGACGGGGGGATACGCCGGGGGGCCGACGTGCTGAAGGCGCTGGCGCTGGGTGCCAACGCCGTCGCGGTGGGCCGGCCCATCCTGTGGGGGCTGGCGGTCGGCGGAGAGGACGGGGTGCGGCGCGTGCTCGATCTGCTGAGCGGTGAGCTGGATGAGGCGATGGCGCTCAGCGGGTGCCCGCGGCTGGACGCGCTGCCAGGCGATCTGGTGCGCTCGCGTTGAGGGACGACCATCGATGGCTCATCTGCGCCGCTTCCAGGCGGCCGATCCGGCTCAGCCGGCGATCAGCCACCAGCACACCATGCAGGAGGCCCCCGCCACACCGAACCACCAGCGGGAGTCGGTCCACGACATCGGCTTCAGCGAGCGAAGCCAGGAGCGGGCCCGCGCCTCGGAGCGCCGTCGGCCGCGCGCGACCATCCACAGCGGGAGCACCAGCGCGAAGGCCGGGCCTCCCGTCGGCTCGTTGGCTCCGCAGCCGTTGTCCTGCCCCACCCAGGGCGCGGCGCTCCCGCCAGCGGCGCCCCCGTCCACCGGGTTGTCGATGTCGCTGCTGACATCGTCGCTCAGGCCCATCCGCTCGCTGTTCACCTTGATCTCCATCAAGGTGTGCTCCTGGGCAGCGTCCCAGGTCACCAGCACCTGATCGCCGCTGCGCGAGAGCCAGGGGCGCAGCGCGCCTTCGCCATACTCGTAATTGGTCAGGGCGTGTGATTCGACCACGTTCCAGTCGTCGTCGAAGACGAACAGGTGGATGTCGCCGCCGCTGCCGCCGTTCTCCTCCAGCCCTTCGTCCAGCGCCATGACCGCGCCCATCCAGTGGGTACCCACGCGCAGCAGGCCCTGGGGCCAGTAGGGGCGCAGATCGTTTCCGCCCAGCGGGATCTCCAGCGTATTTGTGGTGTCCCAGTCGCCTTCGTAGGTGGTCACCAGCAGGGCGCTGCCGTCCTCGATGCCGACAAGGACGAGCTCCTGGTACAGCGGGTCGACCACCATCGCGCCGCCGGCCATGTTCGGGGCGTCCCACACGGGGTAGTTGTCGGTCGGCTTCGCGTCGTCGCCGATCTCGAAGAACACGTGGCCCGCGTCGGTGCCGGTAGGAAAGATGACCCCTCGGACCTCGTCGGTGCAGATGGCGGTCATGTCGTTGTGCGCCGTCCCCTCCGCGTGCTCCTCGATCACCGCGGTGGCGCGTACGGTGAAGTCGTCGTTCAGGAGGGTGGCGTAGGCGGAGTCGTTGTCGGATGAGAGGTTCGCGGAGCCGATGTGCAGGTAGCTGCCGTCAGGGCAGACCCGGATCGCGTGATCCTTGAGGATGCCGCCGCGATCGGTGACCGGAAACTGCTCCTCGCGCGCCAGATCCCAGGCGTCCAGATCCGAGCTGAGCTTGCGCAGCGGTGAGATGTGGTATTCGCCGTTGGTGGCGTAGGCCGCCCACCATACTCCGCTCTCCATCTGATGAAACGTGCGCAGCCAGGTGCCGGAGCTCTGCAGGTGGACCTCCGGGCCGATCTCGGTGATGTACTCAGACGCGACCTCTGTGGTGTCTTCGTTGGTGTCTTCTGTGGTGTCGTCTGCGACGGCGAGATGGGCGAGAAGCAGGACCGGCAGCATTGGTCCTCCGAGGGGCGGGCGATCGGGGCGGTTTCGATCTTCAGTCTACTCGAGGCCCCTGGTGGATCACCCTCACCCCTGATCTGGTAGAACTTCTCACATGATCAGCATGAACAAGAATTGCTTGCTCTCGTTGCTCGCGCTCGCTTGCGCTGCCCCGGCGCGACAGGTGTGGCAGAACAGCCATCCGGGCTCCGCCGAGGATGCGTTCCTCACCGACGGCGACTTCGGCTGCCTGCAGGATCTGCCCAGGGTCGGTCGGAGCTATTTCACCAACGTCAACGGTCACCTGGAGGAGACACTGGCGGCCGCCCGCGGGGAGGGGCCCTACCCGGTGGGCACCGTGGTCCAGCTCTTTCCGGCCGAGGCGATGGTCAAGCGGCGCGTCGGGTTCTCACCGGAGACGGGCGACTGGGAGTACTTCATGCTCAAGGCCACGGCGAACGGCGCCGTGATCACCGCGCGGGGCGGGGCCGAGGTGCGGAACCCTGCAGGGACCTGCGAGAGCTGTCACGGCGCCACGGCGCCGCAGTTCGATCGTATCTGCGCGATGGATCATGGCTGCAAGCCGCTCGGAGGGCTGCTGCTGCGGCTGGCGGAGCGGGCTGTGGAGAAGGACCCGCGATGTGGAACCGACTGAGTGGAACCGACTGAGTGGAACCGACTGAGTGGAGCCGACTGAGTGGAGTCGCCCGGTTCCGCTACCTGGGCGGCAGCGACGCGGCGTAGGAGCGCCCCCGACCCAGCCACACCCCCAGGCCGTCGTCGCTGACGACCACGGAAGGATCGACGATCACCCACCCGCGCATGGGCGTGGTCCCCCGCAGCATCGGGCTGGCGCCGGGCTCCGTGAGCAGCTCGGGGAAGTCCTCCCGGCTGCAGCGGATGACCATCCGCCCGTCGTGGTGGGCGCCGGCCGCCATGTTGCCGTGGATCATCCAGCCGATTCCGCCGAACATCCGCTTCTCCGACAGCCCGGGGGTGTCGGCCAGCGCCGCCCGGATCCGTCCAGCCAGTCTCTCGTCCATCGCCATGGCGCGCTCCGTCGCGGGGCATGGTACCTCGGCGGGTGCTATCGTGCGGCCCGCTGGAGGGCAGGTGCGCGCGATCATCGGGCTGCTGGCGCTGACGTCGTGCGATCGGCCGTGTGGATCGAGCGCGGGTCCGGAGCGCGATCGCTGCCTGCACGATCGCGTGATCGCCGCCGAGACGCCCGCGGAGGTGGAGGCAGCGGCGCAGCAGATCGAAGACCTCCTGTACCGCTCTGCGGCTGTCCAGATGTGGGTCATCGAGCATCGCGAGACCCTCCCTCTCGCCGACGGCCAGCGCCTGTGCGCCACGCTCCCCGGTGTCGAGAGGACCTCCTGCGAGCATCGCCTCGTCTCGGTCCACCTGGCGCGATGAACGTCGCGCAGGCCCACGCCCTGCTGGCTTGTGTCCTGCTGCCGGCCTGTAGCGGTCCCGCCGTCGTCAGCACCACCGGCAGCCTGCCGCAGAGCGCCGCCGACTGCGCACCCTACGAGAGCTCTCCCAACGCCCACGGCTACTGCCTGTCGCAGGTGGCCGCGCTCTCGGGCGCGCGGCGCGAGGGTGTGGAGGCGCTGTGCGGGGGGCTCACCACCTGGGCCGGCGAGTGCCGCGTGCGCTGGGTGCGGGGGGCGCTTCCTCAGATCCGCGACACCGAGGTGCTGCTGGACGCCTGCGGGGGCAGCGCGCGATGCGCCCTGGAGGTGCTCGATCAGCGGCCGTATGCGGACATCCGCGAGCAGGTGCGGGCCTGCGAGGCGTCCGCCGGAGACCTGTCGTGGGACTGCGTCAACCATGCCCTCGCGCGGTGGGTCAGCGGGGAGCCCACCCCGGCCGAGCTGGAGGCCCTCTCTGTGTGGGCGGTGTCCAGCTCGTTGGACCCGGTGGCCCTGGGTGGCTTCCTGGGACGCGCGCAGGCCTGCGGGCTCCGACCTTCCGGGGGGGCCGGCGACTGCCCCGGCGACGGGCTCCTGCTCAACGCCTGTCAGCGCGCGTCAGCGGGTCCGTGTGTGGAGGCGCTTCAGGGAGGTGGACCGGGGAGCCAGCCGCTGCCGCCGATCGGGCGAGCGATGCCAGCGACGCCAGCGCCAGGATCCCGAACACCACCCGTCGGAACCACGGGCCCGCGATGAGTGGCTGGGCGCGGCGGCCGACGGCGATCCCCACCGGGATCCCGAAGGCCAGCAGCCCGAGGGTGGGCAGCTCTTCTGCGGTCAGCCAGCCCACCCGCAGGTACTGCGCGGTGAGGAGGATGTTCATCAC
The DNA here is from genome assembly GCA_964464515.1 of uncultured Enterobacterales bacterium. Taxonomy (GTDB): domain Bacteria; phylum Myxococcota_A; class UBA796; order UBA796; family UBA2385; genus CAYXGP01. The sequence goes on from CAYXGP010000077.1 coordinate 3,972, forward strand.
GAGCCACACCGTCCACAGCGAGGCGCGGAACGTCGCGGGTGCCAGATCTCGCCGCGCGGCCGCCCACACCAGCAGCGGGCCGCCGGTGGCGACCGCGCCGTGCATCACCCCCGCCCCCACCAGCGCTGCCATCTCCGCCCCTGCCGGCGGGCGCTCCACCGACGGGCGGGCCAATTCCAGCAGGGAGATCGACAGGATCAACACCGCGAAGCCGAGGCCGAGGGCGTCGGTGGGCGCAGCGCTGGCGATGGCGAACCCCACCACCGATCCCGCGGCCATGGCCGGCAGCACCCGCCGCAGCAGCCACCTCCAGTCCACGTCCGTGTGGTGGCGCAGCGCGAGGTAGCCGGTCTGGAGCAGCGACAGCGGGACGAACAGCGCCAGCAGATCGGGCAGCGGCAGCAGCAGGCTGCCCAGGGTGAGGCCCACGAGCGCCGAGCCGAAGCCGGTCGCGGTCTGCACGGCGTAGGCCAGCGCCACCACCACGAGGAGCTCAAGGATGGGCAGATCGGGGAGGGGGAGCCCGTTGATAGCGGACACGGGGAGCGGCACCGCTTCAGCGCAGGCCGGCGAACGTGGGGGCGATCTCCACCACCTCGCCGCCGCGCACCAGCAGCACCTCGGTGGCTCCCGGTGGCAGCCCGCCGCCGAGGATGAGTGGATCGCCGATGCGCACGGCGTCCGCGCCGGGTAGCTGCGCGACGGCCGTGGGGAGATCTGTGGTGCGCGCGATGAACCGCGCACCTGCGGGCTGGATGATCGGCAGCGCCCCCACCGGGCCGGGGACCACCGCGCGCTCAGCGGTGGGCAGCCCGACCACGGGGCGGGCCTCGAACACGGCGTTCGCCAGCATGCCGGGGCCGATGAGCAGCTCGGAGACCGCGGTGTCCGTGGGGTCGTCGCCGAGGACGCGTCGCAGCGTGTGGCCGCCCGCGCGGAGCGCCTCGACCGCCGCGCGGCACCGCGCCTGGCGCTGCACCCGCGCCCGCCCACCCAGCAGACGGCGCCCGCCGCCCAGGGCATCGAGCACCCACAGGCCAGCGACGGTCACCCCCGGGGTCTCCGCCGCAGCGGCGGCCAGCTCTCGGGTCTGCTCAGAGTCGCGGACGGCGGTGGAGACCGTCGCGGCGCTGGCCTCGGCGGTGCACAGCGTGATGACCACCGGGATCGGCGGCCCGTCCTCAGAGGCCAACGGACGCAGGTGCGCAGGGTGGTCGATAGGGAGCACCACATCTGCGCCTGCGCCGATCAGTCCGCGCGCCATGGCGGCCTCGGCGGCGGTGATCGCGGGGTGGGTCACCTGGACGTCGGTGTACCCCAGCTCGCACAGCAGGACGGCGTCCTCTACCCGCGGCGCCAGGATGCCCCAGACGCGTGGGGCGCCGATGGACTGCACGCGGCGTAGCAGCGCGGGCGCGGGGAGGGCTGCGCTGTCCATGCGCAGCGCCGCGTGGGCGCCGGACACCTGGCGCACCGCAGCCTCCACGGCGGCCTCCACCGCGGCGAGATCGATGATCACCGCGGGGAGCGGTCGGCCGGACAGCAGCGCACGCCAGCGGGCGTGGGGTTCGGTGTGCAGCGGGGCGGACATCGCAGCTCCCTATCGCGGGAGGGCTGGTTTCCGGGTACCTGCAGCCCGAGGCCGGGCTGGTCATCTCCGCATTCGTGACCACAATGGCGCCCGGGAACGTCATGGACCATCGCACCACCAGCTCCCTCGACTGGGATCTCATCCGGCAGCACCTGGCCGAACGCGCAGCCACCGCGCGGGGTCGGGCGATGGCTGCGGAGTTGGATCTGGCGCCGAGCGCGGCGGCGGTCCTCGAGCGCTACGCGGCGGTCTCAGAGCTGCGCGCGCTGGACGAGCAGGCCCTGACGCTACCGCTGGGGGGCATCTGCGAGATCGGTCCCCTCGTCTCGGTGGCTGCGCGGGGCATCTGTCTGGAGGCCGAAGACCTGCGGGAGATCGGCGGGTGTCTGGCGGCCCTGGCGCGGCTCCGTCGCTGGATCGACGCGCGGGAGCTGCCCCTGCCGCGGCTGGTCGCCCTGGCCGAACCCATCGAGCTGCCGGGCGCCCTGGTCTCGGACCTCGAGCGGGCCTTCGACGAGGCCGGTGGCCTCTGCGGCGAGCGCTATCCGCACCTCGCGCGGCTGCGCGGTCGGGTGGGATCGCTGCGGGGGCGCATCCGCTCCCGGCTGGAGGAGCTGCTGCGGGGCGACGCGCTGAAGGGCGCCCTGCGCGACGGCTACGTCACCGAGCGCGAGGGGCGCTTCGTGCTGCCCATCCGGGTGGGATCGCACCGGGGCGTGGGCATCGTGCACGGCGCGTCGCAGTCCGGAGAGACCCTGTTCGTCGAGCCGCATGCGGTCATCGAGCAGACCAACGATCTCAAGGCCTCCCGGGCGGAGCTGGCGCGGGCCGAGCGCGCGGTCCTGGCAGCGCTGTCGCGGCAGGTGGCCGACGCCGCTGAGTCCATCACGCAGGCCGCGGCCGCGGCGACGGCGCTGGACGTCGCGCAGGCGCGCACCACGCTGGGCCACCACCTGCGCGGGGCCGTCCCCCAGCTCCGC
>CAYXGP010000077.1:6552-16913 GCA_964464515.1 uncultured Enterobacterales bacterium
GGGCGGGGGGGGGGGGGTGGGGGGCGTCGGGGGGTGTGTCTTCCCGGCGGGCGGGGGGGGGGTTGTGGGGGGTGGTGGGGGCGCTGGCGCGCACGACGCTGGGCGACGACCTGCGCGGGGCGGTCCCCGAGGTCGGCGAGTCCGGGGTGCTGCGGCTCACGGCCGCGCGCCATCCCCTGCTGGAGCTGCGGGGGATCGCGGTGGTGCCCAACGACCTGCGGCTGGACGGCGGCCGGCCGGGGCTGGTGCTCACCGGACCGAACGCGGGGGGAAAGACGGTGGCGCTGAAGACCATCGGGCTCGCGGCGCTGCTGGTGCGCGCGGGGGTCCCGGTGCCGGCCGACGACGGCGGGCGGGTGGACTTCTTCGAGCCGGTCCTGGCGGACGTGGGCGATACGCAGAGCGTCTCTGACGACCGCTCGACCTTCTCGGGGCGCCTGGGCATGATCCGGCGGGTGCTGGATGAGGCGGGGCCGGGCGCGCTCATCCTTCTGGACGAGATCGGGGTGGGCACCGACCCCATGCAGGGCGCCGCGCTGGCGCGATCGGTGCTGGAGACGCTGCTGGAGGCGGGCGCGCGGGTGGTGGCGACGACGCACTACACCGAGCTGAAGGCGATGGACGACCCGCGGGTGCGGTTGGCGGCGGTGCAGGCCCGCGACGGGCGACCGACCTACCGGCTGGTTCCGGACGTCGCGGGGTCCTCTGGCGCGCTCGACATCGCCCGCCGTATGGGGCTGCCCGAGCCGGTGCTGGAGCGAGCGGCGGCGCTGATGGACGCCCGGGCCCGTGCGATGGACGAGGCGGTCGCCCGGCTGGCGGTGGATCGCGCGGAGCTGTCCGAGCGCCTCGCGATCGTCGCGGAGGAGGAGCGCACGCTGGCGGAGGACCGGCGGCGCCTCGGCGAGAAGCAGGCGGCGCTGCGCGCCCGTCGCGAGCGCTTGGAAGACACCATCGCGAAGGGGTTTCGCGCGCGGGTGCGGGAGCGGGAGTCGGAGGTGAAGGCGCTGATCGCGGCGCTCCAGACAGATCCCTCGCTGCGGCTGGCGGGCGCGAGCCTCTCCCGGATCAAGCAGATCCGCGCGGAGATGAAGCCGAAGCGGCCCGCCCCGGCCCGACCCGCGCCACCGCCGCGCCCCCTGCGCGTGGGGGATCGCGTGGAGGTGCCGACGCTGGGGCGGAAGGGGACGATCACCGCCCTGCGGTCGCGGGGGCGGGTCGAGGTCGATCTCGGGGCGATGCGCATGGTGCTCCGCGCAGAAGAGGTGGGGGTCGCTGGGGCGGGCCCGCCGCGGGCAGCCGTGATCTCGTCGGTGGCGGAGCCTGAGGTGGCCGAATCCGAGGTGAGCGAGCCCGAGCCGATCTGCGCGGTGCGTTCCCCGGGAAACACCTGCGACCTGCGAGGGCAGCGGGTGGAGCCGGCGCTGGAGCGGGTGGAGGCGTTCCTCGACGAGCGGATGCTCCGCGGCGACGCGGTGGCGTTCGTGCTGCACGGACACGGCACGGGGGCGCTGAAGACGGCGGTGCGGGCGTGGCTGCCCTCGAGTCGGCATGCCGCGCGGTGGCGGCCGGCGGGGCACGACGAGGGCGGAGATGCGTTCACGGTGGTCGAGCTGGCCTGAAGATTCACTGGCCTGAAGATTCACTGGCCCGCTCAACCAGGACCGGGCTCAGTCGGCCAGGCGAAACACCGCGCGACCGCTGAGATCCGCGACCCGGTTCCAGCGTCCGCTCCCTCCCCGAACCGAGGCCCGCGCGTTCCGCGGCACGAGGCTCCAGGCGCCGCCCCGGATCGACCAGCGCGCCGAGCTGATCTCTCCGCTGTCACCATCGTTCTCCCCGGCGAACTCCGCTGATACCACGGCGTCGTTGGTGGCCGGGCCCGCCTTGCTCCAGGCGTCTGCGCACCACTCCCGCACGTTTCCACCCAATCCCCGGACACCGTAGACGCTGACGTCGGTGGGGAAGCTGTCCACGACCGCGGGCAGCGCGCGGCCGCGATGGCTGTCGCGGTAACAGCACCAGGACGGATCGATGTGATCGCCCCACGGAAAAAAGCGGCCGTCCGTGCCGCGTGCGGCCTTCTCCCACTCAAGCTCGCCCGGCAGGCGCCAGGGGCGCCCCGTCCTCTCCGCGTGCCAACGACACCAGGCAGCGACGCCCCACCAGTCCACCATCAGCACCGGTAGATCGGCGTGCCAGGTGTCGCCCTCGGCGTCTGGACGGAGCGCGAATCGACCGTCGCGTTCGCGTCCGTAGATCAGCGCACCCAGCTCCCCGGCGGTGCCCGCGCGCTCACGGGGGGCGCGCCGGAGCGCTTCTTCCTGCCGTCCGCGGGCGAGCAGATCGTTGAGGAACGCCAGGTACTCGGCGTTGGTGATGGGAAAGCGCCGCATCACCAGCGCGTCGATCCACAGACGCCGCCGCGGCAGACTGTCCGTTCCCTCGTCGTCCCCGCCAGACCAGAACCAACCTGGGGGAATATAGACGTCGTCTCGACTCAGCACCGGAAGCTGCACAGCGGTCGGGGCGTGATCCCCCGGGCGCACCCCGTCCCAGTGTTCCTGGCGGCCGATGCAGATAGGATAGCGAACAGGTGGGCGCTGGGGGTGTCTCAGCTCACAGAGGTAGCTTCCCATGGGCAGGGAGACCGCCTCCAGCGGGGTCTCGCCGAGAGAACGCTCAAACCTCGGCACCATGCGTCGATTGTGCAGTATATAGCGATGCAGCAGCACCTCGGCGCCCGGAGGGTCGGTGACCAGTGTCAGCGCCCCGTCCCCCTGAAGATACGCAGCACAGCGCGCCCGGATCTCGTCGCCCTCTGCCAGCGCGCCCGCGTGCTCCCGCAGCCCGACCTCTGCGCGGGCGCGGATGTCTTCGTTCCGTGCTGCCTCGGCGGCCTGATGCTCCTGCATGAGACGCTCTGACAGCGCCGCGTGAGCCTCCGCGAGACCCGGATCCACCCGCAGGGCGGCATGCAGTCCGCGCTCCATCTCCATGTCGAGCAGGCTCGCTCTGCGGTCGAGGACCACCGCCGCGTCCTGCTGCGCCCAGCCCGGAGCCTTCCGCTCCTCACCCTCCCAGGGCGGGACCCCCTCCAGGAGCTCGCACGCCGCAGCGCGCATCTGCTCCGCCCGTCGCCGCAGATCATCCGCCTCCGGTCTGCGCGCCCGCGCGGCATCCACCACGGCGCGCGCCTGCTCTCGACGCTTCGCCCCGTCCAGCCAGTCCCGAACGACCCGCGCCAGCCCCGCGGCGGTCTGGAACCGCTCACCGGGCGCTCGGGCCATCGCCCGCTCGCATGCATCGAGCAGCTCGGGCGGCAGCAGGGGGCCTTTCGGGGGCGCCGCGACCGGCTCCTCGAAGCCGAACGTGTCGGCAGGGCTGATCTGGCGGCCCACCCGCTGGGGCGGACCCGCTCGGACCATCTGCAGCACCTGACCGGCGCTGGATCCGAGGTAGGGGGGCCTGCCGCTGAGCAGCTCATACAGGATGGCGCCGAGGGCGTAGATATCGCTCCGAGCGTCGATGCGATCTATCTCTCCGCGCGCCTGCTCGGGGGGCATGTAGGCGGGCGTGCCCGCCACCGATCCCATTCGCGTGGCCTTGGAGTTGTCTCGGGAGCGCTCGGTGACGATGGCGCCGACGCCGGGGGTCAGAGCGCCCTGCTCGGCGGCAAGATCCGGCCGCCCGGTGACCTTTGCGATGCCCCAGTCCAGCACCATCACCTCGCCGTGCTCGCCGACCATCACGTTCTCGGGCTTGAGGTCCCGGTGGATGACGCCCCGCTCGTGGGCGTAGGACACCGCCTCGCAGACCCGATGAAACGCGTCCACCAGACGTCGGAACGTCCAGCCGGGGCTGCCGTCGGTCGAGCGCGCGGGCTCCCAACGAGCTGCGCTGCTCGCCGAGTGGACCTCGCAGATGACGTCAGCCAGGGTCCGACCGCGGACCTCCTTCATGGTGAAGTACACCCTCCCGTCGGGCAGCTGCCCCAGCTCGTGGACCGGGATGATCCCCGGGTGCTGTAGCTGCGCGGTGGCCTGGGCCTCCTCGATGAAGCGGGCCAGCGCTCCGGGGCGCGCCATCACCGCAGGGGTTGCGATCTTCATCGCCAGCGGTCGCCCGAGGTCGCGGTCTCGGATGCGGCGGACCTCCCCCATGCCTCCCTGGCCCAGCACGCCCAGGTCTTCGTAGCGGCGTCCGACGAGGCCGCCGATGACCGCTCGCTCCTCGGAGGACCAGGCCTCGGGGAGCCAGGTGGGGGAGCGCGCGGGGCGGGTGGGCGCCGAGGAGCGCGTGGGAGCTGACTGCATCTCGGTGAGAATGGAGCGCATCCTGTCGATCTGCCGGGGCGTTCCGCCCATCTCCACCGCGAGGGTCAGGGCTTCTTCGCGCAACATGCCGCCTCCAGGAGGCGCCAACCTATCGCGTCGGTCCGGCGTCCAGTCCAGGGGCGGGCGTTCGAAAATGTCTCTCGAACCCGGATTCTACTGATCCATCCGGGCCGTTACGGAGACTCTACAGACGAAACCTCTGCGTGGGCGAATCCATGTCTCGCTTCCTTCCGTTCCTTCTCCTCTTCGCCTGCAAGGGCGGCAAGTATGGTCTGGTCGACGACGGATCGACCACACCCACCGGGACCGGCATCGGGCCGGGCGGCACCAGCAGCGGCGGGGGGACAGGGACGTCCACCGCTCCGGGAACCACCGAAGACGCCGTGCAGGCCATCATCCGCGGTGACGTCGAGGTGGTTTTGTACACCGAGAATTCCAGCGGCGATCGCGAGGAGCTTTCCTGGGAGGAGGCCTGCGGCGACGCGGAGTTCCCCTTCGGCGCGATCTACATCACCGCCTACACCGACAACGACGGCGACGACGACGAGGAGTACCGCGGCGAGGACACCGTGCTGCGGCCGTCGGTCGGGGGAGACCCCTACGAGATCGTGGTGGGGCTGCCCGAAGAGGGGGCGGTGCAGGTCTACGCGGCGCTGGACTACGCGGGCGACGGCATCATCCACACGTCTGAGCCCATCGGCGTCTACCCCGAGGAGATCCCGCTGGTGAACGGCGATACCGCCGAAGACATCGACATCACCATCCTCGCGGAGTTCTACTCCTGCGACAGCGCTGGCGGCAGCGGTGGGGGGGGCGGGGGCGGGGGCGGCGGGGGGGGCGGGGGCGGGGGCGGGGGGGGAGGGGGCGGCGGTGGCGGCGGTGACGGCGGTGACGGCGGTGACGGCGGTGACGGCGGCGACGGCGGTGACGGCGGCGAGGGCGACGACGGCACGAACAACGGCGGCGACGACGGCTGGATCACCATCAGCGGCGACGCCACGATCAACACCGCCCCCGAGGCGATGGCGATGGCGATGCTCGCGACGATCACCGGCGAGGGACCCACGCACTGGGACTGGTTCGTGCCGACGGTGTCGGCCGACGGAGGGGAGGGGAGCTACAGCATGGAGGCCGAGGTCAACCTGGGGGCGGTGCAGCTCCTGGGCGCATACGACTCCAACCTGAACGGCCTGATCGACCCCTCCGACACCTGGGGTGCGTACGCGATCGAGGCGGGCGTCAGCGGCAACCCGATCACCGTGGGAGAGGACGACATGCCCGACCACTGGGTGCAGATCCCCCTCGATGACGGCGACTCCAGCACCGACGACGCCGAGAGCGGTCTGGACATCGTGCCGTTCACCCTGATCTCGGGGACGGTGGGCGTGGCGGGCGGCACGTTCGACGATCTGCCCGAGGGCTCGACCGTCACCGTGGCGGCGCTGAAGTACCGACCCACCACCGATCTGTCGCTGACGACGCTGGCCTCCAACGCCTACGACTACGACAGCTTCGAGTGGCCCGACCTGACCGGTCAGAGCTCGGTGGAGTTCGACCTGGGCGTGCCGGCCAACGCCATCGTCTACATGTGGGCCTACGCTGACGAAGACGGCGACGGCATCGTCAACGAGTCGGGTGAGATGGTCGCGTCCGGTGGAGACGACGACTCCGGGACGGTGGTGACCACCGCCACCGAGATGACCCAGCTGCTGTACCTCGGTCGCGCCGAGTAGGAGCTTTGGCCGCGCCGAGTGAGAATTCGGCCGCGCCGTGTAGTCTGCTGGACTGAGCCAGACACGGACGGTTTCTGTCCGTGCCTGAGCAGATCAGGGCGATAGGGGACAGGAAGAAGGTGACCCCATGGCCCGCAGACTGAGCGTTCCGCCTCCTTTCGGGGACCTCCAGTTCCCCGACAGTGACGGTGAACCGTTGTCCGACAACACCCGGCAGTACCAGTGGATCGTCACGATCCAGGGTGGTCTTGACGCGCTCCTGCCCGACTTCGTCGGGGGAGATCTGCTGTGGTACCCCGATCCGACCTCCGACAAGGTGCGCGCGGCGCCCGACGTGTTGGTGGCCCTGGGGCGGCCCAAGGGGCATCGGGGCTCATACAAGCAGTGGGAAGAAGACGGCGTCGCTCCCCAGGTCCTCTTCGAGATCATCTCTCCGGGAAACAGCGGACCAGAGCTGGCCAGGAAGCGCGGCTTCTACACGCGCCACGGCGTGCAGGAGTACTACGAGCTCGATCCCGACCGCAACCTCCTCCGGGGCTGGGTGCGAGGCGACGACCAGCTCATCGAGATCGCCAATGTCGACGGCTGGACCAGTCCCCTCCTCGGCATCCGCTTTCACACCGGGCCCGATGAGCCGCGGCTCCTGCATCCCGACGGGCGCACCTTTCGCACCTTCCGCCAGGTCCAGACCGACGAGCGGCGGGTCGCAGCGGCCGCCGAGCAGGAGCGACAGCGGGCCGAGCAGGAGCGACAGCGTGCGGAGCGAGCGATCGCACGCGCCGAGGTCGAGCGGAGGAGCGCCGAGCAGGCCCGCGCGCAGGCCAGTCGCCTCGCCGCGCGTCTCCGGGCTCTGGGTGTCGATCCCGACACGCTCTGATCTCCGCTCTGATCTCCGACCAGATTCCAGAGCTGGTCCCCGATGCTCTCTCCCTGAGACTCCTACGGCCACCCACCCAACCAGAAGACCGCGCCCGCCTCGGCGCCGCCCACGTCGTCTCCGGGGACCCCGACCAGCAGATCCCCCAGCCCGTCACCGTCCAGATCGCCCGGACCGGCCACCGCTGTCGCTACGTCGGCGTTGACGCTGCCGCTGAGGTGTAGATCTGCGGCGCCCAGATCGGCGGTCCCCGACAGCGGACCGCGCACCACGGCGGCGACCCCGGCGTGTGGCAGACCAACCAGGATGTCCCGCCAGCCGTCACCGTCCACGTCTCCTGGACCAGCCAGCGTGATCTCCTCGCGTTCGGTCCACAGCCAGGCCGCGGCGTCGGCTGCGTCGATCTGCCCGTCGGTGGGCGCCGAGAACAGCCAGACCCGGTCCGCGCCGGCCACCAGCAGATCAGCCAGGCCGTCTCCGTCCAGATCACCGACGTCGGTAAGGGCGCTGCCCAGCGCGTCCCCGGCGTTCGTCCCGGCGATCACCACGTCGGCGTCGGCCAGCGAGCCCCCTGTCGCGGACTTCACCAGCCACGTGGCGCCCGCACCCGCCACGAGGCCGCTGGCGGACGGCGCGCCGATCAGCAGATCTGCCAGCCCGTCGCCGTCCAGGGGGCCGGCCCGGCCCCCCCCCGTGCGGGCGCGGGCGCCGGCCCCCGCCCCGGTGAACGTCTCGCCCACGCTCTCGAGAGCGACCTCACCGAGCGGCGCCCGCAGCACCAGAACCGCGGCACCCGCGTCCTCGCCGCCGCCGTCGTGCTCGGGCACACCCACCAGCAGATCGGCGCGCCCGTCTCCGTTCACGTCGCCCGGTCCGGCCAACGCCCAGCCCGCGTGGTCGTCCGCGGCGCTTCCCAACAGCGTGGAGCCCGGCTCTCTCTCCAGGGGAGCGGTCAGAATCTGCACCTTCCCGGCGCGCTCGGCCAGACCGTCGGCGATGTACGAGCCCAGGGCCACGTCATCGAGGCCGTCGCCGTCCACGTCGCCCAGCCCCGCGAGCGCCCAACCCAGGTAGTGGAAGGCGTCGTCACCGACAGCGATCGGCGCAGACAGCGTGGCGCTGGACGTCAGCGGGCCGGCCACGTGGTAGACCGCGCCCGCCGCGGAGTCCGCCATGGGCGCGCCGACGAGGATCTCCGCGATCCCGTCGCCGTCGGTGTCTCCAGCGCCGGCCAGCGACATCCCCGCGGCGTCACCGGCCGCCCCTCCGCGCAGAGACGGCAGGGTCACAAGCGGCAGCAGCTCATCCGGCCCACACGATCGATCGGCGCCGGTGCAGTCCTGATCGACGCCGTCGCTGCACACCTCGTCGACCAGCGGGGAGATCTCCGGATCGGCGTCGTCGCAGTCGCCCGTAGTCGCCACGTGGTCGCTGGGAGCGTCGCAGGCGACCTGTGCGTCCTCGCCGCCCACGCCGTCGCCGTCTTCGTCGCGGTACCAGGTGGGCGCCCCCGTGAGGTCGTCGTCTTCTTCATCGATCAGGCCGTCGCAGTCGTTGTCTATCGCCGGGCTGGAGGACTCACAGGTCTCCGCCGCCGCGGTGTTCACCGCGGGATCGCTGTCGTCGCAGTCTGTGTCCGAGGCCACGAAGCCGGACGGGGCCTCGCAGGCCCGGGCGACGCTGCCCGCGCTGCCCTCTCCGTCGCCGTCGGCGTCCGCGTACCACGTGGCCCGGCTGTCCGGGTCCAGGTCCGGATCTTCATCGTCGATCAGCCCATCGCAGTCGTTGTCGAGAGCCGGTCCCCAGGGCTCGCAGACCTCCACGGCGCCGGGGTGGACGCCAGCCGCTTCGTCGTCGCAGTCGTCATCGACGGTGTACCCGTCGCCGTCGCTGTCCGTGGGCGGCGGCGGGGCCGTCTCTGCAGCGCCCACCCGCTCTGTACTGGCGTCACCGCAGGCGATGCAGAGAGCGCAGAAGGGGCCACGGGCGGCGGCCCAACGACTCATGCCGCGGCTTCATCCTGGATATAGGTCTTCTCCTTGTACCAGATCGCCACGGGGATGAAGAGCACCGAGGTGATGGCCATCGCGGCGGCGAAGAACAGGTAGTAGTCGGCGCCGGCCAGCTTGGAGGTGCCGTCGTCGTTCTGGATGAAGAAGTTGACCGCGGACACGAAGACGTTGCCCAGCGAGACACTCAGCAGGAAGAAGCCCATCACGAGCGACTTCATCTTCTTGGGGGCCTGGGTGTAGGAGAACTCCAGGCAGGTGATGGAGACGAACACCTCGGCGGCGGTCATGATGACGTAGGCGCCGAGCTGCCAGCCGATGTTCATCTGCACGCCAGCGTCGAGCTGGGTCTCGATGTAGGCCGGCACGAGGAACGCGGGCACGGTCAGGAAGAAGCCGATGCCGATCTTGCGCAGCGGCGTCAGCGCCCAGGCGCGGCTGATCAGGGGGTAGATACCCGGCCAACCGATGGTCTTGATGCCGTTGAAGATGGGGATGAAGATCATGATCATGATGGGGTTGATCGACTGGATCTGCGACGGCAGCCACTCGAAGCCCAGGAAGTTGCGGTCCATGCGGTCGGCCTGCTGCACCCACGCGGAGCCGGTCTGGTCGAACAGCGCCCAGAACATCGCCACGAACGCATAGATGATGAACAGCTTGGCGATGGAGCCGATGCCCTCGCTGCTGAACGTCTCCTTGATGAACGCCATGCCGCCGGCCGGAACGTGCACGAACACGTTGCGCCCCATCCAGAAGAACACGGTGGCCAGAGCCATCAGCACGCCCGGAATGCCGAACGCATAGTGCGGGCCGAAGTCGGGGTTGTTGAGCAGCCAGGGGGTCAGCAGCGTCGAGCAGAACGCCCCCAGGTTGATCGAGAAGTAGAACCAGCCGAACACCTTCTCGAGCAGGTGGGCGTTGGACCTGCCGAACTGGTCGCCGACGTGCGCCGAGACGCAGGGTTTGATGCCGCCTGAGCCGATCGAGATGAGGGTCAGGCCGAGCATCAAGCCCATACGCGTCTCATCGAGGGCCAGCGAGAAGTGCCCGAAGCAGTACACCACCGACAAGATGAGGATGGTGCGGTACTTGCCCAGGAAGGCGTCGGCGATGAACGCGCCGAGCAGGGGGAAGAAGTACACCGCTGAGGTGAAGGAGTGGTACCACTGGCGGGCCTCTTCCTCGCCCATGAAGTCGGGATTGCCCGCCGAGTCCAGCATGAACTTGGTCATGAAGATGACCAGGATCCCCTTCATGCCGTAGAAGCTGAAGCGCTCGGCGGCCTCGTTGGTGACGATGTAGGGGATGCCCTTGGGCATCTGATCAGTAGCGACCGGCGCGCTGCGGTATTCGGACATCGGGGGATCCTCACGGCTGCGGCGCTTTCGTAACGCGCGCTGAT
>CAYXGP010000077.1:16923-22890 GCA_964464515.1 uncultured Enterobacterales bacterium
ATCCAGGGCGGGACCGACAGCGCTGATCGCTCTGCCGGCTACGTCGTCTACCTCCTGCTCGAAGGATAGAAAGGGGAGGGCGCCTTCCGCGGAGACAGAAGTGTTCAACCCCCGCCAACAGGACGTGATCGCCTCTCTCCACGCCGGCCTGGCCGCCGCGCTGGAGCAGCAGCAGCTCGACCCGGCCTTTCTGGGCGTCGCCCGCGCCTTTCAGGGGCTGGACGTGCCGGTCGATCGGCTCCACGCGCCGCTGTCTCGGCTGTCCGGCCTGCGCCACCCCGAGTACGGCGCGATCCTGTTCCGGTGGGAGCGGCGCGAGGGGGTGGATGTGGAGCTGGTCCCGCACGGCGACGTGAGTCAGCTCACCGACCTGAAGGCCCTCGCGGAGGCGATGCGGGAGATGGGCAGCCCCTACCACGTGCTGGTCGAGGGCCGCGATCGCATCCGGCATCGGCTGGCCGAGATCGAGCCCGAGCTGAGCGTGCTCCAGGTGTTCAAGGCCGACGGATTCACCGACTACCTGGCGTTCGTCCTGCCGATGCCCACCGGCGACCGCCAGCTGATGAGTATCGCCACGCGGGCGCCGGGCGGCTTCGAGCCCGACATCGAAGACGTGGTCACCGCGATGCGCCCCTTGATCGCGATGGTGATCTCCGGGGTCCTGCTGTCCAGCGTGGCCCGCTCGGTGGCTCGGGTCTACGTCGGCTCGCGGGCCGGCAACCGGGTGCTCGCGGGGGAGATCGTCCGGGGGCACCAGACCGAGATCGACGCCGGGGTCATGTTCTGCGACATGCGGGGCTTCACCGCGCTGTCGGAGCGGCTGGGCACCGCCGAGATCATCTCGGTCATGAACGCCATCTTCGAGCGGGTCGGGACCGCGGTCGCGCCCCGGGGCGGCGAGATCCTCAAGTTCATCGGCGACGCCATGCTGATCATCTTTCCCAGAGAGGGCGACGACGCTCCGGTGGCCCGAGCCATGGTCGAGGCGGCCCGGGAGGCCCTGGACGCGGTGGATCTGTACGCCGAGGAGTCTGCGCTGCCGGTCGCGTTGGGGTTCGGGCTCCACATCGGTGACGTCCACTATGGCAACATCGGCACGCGCAAGCGGCTCGACTTCACCGTGATGGGGCCGACGGTCAACCTCGCCTCACGGCTGGAGAGCCAATGCAAGAACCTGGGGGCGAAGCTGGTCGCCTCGGCTCGGGTGGCACAGTCTACGGGCGGGCTGGTGGATCTGGGACAGGTTCGGTTGAAGGGGGTATCTGCGCCGGTGGGGGTGTTTGGGATGCCGGCCTGAGAAGGACCAGGCGCATGTCCTATCGTTGTGTTGTCTGCCTGAGCAGGAGGCTCCGGCCCGCGGCGGGATCGATCCCAAACCGCGACAGCCCCGGAAAAACCAGGCTCGAGAGCGCCTGCACCACGACGTCACGGCGGCGGGGCCGAGGCAGAATCGCCCAGGGGCCGAGATCGGCGCTCGTGTCCGGGGCGTCTGTCGAGAACAGCTCTCGAGGGAAGGTGCCGGCCAGGATGGCGGGCAGCGCGGCCGACAGGTAGCTCCGGTCGGTCTCGTTGAGGCCGCAGGCCAGCACCGCCCAGCCGATACGCGCGTGGTCGATCTCATCGCGCAGGATCGAGCGCACCGTCTCGGCCAGCTCCGGGTCGGTTGTGGTCTCCAACATCGCCCCCAGCAGCGCCACCGAGACCCCCTCGGTGACACACGACAGCGCGACCACCTCGTGCAGAATCTGCAGCCGTCGTGGCAGCTCGGGGGAGCCGAGGCGGGGCACCGTGACCACCATCGGCGTCGCGGGGACGCCGAAGCGGGTCGCGGCGCGAGCGCACAGCGCGGCGTGGCGACGCTCGTCGTCCGCAGCCCGGCGTGTCAACGCTACGACGTCTTCGTTCACTCCCAGCGCGGTCAGCTCTCCCAGAACGGCCAGATCTGTGGTCAGGCGGTCGAACCGCGCCGCCGCCTCGCACTCTATGGCCATCCGGCCGGCCCAGGTGTGGCCGATTCGACGCTCTCGGTCGAGCGCTGTCACGGCTCGAGGTGACCGCAGCAGGGCTCGCATGCCGGCGCGGTTGCCCAGCAACAGGCCACGCCATCGGCCGTGCAGGTGGCCCAGCTATCGGTATCCTCACAGACGGGCGCGGAGGTCTCTCCGGTGTCGGCGCCGTCGATGCTGGCGTCGTCTGTCGCGGCGTCTGCGGGAGCGGCGGGGGGCGTCTTGGGGCCGCAGCCTGACAGCAGCGAGCCCTGGACCACCAGAACCTGAAACAGGCGCTCGACCTTCATTCTGCCTTCCCTTCTGCTGGCTGGATTCCTGCCGACTCTCGACCTACAGCCCGAGCGCCTCTCGCAGCGGTTCCAGGTGCCGCGCGTATCGCTTCCATCTCCCGACAGACGACGAAAAAATCGGCTGCCTGAGCTGCGCATACGACGGCGTGTTCACCCCGCGCGGGTTGCGATGGAACTCCAGACAGGACGGATCCCAGGGCAGCTCGCAGAACTCCAGCAGCGCGCGGATACGCTCCTCGGGGGAATCGACCAGTCGTTCATACTCGAAGTCGAGGATGGGCACCCCGCTCACCGCGCGCCAGTGCACCATCAGCCGGCGGTATTCCCGGTAGTAGGCGCCCAGCGTCGGCAAGCTGGTCGCGTATGTCTCGGTGTCGTTGAAATTCTGGAAGTAGCACGACAGGCAGGTGTCCATCGCGTCGCGGCGGCAGTGGATGACCCGAGCGCCGGGAAACAGGACCCCGATGAGTCCGAGGTGCAGGAAGTTGAACGGCGTCTTGTCGGTGACCCGGATGATGTGGCGGTCACCTGACAGCAGCGACAGGTAGTTGGCCGACAGCTCGTTCACCGCCTCCGGTGTGATGAGATCGAGGCAGATGGGGTAGGGCTCAGGCACCCCCAGCCGCTTGTGCAGACCAAGCGCGAGATCGCGGATGGCGATGTGCTCGCCGAAGCCGTGGACCCCGGGGTGGGTGGCGAGGATCTGCTCGACCAGGCTGGTGCCAGAGCGTGGCATCCCGACGATGAAGATCGGCAGGCGGGTGTCGTGCGTGGGTCGGGGCAGGTGGGCCAGCGTCTCGGAATTGGCGCAGCCGATGAGGGCGTCGATGAATCGACGGTGCGCGTGGATGTCGAAACGGAGCCGGCGCAGCTCGTTGGCGCGAGTGTGCGCGGCGAACGCCATGTTCTCTTCGCCCAGGGCGTCGCGGAGGGTGCCCAGCGTGTGGTACCCGAGCACGCGCTCGGCGTTGGGCAGCGGACGCTGCAGGAGCTTCTCCAGGTGCGGGAGCCCGGCCTCGGCGCGGCCCAGACGCAGCTGGACCAGCGCGTGGGCGACCACCAGGTTCATGTCGAGCGGGCCGTCCAGCATGGGCGCGAGCAGATCGAGCGCCTCGGCGTGACGGCCCAGCCGCTCCAGCACCGTGCCCAGCCCCACCCGCGCGGGGCGATCTTCATCGTCGGTGCGGAGCACCTCGCGGAAGCGCTGCTCGGCGCGCTCGAGCTGCCCCGAGCCGAGCATGATCCATCCCAGCTGGCTGCGATGGGTGGGCTCGCCGGGGGCCAGCGAGATGGCCTGGATGCTGCTGGCGCTGGCCTCTTCGAAGCGGGACAGCCGCGCCAGGCACGAGCCGAGCCGCCCGTGGGACTCCGCGTGGCCCGGCCGCAGGCTGACGCAGCGCTGGTAGGCTGCGGCCGAGCGCTCGTACTCGGCCCGCAGGAACAGCACCTCGCCCAGGCGGAACCAGCCCTGGAAATTGCCCGGCTCGAGCTCGACGGCGCGCCCCAGGGCGACCTGGGCCCGCGGGAGATCCCCCAGCTGCAGCCGGCAGATGCCGAGGTAACGCCAGGCAGGGCCGACGTCGGGGTGGGTGTCGAGCACCCGCTCGAAGCCCGCGGAGGCCTCGGCGAACTGCGACAGGCCCACGCGCGCGGCGGACAGGAACAGCACCGCGTGCAGGTGGTTGGGGTTGCTGCGCACCAGCGGCGCCAGGTGCGCCTCGGCGGCGGCGTGATCGCCGGAGTCGAGCGCGAGGCGCCCCAGGAGGAGCTGCGCCCCGGTGTGACCGGGCGCCGCCGCCAGGATGGCCTCGCACCGCGAGCGGGCCGCCTCCCGGTCACCGGCCTGGTAGCGCTGGATGGCTTCGTTGATGTCCACGGGCCGCACCTCGCGGGGAACCCCGGGTCGCTTCAGCGGCGGGCGGCCCAGGCGCGCGGCGTCCACTCCGCGCCGGCGATGCGTCCTGTTATCGCGTTGGACCCCGAGGTCGAGACGGCGTCGAACACCGCGAGCAGGTACTCCCACGGCCGGAGCCCGATCATCCGCGCGCTCTCGATGATGGTGTACCAGCGGCAGGCGCGCGCCACGTCGAACGAGCCGGCGGGCAGCATCCATGTGGGCGGCTGCTCCGAGTTGGGCACCGGCGTGGCGCTCCCTGGGGTCCCCTGGTCATCGACGAAGCGCATGTGGGGCCACATCGTGCGCGCGTACAGGACCGCCTGCTCCAGCGCTGTGGTGGCGACGTCGAAGCGCTCAGCCTCTGAATCCAGCCAGGAGCAGATGCGCTCCTGGGTGATCAGCACCTCGCGTGGATCGCCCTGTGGGGTGATCGCCTGCTCCAGCCGATGGCACAGGAAGAGGCCGTAGCTGGCGCGGTCGGGGTTGGTGACCAGCGCGCAGTACAGTCGGCGCCTGAGCCCCGCCCAGCACCCCGCGCGGTTGCGCCCCAGCGCCGCGGCGATCAGCTCGCTGGCGCGTGCGCCTTCGCGGCGATCCGCGCTGTGCTCGCGGCCGAGGGGGGCGGCGAGGTGTTCCTGGTCATGCGCCACGAGGGCGACGCGCTGTCCGTCGTCGATCGCGCTGACGAATCCGGTGTGGGTCCGCCCGTGACGCAGCATTCGATATGCCACTGGCGTCGCGTCGATCCGCAGCCCTCCGCTGGCGCGCAGGGCCGACTCGAGGGCGCCATGCACCGGGGCGATGGACTCGGTGGCCAGCCCCAGCGCCTCCCAGAGCTGCAGGCGACCCAGGTCGAAGTGCAGGCGATCGATCAGCCCCGCCTGGTCGCGGATGGGCATGTGATCTTCGAAGCGCGCGCAGATGAGCTGGGCGAGCAGGCCGTCGGCGAGCGGCACCTCTCCAGCTACGAAGCGCGGGAGCGCTGCGCGGATGATGCGGCTCTCGCGCAGCCCCGAGCAAAGGAAGTGATCGCGCTGGATCATCTTGTACTCGAAGCGCTGGTGGACGTAGTCCAGGCGCCGCTGCCGGCGCGTCTCCACCTTGCGGAGCGGCAGCAGGCTGTCGTCGCCCTGGCCTTCCTCCAGGCGCGAGGAGAGCTCCACCACGGCGGGCGGGACGAATTCCAGGCCGTCGCGCTCGCTGGAGGGAGGGGGCGGGAAGCGGTCGCGCCACTCATCGACCGACAGCGGCAGGATGAGCAGCGCCTCGTTCAGCGCAGAGGAGCGCTCGCGGCGCTTCCTGGTGCGCACCACCCGGCCGGCGGAGGTGAGCTCGGGGCTGGCGATCTCGTCCAGCTCAGAGATGAGATCGGGGAGCACCTCGCGCTCGGGGGGCAGCCAGCGCGACGAGGCGGTCAGCTTGATGGGGGCGGCCTCCAGCGTGGAGGCGGCTGGCGTGAGGGGCTTCTTGCGTCGGGCGATGCGATCGTCGGCGTCGCGCGAGGGGCTGCCGAGATCTTCCACGCCCGACGGGGCGTCGAGCACGGTGGGTCCGAACGAGACGCGGTCGTCGGCGGAGCGGCTGGGCGCGCCGAGGTTCTCGACCGGCGAGCCGGCGTCGCTCTCGATCTGGGACGGTTTGAAGGAGACACGGTCGTCGCGATCGCGGGAGGGATTCCCCATGTCCTCGGCCGACGATGGCCCCTCCGGGGGGCGCTGGATCACGGGGACCCGCTGCTTCGCCGTGCGCGAGGGCTTCCCGTAGCCCTCGA
>CAYXGP010000077.1:22990-32237 GCA_964464515.1 uncultured Enterobacterales bacterium
TCGGTGAACCTGGTGGCTTCCCCGCCGACGGCTCGGCCGTCAGCGAGACGCGGTTGTCGGAGTCGGTGGAGGGCTTGCCGTAGCCCTCGATGGGCGAGCCTGCGTCGCCCTCTGGCTGGGGCGGTCCGAACGAGACGCGGTCGTCGCGATCGCGGGAGGGGTTCCCCATGTCCTCGGCCGATGACGGCCGCTCCACGGGGCGCGGGACCACGGGGACCCGCTGCTTCGCCGTGAGAGAGGGCTGTCCGTAGCCCTCTACCGGAGAGGGCCCCTCCTGCAGCTCCGGGTGATTCGAGAGGCGCACCACCACGCGGTCATCGGCGTTGGCGGTGGGCTTTCCGTAGCCCTCGATCGGTGAACCTGGTGGCTTCCCCGCCGACGGCTCGGCCGTCAGCGAGACGCGGTTTCCGGACCTGGTGGAGGGCTTGCCGTAGCCCTCGATGGGCGAGCCTGCGCGGTTCGCGACCGGGACGTCGGGCAGATCGACCCCCAGAGCCACGCGGTCGCTGGCGATCAGGGAGGGGTGCCCGATCGACTCCACCGTAGAGCTCTGCGGGGTCTGGGGAGGCGGAGGCGGCACCATCGGCACCCTGTCCTCTGCGCGCTGGAACGGGTTGAGCTCGGGGCCGAGCTCGCGCGGGGCCAGCAGGCGTCCGGGCCCCAGGACGACGCGCGCGCCGGGCCGCGGCGAGGGGTGTCCGACGTCCTCCAGAGGGCCGCCGGCGTCGGGGCGACTGGGGGTGGTCTCTGCGCTCAGGGGGATGCGCTCGGCGCCAGCGGACAGCGGGCTGCCGTAGCCCTCCAGCGGGGCGCCGCCGTCCTGGGGATCGGAGAGGCGCAGGGGGACGCGATCGTCGGATTCACCGTGCGGGTTGCCGTAGCCTTCCAGCGGAGAGGGCAGCGCCGGTGGGGGATCCGGGCTGCGGACGTGGGGCAGCTCGGCTGTGGAGGAAAGACGCTGCAGGTCATCGGCCCGCTCCACCTCGGGCAGCTCGGCCGTCGATGGGCGGGGCTGCGGGACCGCGGGCGCAGGAGTCGCCGCCGCGATCTCGGGCAGGCGATCGAGCGCGCCGCCGTCGGGCGCGGCGGGCGTGGGGTCATCGGTGGGGGGCACCCTGCCTGCCACTGGAGTTCCTCGGGCGTCCGCGATCATAGCTGGCGACCGGGGGCGCGCCCACCCGCTCAAGACGGCGCGGTTAAGCCGCGCCCGGGAGGCGTGGATGTTCGAGTCGCTGAAGGCGCGGTGGGCGGAGCTGCTCGCGGAGTATGGGAAGGTCGCAATTGGGGTGTGGTTCGCGATCTTCGGGGTGTCGATGATCAGCTTCTCCGCGGCTATCTCGCAGGGCATCGAGGTCGAGGGGGCCGCGGGAAAGGCGGGCATCTTTGGCGGGGCCTATGCGGCGACGCAGCTCATCAAGCCGCTGCGCATCGGCCTGACGCTGGTGCTGACGCCGATCGTTGCGCGTTTTATCCGCACCGAACCGCGCCCGGCGGAGCCTGAGGCCCGCCCGGCGGAGCCTGAGCGTTGATCGGTCTCGCCGCCTGGCTGGCCTGCACCGAGCCCGCGACGGTCCCCGAGTGTCCCGACGCCGCGTGTCGCCGGGCGCTGATCGAGGCCGCCGCCGATCCGGCCACAGCGGCGGCGCTGATCGCGCAGGTGCCGTCTCCTGAAGAGCGCCTGGCGGTGGTGTCTACGCTGGTGACGGCCAACCCGGAAGGGAGCGCGGCGCTGTGCGAGGCGCTGCCCCCCGGAGCCGAGCGGCATGCCTGCGCCTCCGTGACGTCACGGCCGCACCTGTGGGCGAAGCCCCCACCGCGGAAGCAGGCCCGAGCGGCCCCTCGAACGGCCCCCGGTCCGTCCAGCACCATGCCCATGGCGGTTCTGCGGAGCGCCTCTGTCTTCGCCGACGTCGAGCCGGACGCGGGCGCCTGCACGACCGCTGCCGATCTGCGCGCCTGCGCCTTCGAGCAGGCGGTGGTCCACGCGCGCGCCGGCAAGGCGCGGCGGTCTGCGGCGGTGTGTGCGCGCATCGACGGGCAGCGCTGGGGATGGGAGTGTAATTTTCGCGCTGCCGAGGCGACCATCCGCGCGCGGCGGTCCGCGGGGTACGCAGACGCCCTGGACCTCTGTCTGGGGGCGGGGGAGTTCCGGCCGCGCTGCGTACAGAAGATCGGGGTGGGGCTGATGGCGCTCGCGCCGGCCTCCACCGCGACGGCCGCGGAGTGGGCGCCGGTGTTGGCCGCCGTCTCGACGATGGCCGCGGCGTGGCAGTCCCGCGACGCAGAGCGCACCCCGGAGGTGCTGGGGGCATACTGGAGCGGCGCGCTGGCCTTCGCCTACAGCCGCAGCGAGCAGGTGACCGGCGATCCGCTGGACGCGCTGACCGACTCCGCGCTGGTGCCGCACATCCGATGCGCCGCGGCGCATCGCCTGCTGCAGGTAGCGCCCACCGCCGCGGGTGATCTCGCGGGCTGGGGAGCGGCCGTCTCCGAGGCGCTCGCCAGGAGAGCGCCAGGCCCCGCGGCCATCTCGGGGCGCGATCTGGTGGGGCTGAGCGACTACTGGTCGCGGGACGAGGGCGAAGACGGGGCGGTGCCTGCGCTGCATGCCTTCGGGGTGACGCGGCGGACGTACGCCGAAGAGCCGACGGTAGACGCGCGAATCTGCGTGCTGGAGGCGGCGGCGCAGCTCTCACCGCCGCGCGATGGTCTGCTCGCGGAGGGGGCTGAAGACGCCCACGCGTCGGTGCGGTGGACGGCGGAGCGGCTGCGGCGGCGGCAGCGACGCCGTTGAGTGTGTGATCTGCAACGCCCTTCGTCTTCGGGCGTCCCTGGCGGGGGAGGTCCGATGATCATTCTTGCCGCGTTGGCCTGCGCGCCCACGCCGGTCCTTGCGCCGACCGACACCGAAGTATCCTCCACGGCGTCCTGCACGGCCTCCACGACGTCGGCGGTGACCGTGAGCACAGCGACCGCGACGGGTTCTACCCGGCAGCCCGGCGACTACGACGACCCCATCGTCCGCGGAGGCGACATCCCGCTCGACGTCTCGGGACCCGAGCTGACCGACGCGGTGACCGACGGGGAGATCCTGCTGCTGGCTGGACAGGAGCAGAGCGGGCAGGGCGGGGTGTGGGCGTTCGACCTGACCGATCCCGACGCCCCCGAGCCCATCGGACAGACGAACACCTGGCACATCCAGCGGGTCTGCTGGAGCGGCGAGCGGGCCTTCGGGATGACGCGCGACGGCGATCTCATGGCGGTCGCGGTCAACGAGGACGGCGTGAACCTCCAGCGCACCTGGGCGATGGCCGACTGGGGGGCAGGGGTGGACTGCGACGGCGCGCGGGTGGCCTGGGGGATGGGCTCGGCGGGCGGCGCCATCGCCGCCGACACCGATGAGCTCTCGGGCCGGATCGACTTCGACGGAGAGGTCACCGACGTGCTGCTGGACGCAGACACGCTGTTCGTGCTCGCCAGCGACGGGCTCCGCCGGGCGACCATCTCAGAGAGCGGGCTGACGTTCGAAGCCAGCGTCGCGCTCTCGGGGAGCTGCCGCGATCTCGCGCTGGGTGAGGACTGGCTGGCGGTGGCATGCGGCGCCGCGGGGGTCGCCATCCTCGATCCGGAGAGCCTGGAGCTGCTGGGATCGTGGTCGGGCTACGCCTCGGCGCGGGCGGTCGCGGTGACCGGCGAGCGCGTCGCGGTGGCGGCCTGGACAGACCTGCTGATCCTCGACGTCTCCGACCCAACCCAGCCCTGGCTGCGGGCCAGCGAGCCCGCGTCGTCAGCGGTCATGGCCGTCGTCGCAGCGGAACGACTGTACGTCGCAGACTGGCGGACACCATTCATCGCCACGCTCGGCGATGCGCTGGCGCCCGAGGTGCGCTCGGAGAGCAGCACCGCCGCGGCCGGACAGATCCTGGGACTGGCAAACGACGGGCCCGAGCCGCTCTGGCTGGGCACTCCCGCCGCTGGCGAGCTGAGCGATCCATGGATCGAGCCTGGCGGCCGGGTCACATGGCAGCTCCCCGAAGACGCGTCCGGCAGCGTCGAGATCGCCACGGACGATCCGGACGAGGCGACGTTCAGCGTGCCGCTCGCCAACCCGGGGGGCCTCCAGGTGGGCGACGCCGCGCCGAACTTCATCGAGCAGGACACCGACGGGCTCACATGGGAGCTGGCGTCACTCCGCGGCGAGGTGGTCTTCCTGGCGACGTTCGAGGACGGCTGACCGGTCTGCAGTTCGGAGGTTCCGGACACCGACACCCTGCTGGCCGAGACGTTCGCCGAGACGGACGGGGTGCAGATCTTCTGGGCGTACCAGGGCGCGACAGGCGGGGCTCGGGAGTGGACCGACGAGCTGGGCATCGCCCACACGGTGCTCGTCGACTCGGACCGTTCGCTCAAGATGGACTACTTCATCGAGAACAGCGAGGACGTGTTCGCATCCAACCCGCGGCACTTCGTGATCGATCGAGAGGGGAACCTCGCCTTCATCGGGGTGAATGTCGGGCCGGAGGAATTGGTGGAGGCTATCCTCGGGGAGCTTTGAGTTGGTTCTCTGTGTGACCTCAGGGTTCACCAGATCAGGGTTCACCAAGGCAGATGTAGGCGGTCGGCTTCGCGGTTCCGCGTGAGATCGGCGCCCGCGGATTCACGACTGCGCGGTTTCTCGATCGCACGAGACCCCGAATCCGCGATCCCGCGGACCGCGATCCACGAGTCCGCGACCGGCGCTCACCGCTGTGAGTTCCCCTTGTCACCACCCGGTTCGGTGACCATCCTCCCCCCGACCGCGGTTGCTCACGGTCCCCCATCCTGTCTTCACGGCCCCACTTCCGGCCCGGGTGCTCCTGTGCAACCGCATCGTTACAACCAATCCAAGCTGCGTCGAATCGCCCGCTCGCTCCATCTGCACGGCGTCGACGTCTCCTACCACCAGGGCGTCTGGTCCCTGACCCGTGGCGCCGGCGCCGCCGAGCTTCTGCTGCCCGACTCGCTCCCCCTGGAGCGGAAGGCGGTCTTCCAGCTCCTCGCGCTGGCGGACGTCCAACATCCGGCCGGCGGGCGCGTCTGTCGCTGCGTTGCGACCCCCGACTTCCATCCGGGAGACAGCGGCATCGCCATCGGCTCGGTGGTCGCGACGCAGGGCATGGTGATCCCGGCCGCCGTGGGTCGCGACATCAACTGCGGCATGCGCCTCCACGTCGCCGATCTGGCGCCGGATGTGTTCGCGCGCGGTCGAGCCCGCCTGGTGTCTCTGCTGAAACAGGACTACCTGCTGGGCACGCGCGACATCACGCTGCACAGACGCACCGTCTCTGCGGCGCTGACCGAGGGGCTGATGGGTTGGCTCACCGCTGGCGCGGAGCGGCGCGGGACCTTCGCGCGGGTCGACGCCGAGCAGATCGAGCGCGAACTGGATCGCGTCTACGAGAGCGGCAGCCTGCCCGGAAGCGCGGACTGGATCCCGGACGCCTACACGGGTCGGGAGTGGCTCCGCGATCAAGCGCTGGGGACGATCGGCGGCGGTAATCACTTCGTCGAGATCCAGCGGGTCGCGGAGGTGCTCGATCGGCGGAAGGCCTGGGAGTGGGGCGTGCGCGCGGGACGGATGGCGTTCATGATCCACAGCGGTAGCCGTCTGTTGGGCAAGTCGATCGGCGATGTCTGGCGTCGCCGGGTGACGAACGCGTGGCCTGCAGACACGCCGCGCCCCTCCATCCTGAGCCTGTCGGAGGGCTGCCCCGAGCTGGAGCGGTACCTGGCGGCCGAGCGCACCGCCGCCAACTACGGGTTCCTCAACCGGCTCGCGCTGGCGGAGATCATGCGTCGCCGGCTCCGCGAGGTGTTCGGAGACCTGGAGTGTCCGCTGGTCTACGATCTGCCGCACAACATCACCGAGCGTCGGGGAGCGGGCTGGGTCACGCGGAAGGGGGCCTGCCCGGCGCATCGCGATCAGCCGGTGATCATCCCCGGCTCGATGGGGGCCAGCTCGTTCCTGATGCGCGGCCTGGGGGCGCCGCGGTTCCTGGAGTCCGCCAGCCACGGCGCGGGTCGAGCGCGCTCGCGGTTTGAGCTCTCGCGGCGCGGCGCGCGATGGGACGCGGACACGCTGGGACTGTCCGGCGTGGACTGCATCACGCTACGCGAGGAGCGCCGAATCGAGGAGGCGCCGGGCGCCTACAAGCCGATCGGCCCCGTGATCGAGGCGCAGGTCTCCGCAGGACTGGTCGCGCCGGTGGCGCGACTGGAGCCCGTGCTGACGTTCAAGGGGTGAAGGCGCTCAGCGTCCCTTGCGCTTGCCCTTGCCCTTTCCACCGCCGCTGCGGGAGCTGGAGCCACTGCCTCGTGAGCTGCTCCCCCGAGAGCCCGTGCTCTGTGCGCTGGAGCCGCCGCTCTTGCCCCGGAACTTGCCGGCGCCCGGGCCGCTACCCTGGCTTCCGCTGAGCGTGGCTGCGCCGCCTGCTCCCGCGACGTCGCTGCCACCCTTGAGCGCGGCGAGGAGGTTGAGCGCTCCGTAGGGCTCGCTCTTGTAGGAGTCGGCGGTGCCCTTGAGGGCGGCCTTGATGCCGTCCGGCGTGGTGATGCCGTTGGCATAGATCAGCGCCGCGGCGCCGGCCACGTGCGGAGACGCCATGCTCGTGCCCTGCATGAACACGTAGTCGTGGGCCTCACCGAGCAGCGTCTCCTGCAGGACGCCGTCGGGGTAGCCGTCGCCGTTGAGATCGTTGGTGGTGTCGCCGCCGGGGGCGATGATGTCGAGATCGACGCTGCGGTTGGAGTAGTACGCCTCGTTGCCGTCGAAGCCGTGGCTGCCCACCGAGATCACCGTGGGCAGGGCCGCCGGGTAGAGGATGAAGTCGGAGTAGCCGTTGTTGCCGGAGGCGGCGATGACGGTGACGCCGTTGTCGTAGGCGTACTCGCAGGCCTCGGCGATGGCCTCGGAGCGGCCGCTGCCGCCCAGGCTCATGTTGATGATGTGGGCGCCCTGATCGACCGAGTAGACGATGCCGGCGGCGATGGCGTCGGAGCTCATGCCGTAGTAGTCGCCGACGCGGACGGGCAGGATGGTGACCTTGGGGGCCACGCCGGCCACGCCGGTGCCGTTGTTGGTGGCCTGGCCGATGGTGCCGGCGACGTGGGTGCCGTGCGAGCCCGACGATGACTGCGACGGCGCTGCGGTGTCGCGCGGATCGTCGTCGTCGTCGGCGAAGTCGTAGCCCTGCAGGAGCTTGTAGAAACCGTCGGGGCCCTCGGTGACGCCGCTGTCGACGACCGCGACGATAACGCCTTCACCCTCGGTGATGTCGTGCACCTCGGGCAGCTTGAGGTGGTCCATGTGCCACTGCACGCCGTAGTGCGGATCGGAGATGCTGCCGAGCCGTCCGTACTTGCGGACCGGCTCCACCCACTCGACGTTCTCGTCGCCCGCGAACGCGGCCATGAAGTCCTTTCGTCCGAGCTTGGACTCCATCGCGAAGACGTTGTTCAGCGCGCCCTTGCCGCCGCCCCGACCCGCGCTGGCAGCGCCGGCCCCGCCGCCGCCTCGCTTGCCCTTGCCTTTGCCGCTCCGGGCGCCGCTCTTGCCGCCGCGGCCGCTCTTGCCCTTCACTCCGGCGAATCCGTTCCCGCTCCGAAGCCCCCGCGCGCGGCTGACGCCCGCGGTCTTGAACGCGCCGTCCAGTCGGTCGTTGCCGGTGGACATCACGCCGTTGTCGAACGACGCCCGCTCGGCCACGCTGGACTTGAGCTTGACGATGAACCGGCCCTCGACGACGTCGCCGTCGGGATCGGAGGGGCGGGCGCTGGCCGAGAGCGTCTTGGGGATGTCGTTGTCTGTGCTCTTGAACTCAGAGCCGCCGCCGAGCAGGCCGGTGATGGCGTCACAGCCCGAAAGCAAGCCGAGGGAGAGGAGGAGGTGGGTCGCGCGCATGGGAGGCCTCATCAGGATCTGTTGGAGCTCTTCTGGCCGGAAGTTCCGCTGGCAGAAGAGCGCTAGGATTTGCTCAGGCATGGTCTACAGAGTTGTTCTGGCAGGACCTGCGTTGTTCTGGCAGGACCTGCGTTGTTCTGGCAGGATCTGCGTTGTTCTGGCAGGATCTGCGGGATCTGTTCGGCAGGATCTGCTCAGCAGGAATCTGTTCGGCGGTCTACTCGCCGGCGTCCGGCTTGACAGTCCAGTTGCAGCGGCCCTCGTTGCAGCCGCAGGTGTCCAACACCTCAAAACACGGTTGGATGTCACAGGCTGTGGTCAGCCCCTCTGCCGCGGCGGTGGTCACGCAGACCTCTGACGAGCAGCCGGCCTTGGTGCAGTCGGCGTCGGTGGTGCACTCCGCGTCGGCCTCCTTGCCCTCAACGCGGGCCTGGCACTCGGCGTACATCTCGGAGTTGGTCTTCGCCGCGGCGTCCGGCGCATCCCCGGTAGGGTTGCTCAGGGTCATGGCCCCAGAGGGCTGGGTCGCCGGCTGGGTGGCGGGCTCCGTCGCGGCGGGCTCTGGGGTGGCCGGCTCCTGGGCGCAGGCCAGGCAAATCAAGAGGGAGGAGAGGAGCATCGGGGTCTCCGGGGTGCTCGGGTTCGTCCGACCCCGTAATCCGCCGTCAGTCGGTGCGCGGTCGTTTATCGACCTTGATCGCCCGGACCTGTCCTGCTACGCCGCCGCCGCGACCGTACGTCCAGCCGGTGCCGGACTCCACGTCGTCCGCCTGCGGAAACCCGATCTCGAAGTCCGGATCGGTGCGCTGGGCGTTGGGGGCGTCCAGGCAGTTGAGCTGGGGCACGCGGACGGCCCACTTTCCCTCCTTCGTGCGGAAGGCGTCCTCGCGGGTGATCTCGATCGTGCGCCAGGGACGCTCCTCCCAACCCTCCTCGGCCACCGTGGTCATCAGGGTGACGCGCGTCCCGATTGGGGCCACGACGATGAGCGACTGAAAGGTGCCTTCGTCGAGGGTGTCGCCCTGCAGACCCCCGTAGGGGTGTACGCGCGCGATCTGTCGGCGGCCCGCGAGGTTGATCCCCGAGAACACCAGCAGATCACACCTGGTCTTGGGTGCTATGTCCCAGCGCATGTCAGCCTCCGGTCGCGATGCGTCCGCAGCATAACGCCCGGCGGACAGGCGAGGCCCCGAGTGAAGCCGAGGGAGCCGGAGCCTGACGCCGAGCGCACATGTCGGGGCCCCCCCCGGCCGGGGGGGCCCCCGGGCGGCGGGCCCCCGCCCGCCCCCCAAAAAACCCAACCCCCCC
>CAYXGP010000078.1:0-5871 GCA_964464515.1 uncultured Enterobacterales bacterium
AGCTTCCCAGCTAGGCGAAGATGGGTTCCTCAAGCACTCATGAATAAGACGGGGTCAGGGCTGGCCCGAAGCGACCTATGTAGACAGCGATACCGAGTCGAACAGTCGCTCACACTCCGCCAGGATATCCTCCGGAGAAGCCAATGCACCGGCCCCCGTGTCTCCACACGCCAGCCGCTTGCTCACCGGCGGCACGATGGTGTACCGCCCCAGCTCCTCGATCCAACGCAGATTCCGAACGACCACCGGATGCGCCCACATCTCGGTGTTCATCGCCGGGGCCAACACGACCGGCGTCCCCCGCCGCAGCGCCATGAACACAGTGGTCAGCGCGTCGTCGGCCAGCCCCGTCGCGAGCTTGCCCAGCAGGTTGGCAGTGACCGGCGCGGCGCAGGCCACGTCGGCCCACTTCGCCCACTCGATGTGGGCCATGGCCTGGCCGGACGCGAGGTGATCCTGATGCACCAGCGGGGCGACGCCGCATAGCCCCTCGAACGTCAGCGGCCCGACGAAGCGCGCGGCGTTGGCGGTCATCAGCACCCGAACCGAGTGGCCCGAGCGGATCGCCCGGGAGGTCAGCTCACAGGCCTTGTACGCGGCGATGCCGCCGGTGACGCCGAGCAGCAGGTTCATGGGTCCTCCGGGGGGGATCGGGGCGGGGCGGATCAGGGCGGGGTGGATCGGGGTTCGGCTATCTCGTTAGACCAGCGCCATGCGCACTACTCTGCTCGTCCTCCTCCTCGCCTGCAACGACAAGTCCGGCGACACGGCCGACGGGTCGGGCGCAGGGAGCACGGGCATCACCAGCACCGGTGGTGCTTCGGGGGGTAGCTCCAGCAGCGGTGGCACTTCTGGAGGCAGCAGCTCTGGGGGCAGCAGCTCCGGAGGAGGAACTTCTGGAGGCAGCACCTCTGGCGGCAGCTCCAACGGCGGCACATCGAGCGGCGGCACCTCCGACGTGGAGCCCCTGCCCGGCTTCGGTGACATCTCGGGGGACTGCGGCCTGCTGGCGGGCAGCCTGGCGACGAGCAGCGCAGATCTACTCTCGAACGCGATCGACTTCGGCTCCGAGTCGTACAGCAAGGCACAGCTCTCAGAGGGTGGACAGGAGATCATCATCGACGGCAGCCTCGGGGGGAGCTCCTCGGAGTCCGAGGCGATCGCCTACGAGATCCTGTACCGGTGCGAGGGGGCGACCCTCACCGCGACCGAGCCTGAGATCACCTACAGCGACGACGGCGGCAAGAAGACCGACATGCTGGTGGACGTCGGCGGGCAGATGATCGGCGTTTCGGTGACCCGCGCGTACCACTACCCTCCGGAAGAGCCGTACCCGCTCGATGAGGCCGTGGCGCTGCTGGAAGACAAGCTGGCCGACATCCCGCTGGCCGAGGACAACGCGGCGCCCCCCTGGGACCGCTCGGTGCTCTCGGTGATCGCCTGGGACGACGTGGCCGCTGAAGCCGTCCGGACCGCCTGGAGCGATCTGAGCGGGAGCCTGCGGGACGACATCGTGGTGATCGTCACGACCTCCGACGGCGACGACGCCTTCCTCTACTGAGGCGGGGCATCTTACATGGGGGCATCTTCCGAGGTCGGGGCTCCTGCCGACGCGCGCGGCCGGAGCGTGCTGGGTCGCTACCGTGATCCACTCGATGAGATCTGGCTGACTACCGCGCGGCGCCTGGGGATGCGCGTCGTCCGCAGCGACGACGTCTTCGCCTCGTGGGACGGCGCCGGCACGCTGTCGATCAGCACCGCGCGCCACTTCGACCCGGACGACTCCCTGGCGCAGCTCATCCTGCACGAGATCTGCCACGCGATCGTCGAGGGACCGGACGGCCGCGAGCAGATCGACTGGGGGCTGTACAACTACGACGACCGCGACGCTGTCCGCGAGCATGCGGCGGTGCGCCTGCAAGCCGCGCTCCTCGATCGACACGGGCTCCGTGGCCTCTTCGCAGTGACCACCGACTACCGCCCGTACTTCGACGCCCTTGAAGATCCCCTGATCGGCCCCGGTGACCCCGCGCTCCCCCTGGCCCTGACCGGCTGGGACCGCGCAAACCGACCACCCTGGACCGTCCCGCTGGAGACGGCACTGTCGGCGACGGCGGCCCTGGCAGCGGTGCTCCACCCGTTCGCGTCACCCGACTCGCTGTGGTCACTCGTGATACCGGTGACTCAATGACGCCGACAGTGCAGAGCGGGCTCCTCGGCCTGCGGGGGGCGGTCGCCCCCAACCTCTTCGGGCGAGCCCTGGCCGCGCTATCACATCGCGGTCCAGACGCCTGGAGCTGCGTGGCGGATATCGGCGGAGTGCTGCTGCGCAGGTCCGGGGCCGGACGCCCCTCGTTCGATCTCGACGCTGCGGCGATGCTCGGCGCGGTGCAGACCGGCGACGCGGAGCCGCCGGGCCAGCCGGCCTACGGCATCACCCAGCTCGGACCGCTCGCTCTGGCGCTCGACGGCGCGCTGCTCAACGCCGACTCCCTCCGCGACGACCTCCTCGCAGAGGGGGCAGTGCTGCGCTCGGAGTCTGCGGCCGAGCTGCTCCTGCGGCGGGTCGCGCGCAGCCGCCACGCGACGCCTGTCAGCGCACTGGTCGACGCCCTGTACGACATCGAGGGCGCGTGGTCGGCGATCCTCCTCGGTCCGCAGGTGCTCGTCGGCGCGCGCGATCCACACGGCTTCCGCCCCCTCGTGCTCGGGCGCGTGGGCGACGCGGTGGGGCTGTGCAGCGAACCCGCAGCGCTGCTGGCCGTCGGCGGCGAGATCGAGCGCGAGGTCGCCCCCGGCGAGATGGTGATCATCGACGACGACGGAGTGCAGACCCTCACCCCGCTCCCCCCGCGGGCGCACCGACGATGCATCGTCGATCTCCTCCAGCTCACGCGCCCCCGAGCGCCGCTGTTCGGCTGCGATCCAGCCCAGGCGCGCCTGTCGGTGGGGCGCATCCTGGCCCGCAGCGCTCCGGTCGCCGCCGACGTCGTGGTCCCGCTCCCCGGCGCCGATCCCGCCGCCGCCAGCGCCTTCGCCCAGGTCGCCCGCCTCCCGCTCCGCGCTGCGCTCATCGACCCTCCCGGCGAGGGGCTCAGCGCCATCGCCGGCCTGGTGCGGAACCTCCGTGTGGTGCTGATCGCTCCCCCCACGACGCCTGCCGCGCATCTGCACCTCGCCATCGCCCGCCTGCGCCAGTCCGGCGCGAACGAGGTGCACCTGCGGCAGACCGGCCCGGCGCTCCGGCACCCCTGCCCCTACGGGCTCGCGCTCCCCGCGCCGCCCCAGGCGCCCATCGACGCCCTGGCCTCGCACACACGCTTGTCGCTGGAGGCTCTCACCCTGGCCACCGGCGAGCGTGGCTTCTGCGATGGTTGCTTCTCAGGCATCTTCCCCATCCCGCCGCGAGTACCCGAGTCCGAGCAGCAGCTTCCGCTCTTCCAGCGCGAGCGGTAGCTCGTGTTTCATCGGGAGCGGTAGTTCATCCCTGAAAGCGATAGAAGTCGTCACACCACCGCGGGAGCCGCAAGATGGGCAGGGCGATCGGCATCGATCTGGGAACGACCAACACCGTGATCTCGGTGATGGACAGTGGTCGCCCCCGCGTCCTGGTCGATGACAAGGGCTACAAGGTGCTGCCGTCGTGCATCTCCATGAAGGAGGACGGCGGCTTCATCGTGGGACAGGCCGCGCGCGATCGCATCCTCACCTCTCCCGACGAGACGCTCTATAGCGTCAAGCGCCTCATCGGACGTCTGTACGACAGCGAGGAGATGCTGCAGCTTCGGCGCCACCTGGGCTACCCGATCCGCCGCGCAGAAGACGGCTCCTGCGCGCTGATGGCCGGGGGAGAGGCCTACAACCCCACCGAGGTCAGCGCGCTGGTGCTCCAGGTCGCCAAGGGGATCGCCGAGCGCAGCCTGGGCGAAGAGGTCTCTTCGGCGGTGATCACCGTTCCGGCGTACTTCAACCACGCCCAGCGCAAGGCCACCCTGGCCGCCGCGAAGGTGGCGGGCATCCAGTGCGATCGGCTCCTCAACGAGCCCACCGCCGCCGCCCTCGCCTACGGATTCCGCGACGACAACGACCAGACGCTACTGGTCTACGACCTCGGCGGTGGCACCTTCGATGTATCGGTGCTCCGCATCGGCCGCGGCGTGTTCGAGGTGCTGTCCACCTCCGGCGACACCTATCTCGGCGGCGACGACTTCGACGTCCGCATCATGGAGCACCTGGCCCAGCACTTTCAGGAGGTCCGGGGCGTCGATCTGCGCGACAATCGCGACGCGATGCAGCGCCTGAAGCTGGCCGGAGAGGCCGCAAAGCAGGAGCTGTCCTACGCCGATCGAACGATGATCACCATCCCGCGCATCACCGCCGACGCCGACCTGGAGCTGGCGATCTCCCGCGGCACGCTGGAGTCGCTGGTGGCCGATCTCGTCGACCGCACGGTCGAGGTCGCCGTCACCGCCGTCGCCGATGCCTCTCTGGAACTCTCCGAGATCGACTCGATCATGCTCGTCGGCGGGCAGACGCGTATGCCGCGCATCCGCAGCCAGCTCCGAGAGGCGTTCGGCAAGGAGCCCAGCCGCTCCGCGCATCCCGACGAGGTCGTCGCCCTGGGAGCGGCCATCCACGCCGCGCAGCTCGCAGAGCCGGCCAACAAGCAGGCGCTCCTGATCGACGTGACCCCGTTCGATCTGGGCATGGACGTGGCTGGTGGGCTCTTCCAGCCGCTCATCTCGCGCAACAGCACCATCCCCACGAACGCCACCCTGCGGTTCGCCACCAATCAGGACAACCAGGACCAGATCAAGGTGATCGTGCGTCAGGGCGAGCACCGCGTCGCCATCGACAACGAGTTCCTCGGCGAATTCGTGATGGGCGGCCTCACCCCTGCGCCGCGGATGGAGACCAAGATCGACGTCTCCTTCCGACTCGACCACAACGGCATGCTCCAGGTGTCCGCCACCGAGGCCGGCACCGGCCTGCAGAAGAGCATCACGATCCGCAACTACGGCGAGGCGGTCGCCTCTGACGGCAAGGTCGCGATGGAGATCGACGGCGGCTCGAGCATCCCGGATTCGAGTCTACCCGAGCGGCGCGATGCCCAGCCCGCAGCGGAGCAGAAGAAGGGTTTCTTCGGGCGCCTGTTCGGCCGCCGCCGTGACAAGAAGAAGCCGGAGCCACGCCCGAAGGCGCAGACCACAGTACCGAGGACCACAGAGCCGAGGACCACAGAGCCGAGGACCACGGGGCCGCTGCCGGTCCCCGCTCCACGGCCCGCGCGGCCGGTCCCCGACGTCCAACCGCTCGCCGAGCACCTCGTGGAAGAGGTCGAGATCGAGACACTCTCGATGGAGTCGATCGAGGCCTTCGAGGCTCCGACCGACAGCATGCCGCCGGGCCCCTTCGACGACACCCCCGCGGGCCCCGACCCGTTCGCTCTGGATGATCCCGAGCCGTTGGGGTTCGCTGGCGACCCCTTCGCCGATGACCCACCGCCCGCAGAGGGCGACCCATTCGCCGCCGATCCCTTCGCTGCCGATCCCCTCGCGCCGGACGCCACCCCCGCGGTAGATCCGTTCGCCGACCCAGCACCCGCCCCCGCAGCTCCGACCGTTCAGGCTACCCCCGCCGGGACCTCAGACGAGCCGGACTGGGGCGACATCGACGGTTTCGCACCGCTGGACGACGACTTCGCTGAACTCGACGATGACTTCGCCGAGTTGGACGACGACTTCGCGGAGCTGGACGACGACTTCGCGGAGCTTGGCGGTGAGTGGACAGATCTGGGCGACGATCCACTGGGAGATGATCCACTGGGAGATGATCCACTGGGAGATGATCCACTGGGAGATGATCCACTGG
>CAYXGP010000078.1:5971-32025 GCA_964464515.1 uncultured Enterobacterales bacterium
GATCCACTGGGAGATGATCCACTGGGAGATGATCCACTGGGAGATGATCCACTGGCTGATCTGGACGACGACGAGCCCTGATCTCCGGTACTTCAGCGCGGACGGGCGACCTGCACGCGGCGGATGTCATCCACCCCCAGCAGTGCCATCACAAGCCGATCGACACCGAGAGCGATCCCCGCGCAGCGCGGCATACGCTCGTTGGCCGCCAGAAACACCGCGTCGATGGGATGAAGCGGACGACCGGCGGCCGCTCTGGCCCGATTGGCGGCCTCCCAGCGACGACGGATCTCCGCGGCGTCGAGCTCCTCGCCGAAGGCGTTCGCCAGCTCGAGCCCGCCCAGGTACACCTCGAAGCGCTCGGCGACCTCTCCCCGCACGCTGGCCAGCGCCGCCTGCCAGGCCGGGTAGTCCGTGACGATGGTGGGTCCGGTGAGCGTCGGCTCGACCTCACTGACCCAGGCGTGGAACCACGCATCGGGTGGGCGATCGCTCAGCAGCGAGCCCGCAGTGCGGCGGGTGAAGCGAGGGACGGGGACCCCTGCGGCCACCGCCGCCGCCGCGACGAGCGACTCGACCTCGTCCATCAGCTCGGAGACCCCCGCGCCCACCCGATACCACTCGAGCAGCGTGAATTCGCGGCTGTGGTGAACGCCGCGCTCTTCGTCGCGGAAGCAGGGTGCGATCTGGTAGATGCGCGCGAGCCCGGCGGCCACGACTCGCTTCATCGCGAATTCGGGGCTGGTGTGGAGCTGCTGATCCCCGACCTGCAGCGGGTGGAGGTTCTCCTCCAGCGCTCCGCTGGGCACCAGCGCTGGCGTGTGCACCTCGACATATCCCCGCGCGTCGAACCACCCGCGGAGAGCTCGCAGCACCGCCCCACGCTGACGAAGCAGCGCGGCGTCGATGCCGGTGGTCATGGTGTCAACGCACGCGTGAGACGTACTGCCTGGTGCGCGTATCGACGCGGATGGTCTCGCCCTGCTCGACAAACAGCGGGACCTGCACGGTCGCGCCGCAGGCCAGCTCGGCAGCCTTGGTGGCTCCGGTGGCGGTGTTGCCGCGGACGCCGGGCTCGCAGTGAGCGATCTCGGACGTGATGAAGTTGGGCAGGGTCACCGAGATGGCCCGCCCCTTGAAGAACAGCACCTCGACGTTCAGGTTTTCGGTGAGGAAAGGCCCTTCTTCGGTGAGACTGTCGCTGGGGATCTGCACCTGGGCGTAGGTCTCGTTGTTCATGAAGTGATGGAACTCGCCGTCTTCGTAGAGGAACTGCATGCTCTGCTCCTCCACCTCTGCGGCCTTCAGCTTCTCGCCCGACCGATAGGTCCGCTCCAGCACCGCGCCCGACAGCATGTTCTTGAGCTTGGTGCGAGTGAAGGCCGTCCCCTTGCCCGGCTTGACGAACTGGAAGTACACCATCACGTAGGGGGTGCCATCCAGCTCCACCTTCAAGCCGTTGCGGAATTCTGAGGTCGAGTAAGTAGCCATGCCACCCTCCCAAAGCTGATCGGGGGAGCGAAGTAACACGTCTGCCCTGGGCTCCGACGAGCGCTCCGGTCGGATAGAAGACACCACGCAATGCCCCTCGGAGGAGCCCATGGCACTCAGGCGCGCGACCCGGACGTATGAGAGCATCCCGGAGTTCCTGGAGGAATACAACAGCACCCTCGCGCAGGGGGGCATCTTCCTGCCGCCCGGCACCACGCGGCGGGAGCTGGCGAACGAGGTGCGGCTCGACCTCGTGCTTCCCATCGTTGGACGCGTCGGACCGCTCACCGCGCAGGTCGTCCACCGGGCGCCGGACGGCGGGGTGGGCCTCCGCCTGCCCCACGTCGCGGATGAGGCCAGGGAGGCCTTCTCCCGGTTCATGGACACGATCGCAGAGATCCGGACATACCTGATCGAGACCGGTGATCTCCTTCCGCGTGAAGACATCACAGAGCTGGAGACCGAGCTGGCCCAGACCCGCGCCGATCTCGAGTCGGCCCAGGCCCGCATTGAAGACCTCGAGAGCGCCGGTCCGCCCGCGAGCGGTGGGGCTCCCGCGAGACGCGTGGGGCGCGGCTTCCCCGTGCCCGATCTGAGCGGGGTGGAGTCCGCGCTCTCCGGCGACCTCTCCGACCGCAGCATGCGCGACGCCATCATCCACCTGGCGGTGGAGCGCACCACCGGCCTGCTCACGATCAACGGGGCAGACGGCACGACTCGGTACGGGTTCTGGAGCAAGGGCGGCCCCGTCGGCTGGCGCTCCGAGCCGCTGCAGGAGGCCGAGGTCCTGGGCGTCCTGCTGTTCAAGGCCAAGCAGATCAACCGCGACCAGCTCGCAGAGAGCCTTTCGACGATGGAGGAGCGCGGCTGTCGTCAGGGGGAGGCGCTCATCGACATGGGCGTGCTGTCGTTCCCGCAGCTCATCATGGTGCTGGGCAGCCAGGTCGAGTACGTCCTCCAGCGCGCGATGCGCGTCCGCGAGGGCACCTGGACGTTCCACACCCTGGCCGATCTCCCGGAGCAGTTCCTCCCGCCCGCGCTCCGCGTGCCGTCGCTGCTGTTCCGGGCGCTCAGCAAGCGCGCGCGTGAGCTGCGCTCCTCCGATCTCGCCGACAGCCATCGCGGGAACCTCGACCGCTCGGTCTACCTCGCCGACGACGTGGGTCAGGTCATCGAGGAGATCAAGCTCCAGCCGCTGGAAGCGAAGCTGCTCGACGTGCTGCGCAGCAACGCCTGGAGACTCCGCGAGCTGTTCAGCGTCTCTCCGCTCTCCAAGCACCAGACCGCCGCGATGCTGTGGGCGTTCAACGAGCTGGGCTTCCTGCGCTACGAGTCTGGTGAGGACACCGAGCGGGCGATGCGCCGGGTCGCTCACCGCATCGAGCGAAAGAAGAAGCAGCTCACCCGCGCCACCCACTTCGACGTGCTGGAGGTGCACTGGATCAGCCTGCCGCGCGAGATCGAGGCCAACTACCAGCGGCTCATCGGCGAGTTCGACGCCGCCGGGTTTGGAGTGACGCTGCCCGAGGCGCTGGAGCTTCAGCGCGCCCAGGTCGCCGACCGCATCGAACAGGCCCACGCCGTGCTGAGCAAGGAGTCGTCCCGACGCGAGTACCGCAAGAGCAAGGTCGAGGCCTTCATGATCGTGCAGTCTGCCGATCTGCTCGCCAAGAAGGGTGAGATGGCGATCATGCGACAGGATCGCCGCGAGGCATGCAGCTGCTACGCGAAGGCGCTCGAGCTGGTTCCCAACCGCGCGGAGTTCGCAGACGGGCTGCGACGGGCGACGGCCATCGTCTGACGGGGCCGCCGGAAGCAGGGCAGACGACGCCTCCAGAAGCAGGAAGGGCCGGTCTCCCGGCCCCTCTCTCGACGGCGTCAGCCCGAAGAATCAGTGGTGGGCATGCGCCGGATGCACGTGGATGTGCTCCGGATCGGGGTTCATCATCTCGTCGGTGAACGGAACCGGCGGAAGCTGCGCCATGATCTTCGCCACGAAGCCCACGAAGGCGCCGAGGAAGCCGAGCGCCATGCAGACCTCGAGGGGACCGAGCGGGAGGGTGTCCTCCATCCAGATGCTGGGGGTGACCACCAGGAAGCGCTCCAGCCACACACCGACCGCGATGATCGAGAGCGCGGACATGAACGCCACCGGGATTTTCTTGAGGCCGCGCGACAGCAGCATCCCGAAGGGCATGAGGAAGCACATCACCACCACCACGCGCGACAGCGTGGCCCAGGGCTCGATCTCGGTGCGCAGCAGGATGTAGCCGATCTCCTCGGTCATGTTGCCGTACCAGATGGCCAGGTACGTGGCGTACGTGGTGTAGCCCCAGAACATGCACAGGCCGAAGATGAGTTTACCGAGGTCGTGGTAGACGTTCGGCCGCAGCAGCCCGGTGATGCCCAGCCAGTCGCGGAGCACCAGCGACAGGATGCCGATGTAGACCAGCCCCGACCAGAAGCTGCTCATGAAGTACCAGGCCGGGAACATGTTGGCGTACCAGTGCGGCGCCAGGCTCATCGAGATGTCCACGGCCACCATCGACCAGACCAGCGCGTAGCAGATGGCGATCATCGGCGCGACGGTGATCTGACGCCGCATGTTGGCCGCGATCTCTGCCTCGTCACCCTTCCAGTCAGCGATCAGGCTGCCCCACCAGCTCGGCGCCTTGTTGCCGAGCCGCTTTGCAGCCACGCCGAGATCGGAGCGCCAGGAGGCGCGGATGAGAGCCAGATCGAGGAAGATGAGCAGACCGATACCCACCACCTGACGGGCGACGAAGAACGGCTCCGAGAGGTAGATGGTCTTGTGCGGCGGCAGCGCCTCGTGCATCCACGGATAGACCGACAGCCCGCCGCTCAGCAGGAAGATGATCAGCAGGATGTACATCGGGATGAGGAACAGCCCCATCACCTCAGCCAGCCGCTTGAGGGGGCGCCCCCAGCGGCAGCGGGTGATCACCATCGCGACGGCGAAGATGAACGCGCCCTGCGCGACACCACCGAAGTACACGAAATTGGTGATGAAGGCCGCCTTGGCGCGGAGCGGCGCGGTGGTGAACCCGAGCACCGCGGCTGCGATCCCGACGACGAGGAGGATGGTCGACACGATCATGATGTTCCGTGGCGCCGTACGGGGCGTCCCGGCGATGATCGCGCTGGTGTCTACGTGAGCGTGGCCCATCGGGGCCTCCGAATCAGCGGGTTGGGAGCCTACCGGCCGTTGAGCTTCCGCATATACGTGACGACCGCCCACATCTCACGATCGTCCATCGATGTGCCGTAGCCGGGCATCACGGAGCCGCCGTTGCGGATCGTCAGATAGAGGTAGCCGTCCGAGTAGCGCGAGACGATGGAGCCCTGACCCGAGAGCTTCGGCGGCGGCATCGTGTAGCGGGTCGGCCCCTTCGTCACCGGCGCACCACCAACGCCATCGACGCCGTGGCAGGTCTGGCAGTAGACCTCGAACATCTTCTGGCCGGTGGCGAGCGTCTCGGCGCTGGCCTTGACGGGAGACTCAAGGGCGTCCCCCTCAGGGGTGCCGCGCTTGGGAGCCACGGTGTAGTTCGTGGAGACCACGCCCTCGGGCAGCGGCATCATGACCCACTCATAGGCGCGCCAGAAGTAGGCATCGACCATGTCGATGTCCCAGGGGAACGCCCAGGCCGCGCCAGAGAAGCCGCAGGTGAGCGCACCGGCCACCAGCAGTCGCCTGATCTTGAGGGATCGGGTCTTCATGCGTCCAACTCCGTGTAGCTCACGTCGACCGCGCCCAGCTCGAGGAGCTGGCTCTGGACCTTCTCCGCGGTCGCTGCGTCCAGCCCATTGAGCACCATGCCGAACTTGTCGTCGCTGAAGCTGCGGTCCTCCAGCTCGGGCTGGAGATCGAAGCCCGGCAGGCGGCACATCACGAGCATGCCGACCAACGTGAACAGACACCCCATCAGGATGGTGGCCTCGAAGGTGATGACGATGTAGGCCGGAATCGACACCAGCGGCTTACCGGCGGGGATGATCATCGGCCAGTTGAGCGACGTTATCGCCGCCAGAGCGAAGCCCATCGAGCCGCCGAAGATCGCGCCGCACATGGTGAACCAGCGCACCGGGCTGGGCCGGCCCTCGTAGAGCATCTCCTCGATCTCGTGCCGAGGCAGCGGGGCCGTGACCGCCATGCGATCGCGGTGACCCGATCGCTTCATGATGTCGATGGCGTTGACCAGGCAGTCGAGGTGGGCAAAGACCGCCTTGACCGTGCCAGGGGTGGGGGGCTTGTCGAACATCAGGCCGCCTCCTCGTCAGACCGGAGCGGAGGCCGCACCTGTTCCTTGATCTCGGCGATGGCCACCGAGGGCATCACCTTCATGAAGAGCAGGAACCACAGGCCAAACCAGCCGAAGCTGAGAATCAAGATGCCGATCTCCACCCACGACGGGGTGTAGTAGGTCCACGCGTTGGGATCGAACTGGTGCGCCAGCGCGCTGGCGATGATGTTGTAGCGCTCGAACCACATCCCGATGTTGATGAAGATCGAGATGATGAACAGGCCCCACACGTTGGTGCGGATCGCCTTGAACCACCACAGCAGGGGGATGATGCAGTTGCAGCTGACCATCATCCAGAACACCCACCAGTAGTCGCCGGTGGCGCGGTAGGCGAAGATGCCCCACTCGTACGGGTTGTCGGAGTACCACGCGATGTAGTGCTCGACGCCGTAGGCGTAGGTGAGGATGGCGCCGGTGAGCAGGCACATCTTGGCCAGGCTCTCGAAGTGCCACGTGTTGAGGTAGTCCTCCCAGCCGAACGCCTTGGACATCGGCAGCAGGAGCGTGATGACCATCGCGCAGCCGCTGAAGATGGCCCCCGCGACGAAGTACGGCGGGAAGAGCGTCGAGTGCCATCCAGCGGTCTGCGCCATCGCGAAGTCCCAGGACACGACGCTGTGCACCGAGAGCACCAGCGGGGTCGCGAAGGCCGCGAAGAACCCGTAGGCGGCCATGTAGTGGCGCCACTGGTTGTCGGTGCCGCGCCAGCCCAGCGACAGCGCGCGGTAGGTGGCGTGGATCAGACCGCGGGTGCGATCGCGAACGGCCGCGATGTCTGGCAGCAGCCCGATGTAGAAGAAGATGGTGGAGACCGTGAAGTAGGTCGACACCGCGAAGACGTCCCACATCAGGGGCGACTTGAAGTTCTGCCACAGCTCGCGCTGGTTGGGGTACGGGAACAGCCAGTAGGCGTTCCACGCGCGCCCGACGTGAATCGCCGGGAACAGCGCCGCGGTCATGACCGCGAAGATGGTCATGGCCTCCGCGGCTCTGTAGACCCCGGTGCGCCACTTCGATCGAAAGAGGAAGAGGATCGCGGAGATCAGCGTGCCCGCGTGTCCGATTCCGATCCAGAACACGAACGTGGTGATGTACAGGCCCCAGAACACCGGGGGCGCGTAGCCGGCCACCCCGAGCCCTCGGGTGAGCTGCCAATAGAAGCAGAACCCACCCCAAGCCAGGCAGACCATACAGATGCTGAGCAATCCGTAGTAGTACAGGTTGAACCGGTCACCCTTCAGCCCGAACTTGAACATCGGACGGAGGATGTCGCGCGTCACCGCGCCGTATGTGACCCTGCTACTGTTCACTGGGCCTCCTAATGACCGCCGCCGTGGGCAGTCTTGGCTTTGCCCGCTTTACCTGCTGCCCTCTTCCCGGCCTTTCCGGGGGAGGCGATGGGTACCTTGCCGTGGGTCTTGCCCCCGGCATGCTCGTCGTCGTGTCCGCTGCCATGACCACCACCGTGACCATCGCCATGGTCGTCGCCATGACCACCACCGTGACCGCCGTGGTGGAGCTTGCTCTCGCCGTGGTGAACCCGAGCCAGGTAGCGCACGCCGGACGAGGTGTTCAGCTCGCTGAGCATGGCGTACGCCCGCTCGTCGGAGAAGTGCCGATGGACCAGGCTGGTGTCATCCTCGGAGTTGCCGAAGACGATCGCCTGGGTCGGGCAGGCCTGCGCGCAGGCCACGAGGCGCTGCAGCTCGGCGTCTGGAACCTTCTGGCCGATGTCGCGGTTGGCATCCTTGGCGTCGCGCAGGCGCTGGACGCAGAAGGTGCACTTCTCCATCACCCCCATCTCGCGGGTGCTCACATCCGGGTTGAGCATCAGGTTGAAGCTCTCCGGCCACTTGTAGGAGTGGTAGTTGAAGCGCCGCGCGGAGTAGGGGCAGTTGTTTGCGCAGTACCGCGTGCCGACGCAGCGGTTGTAGAGCATCGCGTTGAGGCCATCGCGGTTGTGGTAGGTCGCCAGGACGGGGCAGACCCCCTCGCACGGCGCGTGACCACACTGCTGACACATGACCGGCTGGAACCGGACGTCCGGGGTTTCCCCCTCGCCCTCGAAGTAGCGGGACAGTCGGATCCAGCCCATGTGCCGCGACAAGGCGATCTCACCCGGTCCCACGATTCCGAGGTTGTTCTCGGCGTAGCAAGCCGTCTCGCATGCGCCGCAGCCGGTGCACCGGTTGAGATCGATGGCCATCGCGAAGCGATAGTCGGGGTGATCCGGCACCGGGTACATGGTCTCAAGCCCGGCCGCGGCGACCCGCGGATCGACCGGCGGGTGGTGCATCGGCACGATGCTGGCTGGACCGTGGCCCTTACCGAGGTCCTTCACGGAGACCGTGAAGTTGATCGGGCGACCGTCCTGGTCCATCGAGCCCAGGTAGGCATGCTGGCGGGCCTTCTGACCCGTCGCGCCGACCTTCGCGCGGGTGGACACGTACTTGATCTGTCCAGAGCCGGCGTCGGTGTCACCGGGCAGGAGCGTCATGGGATTGCCGCCGGCCTCGGACGCGACGCGCGCGTACCGTCCGCTGGCCTTGTGCCCGTTGCCCATCACCACCGCGACGGTGTCCTTGCGGACACCGGGAGAGGCGAACCAGCCGACCTGGATCTTGCCCGTCGCCGAACTGACCTCGATCTGATCGCCATCAGCCAGCCCCATCCCGGCGGCTGTCTCAGGGTGGATCTCGGCCCAGGAGCCCCAGGTGTACGAGCTGAGGGGCTCGGGGATCTCCTGCGCCCACGGCTTGTTGGCGTGCCGCCCGTCCGCGATGAACGGATGCGGGAACAGCGTCAGGATGAGGCCGTCACCAGCAGGCGTGACGGCGTCGGTCTTCGGCGCCGCCGCCAACTGGAACCTCGCACCGCTGGTGGGGGTCTTCGCGAAGTAGCCCCCACCGCGCAGGCTGCGTATCCAGAAATCCTCGAACGGGCCGCGCCGCCTGGTCTTCGGCCAGATCACGGCCTCCCACCAGGTCTTCAGGTAGACCGGGTAGGATGCAGCGTCGAGGCCAGGGGCCGCGACGGCCGGGGGAGCCGGCTCCTCCTCGACCTGCTTCCCGA
Source organism: uncultured Enterobacterales bacterium (assembly GCA_964464515.1). Taxonomy (GTDB): domain Bacteria; phylum Myxococcota_A; class UBA796; order UBA796; family UBA2385; genus CAYXGP01. Next base: position 14,860 of record CAYXGP010000078.1, read on the forward strand.
CTGCTCCCACAGCGGCCGCGGCGCCGCTGGCCTTGGTGGCCTTACCAGCCTTGGCGGCTTTACCGGCTTTACCAGCCTTACCGGCCTTCCCCGCCTTGCCGGCTTTACCAGCAGCCTTACCGGCCGCGTCAGCCCTACCAGCTTTTCCGGCTGCCTTTCCGCTGGCACCGCCGGCCTTCGCCGCGCGGGCGGGCCGGACCGGAGCCCCGCCCTTCAGCGGTCCGACCTTGACCTTGCGCTCGGGAGACTTCAGACCTGCAGTCTTCGCGATGGCGAGCAGGACATCGCCGACCCCGCGCACGTCGTGGAGTGCCACCCCCGTGCTGGGATCGGTCGGCGTCAGCATGGCGGGCTGCTGGAGGGTGTGCACCCCCATCACCGCCTCGGCGTCGCCCCAGTTCTCAAGTGAGGAGCCAGGGGGAAGCACCAGCGTCTTCTCGCTGATGGAGTCGTTCGGCTCGTCGGCGAAAGACACCAACAGGCCGGCGTTGGAGACCGCAGCGCCCTTGCCGCCAGGCAGCGAGAAGGCCGGGTCCACGCCGTCGAGGAAGAGAACGCCGACCTTGCCCTCACCGACGCGCTCCATCAGGGAGAGCACGTCCGCGGTCGAGCTGCGATCCGCGACGTTCGCCGTGGGACCGAAAACCACCGTCTTTCCGACGTTACCCGCGACCTCGTTGAGGATGAGCGTGGCGGTGGCCAGGGCGGCGGAGTCGGCCGCGGTGACCACGCCGCCGGGCAGCGCGACCGAGGTGTGCTCGGCCATCCAGCCGGCGACCTCCTGCAGACGCTCGAGCGACAGACCGGCGGCCTTGGCGAGCGCCGCGGCGTCGACGTTGCGGAGGAGCTTCTTCGCGGGCCCGCTGTAGTGCCGAGCGTCTGCAACAAGGCGGGCGAGGGCCATGGCCACGCCGGTCTCGGTACCCGGGACCGCGGCCAGGTGGAGGTCAGCGCTGGCGCTGGTGTTGCCGATGCGCGGCTCGACGCACACCGTGCGGCTGACGAAGCCGCCGTGGCGGGGATCGCGCGAGCGGGCCCAGCCGCGCCGCACCCGGAGATCGCCCCAGGTGGACAGGAAGTTCGCCCCGAACGAGACCACGGTGTGGGCGTCGTCGAGCTTGTAGAACGGCACCCCGGAGAGGCCGAAGACCGCCTTCGTCGCGGCGGTGAGCCCGTCAGCGTCGAGCGGCTCCCAGAAGTGAACCGTGCCGCCAGCGGCGCCGATGAACTGCCGAACGAGCGCGGCCAGACTGCCGGTGCGCGCGCGTCCCAGCCAGGCGACCTCCTTGCCGGCGGCGCGAGCCTTCTTCACCGCGTCCGCGACCTCGCCGATCGCCGCGCTCCAGTCCGGAGTCGCCCCGCCCTTCCGCGGTCCGGCGAACCGATCGGGGGAGTAGGTGGACAGCAGACCAGCCTGCCCGCGGGCGCAGAGGGAGCCCTCTGAGACCGGGTGGCCCGGGTTGCCTTCCAGCTTGATGATCCGCCCCTCTCGCGAACGGGCGACGACGCCGCAGCTCGCGGGACACTCGTTACACTGAGTGGCGATCCAGGTGGAAATGCCCGGAACGATCTGCTCCGGCTGCACGACGTAGGGCAGGACGTTCTCGATGGGGACCCGGGGGTCGCAGGCAGCGGCAGAGGCCGCGCCCGAAACCCCGAGCACCTTCAGAAAGTCACGCCGGTTCAATGACGACATGATCAGGCTCCGCTCGGCGTCTACTTGTGGCAGGTCCAACAGTCCTTGAGTTCAGCGCGGCGATTCTCAGCTTCCGCGCCGTAGTTCTCATCCACCGCGGGGTGGTCCTCGTGGCATTCGAGGCACCACCCCATCGTCAGCTCGCTCACCCGGTACACCACGGTCATGTCGTCCTGGACCTCACCGTGACATTCCTGGCAGGCGAGCCCCCCGAGCACATGCCGCTTGTGGCTGAAGTACACGAAGTCTGGGAGGTCGTAGACCTTGATCCAGGGAATCGGCTTGCCGCTGTCGTAGAATTCCTTGAGCTTCTCCAGCTCCGGGCGCCCGCTCGAGTTGACCACCTTGTGGCAATTCATGCACGTCTGGGTGGTCGGAACCCCCGCGTGGATGGAGCGCCGCGCGCCGGTGTGGCAGTACTGGCAGTCGATCTCCAGCTCACCGGCATGGAGCATGTGCGAGTACTGGATGGGCTGCTCGTGGACCTCCAGCTCGATGGCGCCGAAGGCGACATGCTCGTTGTCGTAGTCGCGATCCGGATTGGACAGCAGCGGCACTGGCGGGGGGAGCAGGTACTTGAGCCCCTTGGGGAAGTCTTCATCCGCCGCGGGGTCTTCAGCGTGGCCGCTCTGTGAGATGAGGGCGACGGATGCGGCGACAGCGACAGGCACCGCGAGCAACAGCAGCCGCTTCGACCGGGACCGAGTCGGCAGGGACCGCTTCGAATTGGGCATGAATGGCATCCACTTGCAGCCGAGCCGGAGCGGCTCGGAAACCGAGAAGATCGGTCGCGCCCATTAATGCGGCAGGGGGCAGCCTTCAAGGCGTTCCCGCACTACGAGCGCGGTCACTGCGGGGTGATCGTCTCCCGGCCCACGGCGTGACTGCCCTCGCGCAGCAGCGGCGTCACCGCCGCCGCTGCATCATCCAGTTCCACCCAGGATAGATCGATGGTTGGGCTGAACCGGATGGCCCCCGTCTCAACAAATGAGGAATTCGTCACCTCGGCCTGCACCGAGATCGGCTCGCTCGCGGAGTCGGCGGGGATCAGCTCGACGCCGAAGCTGCGCAGGTACTCGCCGTCATCAGGGGCGCCGGGCACCTCGACGCCCAGATCGAAGGCGCGCAGGATCGCGAAGCCCGGTCCGCCTCCTGCGCCGATCGACACAGGCAGGTCGTCCGAGCCCAGCGCGAGCTGCTCACTGTAGGGCGGATCATGCGGGTGATCGACGCTGCCCTCGGTCGCGGCGTCGATGGCCGTCCCCGAGAACCCGATGACGGTCCAGGCGACAGTCACCGCAGTGGTGGCATGCGGGATGGCGCCGTTCATGTCGGAGCGGTCGATGGGATCATCCTCGCTGGCGAAGCCCCAGCGGATGGCTGCGCTGACATCGAACGAGACCGAGTCGTCAGCGATGGTGGGCGCGCCCACCGAGAAGCCGAAGCCCTGCGAGGTGTACCCGAGGGCGGGGTCGTAGTCGGACGGGTAGTCCGCGGACTGCGCGGTGTCGGTGTTGAGCGAGATGCCGCGGAGCGCGATGATGGCGTTGGGGAGTGCAGCGACGTCGGGCGCAGAGATCGAGACCGTCTCGGTGACCGAGCCCTCTGGCCCCACCGCCAGCTCTGTCTCGCCGGAGATCACCGCGAAGTCGAGGGCGCTGACCTGCTGCACGCGCATGCGGTACCAGGGGGTATCGGTGGCGTTCTCCCCGGTGGACCAATCCCCGCCGACCAGGCCCATCCGCATGGTCTCGTCGTCATCGAGGATGGCCTCGATGAGGGAGACGCGGTGGTTCAGCAGCTCCCACGTGTGGGTCCAGCCGCCCCACACAACAGCCGATGTGGGCGCCGCCGGGGTCGCGGTGCCGCTGTCGCCGTCCTTGCCTGTGCAGGCCGGGAGGGCGGCGAGAGAGGAGATGAACAGGAGGAGGGTCTGGGGTCGCATGGTGCGGCCCCTAACGTAGGAAGTGCCGCAGCGATGCCCCGCTGCGACGCCGCTCCGCTGCCGGCAGGATAGGTCCGGCGCATGCGGATCACGGGCGGAACACTGCGCGGAAGACGGGTACCGGTCCCTCCGCAGCCGGGGGTCCGGCCCAGCTCTGCGCGCCTCCGCGAGGCGCTGTTCTCCATCATCGGGCAGGATCTGGCGGGGATCACCGCGGTCGACGCGTTCGGCGGGAGCGGGCTGCTCGCCCTGGAGGCCTGCAGCCGCGGCGCCGGCCCGGTCACCGTCATCGAGCGGAGCCGACGCACGGCGCGCGGCATCGCGGCGACCGCCAGCAGCCTGGGCGTGTCGCTGGAGATCCTCACCGCGGACGCCGGGCGCGTCCTGCCCACGCGGCGCTGGGATCTCGTCCTGATGGATCCGCCGTACGCCGATCGGCCGGTACGCTGGCTCTCCCTGGGCGCACGGGCCGCGCGGGAGACGCTGGTCATGGAGCTGCACGCCCGCCACGCGCCCCCGACCGAGGTCGGCCCGATGGTGCTGGTCCGTCACCGCAAGTACGGCAGCTCGGCCCTGGCCGTCTACCGGGTGGCGGTGCCAGCGGACGAGACGCAATAGACAGCGCCCTCACACTGTCCGGGAGACAGCAATATGGCAAGCGCGACGCGGGTGGTGATCGGATCGGGCCCCGACGCGCTGCGAGCGGCGGCGGTGCTGGCGACAGCGGGGTCCCCCGTGACCCTGCTCCAGTCCGGACTGACGTCCTCGGGGTGCGCGCACCCTCACCTCCCCGCGGGCACCGGGCAGATGGTCGTCCGGCAACAAGCGCGCGAGCTGACCGAGACCGTGCTGGGGGCGCTGGTGGAGTCGGCCGATCCCGATCGCCGCCTGGCCTGTCGAGGCAGGCTTTGGCGGCTGCCGCTGACGCCTGCGCAGGTGGCTCGCCTGCTCCCTCCGCATGCCATGCTGCCCGCCGCCCGGAGCTGGCTGCGCGCGCGCATGCGCAACGCCACCGCGGAGATCACCGGGGGCGGGCGCGAGGAGCGCAGCCACGGTGACTGGGTCGAGCGACGCATGGGCGGCCCTGCGTGGCACCACCTGTACAAGCCCTACGCGCTCCGCCGCTGGTGCCTGGACAGCGAGAAGCTCTCGGTCAGCGTCGCGCGAGTGTACCACGGCCGGCCCTGCCCTGGACCGTTCCAGGTGGTGGGAGGGGGGTTCCACGTGGCACTCGACAACGCCGTCGAGCTGATCACCGCGGGGGGCGGAGCGATCCACACCGACCAGCAGGTAGAGCGTCTGGTGGTCGAGGGCGGTCAAGTGACCGCGGTGGAGACGAAGAGCGGGAGTCGCTTTGAGATCGCAGGTCCGCTGTGGGTCGCCGAGCCCGCCAGCCGGGTGGCCGGCTGGCTATCCGATCTCCCCTCTGCCACACGCGTGGCTGCCGGCGATCTCCAGGCAGGCCAGCGCGTCGTGGTCGCGCTGAAGGGAACCACCCACTACCTCCCCGAGGAGATCCACGTCATCGACGAAGACGCCCCCTTCTGGCGGGTGGTCGTCCCATACGGCATCGAGGAGACCGCGCTGTTCCACAGCTCGACCCCTCCGGGCGCGGCGCCTGCGGACGACAGCGCGCTGATCGCCCGCACCCGCGACGCCGCGGAGCGCCTGGGGATCGGTAGCTTCGAGACAGCCGGGGCATGCGTGGAGCGGCTGGTCGGTTGGCAGCCCGTGTGGACGCACACCGCGGCCAGCAGCTTGCGGCTGGTGACCCTGGCCTGGCAGGAGCTGGGCATCGTCGGGGTCGGCCGCGCGGGGTTCTTCTCCGCCATCGATCCCGCCGAGGAGATCCGGCTGGCGTCGCTGCTCCGCGATGATCCCGCGCCCGACCAGATGGAGCTGCACCGTGCGGAGATCGCGCCGCCGGTCCGTCAGGAGGATCTGGGCGCCCGGATCACGCGCTTCGTGGAGCGGTAGCTACGGCAGCGCGCGCAGCGCCTCCGCGAGCGCTGCCGCTTCAGGATCGCGCGACAGCTCGATCAACGCCAGCTCGCGCTGCTCGGCGTCCATCTCCGCCCAGTGGGCCCGCGCGAGCGCCCGCCGCTCCGCCCGCAGCCAGTCCTGCGCGCACTCCCGACCGCCAGCCTTCCAGGCGAGACCAGCGCAGGACAGGCCCGAGGCGTCCACCGCGCTCCCACCAGCGTCGAGGAGGAGGGTGCCCGACAGGCCGCAACGCGCGCCCGCCAGGGTGATCGCCCATCGCCACCGCCCGTCCTCATGGAGCAGCAGGCGCCGACCCTCGGGATCGCCCCCCGGCGGGAGGAACAGTGGATCGACGAGGCAGGTCGAGAGCGTCCCCCGCAGCGCGGTCCAGCGCGCTGGCCACCGCTCGCCCCCGGTCTCGATCCAGCGGCCGACCCGCAGCAGCTCGCGACGCGCGTCGGGACCCGCTGTCCACAGCTCCGCCGCGCAGGGGCGCCGGGCCTCACAGCGTTGGATCGCCGCCGCACCACCAGGCCACTCCGGCGCGACCGGCGTGGGAGAGGCGCCGGGCGTGACGCGACCGCTGAGCGTCCACAGCGCCGGGACCTCAGGGGACGGCGCGACCGGGGCAGCGACCTCCGCAGCGGGGGCCGCGGGTGGCTCCGACGGGGCGCAGCCCAGCAGGAGCGTCAACACGATCAGTTCGTGGAGCGGTCTCAGGTCCTGGACTTCAGGTTGTTGCACCACTCGACCTGAAAGCCGCCCGTGATCGTGCCCTCTTCGAAGCCCAGCTCGAGCGTACCGATGGCCTCATCCCTGTTGTTGATCTCGGTGAGATCGAGGTAGCCGGTGCGAGCCTTCTCCACCGTGACCGCACCGCTGGAGATCTCGATGACGCGGGCATCGACCGGCGCGTCTCCCTCGACGCTGTTGTTGGCGACGATGACCTCCTCGCCCTCGTAGGTCAGCAGGAGCACCGTGGCGTCGGTCTCGATCGGCGACTCGGAGCCGGTCTCGAAGCTGGGCCCGCGCTTGATCCACCAGGAGTCGATGCACTCGGTCGGCGAGTTGAAGAACGCGATGAACGGTCCCCCCCAATAGGCCGACGCCGGAGCGATGCTGATGGTCCCGGCCACGCCGGAGACGTCGAAGTAGGTCGATGGGCCGCAGCCCGAGAGGAGCCCCCCGAGGAGAGCGGCGCCGAACCGTGTCATGTCACCTCCACGCACGGCATCCTATATGTGCTCGGCGGGAATCGCGCGCGGTTCCCATGGAGCGCTCCATGCCCCGCACCTCTCCCGTCGACCTGTTCTCCAGAGCGGCCAGCGGTGACCGCCGCAGCCTGGCTCGCGCCATCTCGCGCATCGAGCGGGAGCCCGCCGGTCTGCATGCGGGCCTCGATCGTCTGCGTCCGCGTCGCAGGACCGCTCCGGGAGTTCCACGCGTGATCGGGATCACCGGCCCGCCAGGATCGGGCAAGAGCACGCTCACCGATCGGCTGATCCGCCGGGGGCGGGATCGAGGAGAGCGGGTCGCGGTGATCGCGGTCGATCCGGCCAGCCCCTTCAGCGGCGGGGCCATCCTCGGCGACCGGCTGCGGATGGAGGCGCACGCGCTGGATGAGGGGGTCTTCATCCGATCGCTCTCCAGCCGCGGGCACCTCGGCGGGCTCTCGCGCGCCACGGGACAAATCGTGGATCTGTTCGACGCCGCGGGCTTCGACCGCGTGCTGGTGGAGACGGTGGGTGTGGGTCAGTCCGAGCTGTCGGTGATGGACGTCGCGGACACGGTGCTCGTGGTGCTTACGCCCGAGAGCGGCGACACCGTGCAGACCATGAAGGCGGGCCTGCTGGAGGTAGCCGACGTCTTCGTCGTCAACAAGGCCGATCGCCCGGGAGCAGGCATCCTCTGCCGCGATCTGGAGCAGATGGTGGCGCTGGATGCCGCGGCGGGGGGAGCCTGGGGGCGCGCCGCGTCCCGCGGCTGGCGCGCGCCGGTCTGTGCGGTGAGCGCCCGTGACAAGACCGGACTGGAGGCCGTCGACGCCGCGATGCAGGCGCATGCGGCGTGGCTCCTCCGAGACGGCCGCGAGATGTGGGCAGAGCGCCAGGCTGGCGGTCGCCTGCGCACGTTCCTGGATCTCCAGGCAGAGCGCGCACGCGCCCAGGCCGAGGCGCGGCTGACCGAACACGAGCGGTTGGCCCTGCGCAGCGGCGAGCTCTCCGCGGGCACCCTGGCCGCGCGGTGGACCGAGCGTTGACGCACCTCGCGCTCCTGGTGTTGGGGGGGGTGCTCACCGGATGCCCCCCGCCGCAGCCCCCCGCAGAGACATGGATCACCCCCAACCGGCCGCCCCCCCCGGCCCCGCCTGCTGGAGAGATCGCGGACGGGCGCTACCGGGATCACCGCCACGTGTTCACCCTGGCGATTCCGCCCGGCTGGCAGGCGACCGTCGGCGACGAGGCGAGCGCGCTCCGGGTCACCCTCCACCACGCGGCGACCGGCGCGCGGGTGGAGGTCTGGACGTTCTCCGGTGTCGAGCTGCGGCCTCGACCACGAGCGGCCTGCAGGTGGACCTTCACCGACAGCGGACCCTACGGCCCGCTGGGACTCCAGCAGCCGGTGGTCACGGCCAACTGCATGCCCGACGATCCCGCGCAGCCGCGGGTGTTCGCGACGATCCTGGGCCGGCGGGGGAGGACGTGGCAGTTCGAGACCCACGCGCCGGGTCGCGCCCTCGGGGAGGCCATCGACGCGGCCGACGCCGTGCTCGCCACCGCCGAGTGGCCCCAGGACTGACGCAGCGGCTGGCGGGCAGCCGTCAGGGACGGCGGCGGATCAGCACGAGCATCAGCGGCAGACTGAGCAGCAGCCCCCGCCCGGGGATGGAGCCGGAGGTGCAGCCGCCCTCGCAGCCCTTGTCGCAGCCCTTTCCGCTGTCGCAGCCGCCCTCGTCGTCGCAGCCCGACGACTTGTAGGGCACCTCTCCCAGCCACGCGTAGGCGCCCAGCCAGTCCTGGCCGTCGCCCGCTGGGCCGATCTCCAGTGCCACCAGCCCGATGCCCTCGAAGCCCGGGATCGCGTACGACAGACCATCCAGCAGGGAGCCCGCGAACTGGCCGATGAGGCCGCTGAGCGTAGAGGAGAAATCCGCCTCGATCTCAGCCGTGTACTCGGGCACGAACTCGTTGGCGGCGACGGTGGCGTCGAGCGCGTCCTCGCCGAGGTCGATGATGACATCCAGCGTGCCGGTCTTGCCGTCCAGCGCGATGTCGGCGCCGACGTCTGCGGCGACGTCCATGCCGAGCACGCGCGACTGGCGGTGATCGACCTCCGCGATGAAGTCGAGGCCGAGGTTGTCGACCGTGATGGCCGCGTCGTGCGCCGAGGTGTAGTTCACCAGCGGCGGCTCGGTGGGCCGCGTGACGATGAGCAGCGGCGCCGCCTCTTCGAACATCTCGTCGAAGGCGTCGCCGGCGAGGATGCCCAGGAAGCTGGTGTCGATCGCGAAGCCCGTCAGCTCCTCGTCGACGGTCTGGCAGAGCAGCCCGCCGCGCCACACCGAGTACATGAGCTGGTTCATGAAGTCGTCGGAGACGTGCGCGCCGATGTGGTGCTCGGGGGAGATCCCCAGGCCAGCCTCGCCGATGTCTGGCGGCATCGAGTCGGTCGCCAGCGAGCCGCCCGCGTCGAACTCAGCGATGCACTCCGCGGCTTCGGCGACGTCCGAGGCGCCGGCAAGGCCGATGCGCAGCCCCTCCGGCTCGATGTCGATGGTCTCGGGGAAGAGGTCGAGCTGCATGGTGACGCCGGCCAGGTCCATCTCCTGGCTCACCGCCAGGCCGACCGCGGCGTCGTCGATCAGCGCCTCGATCTCCGGCCCCATGTCGGCGACGGCGCCCTCCAGCTCTCCCTCCAGCAGCGAGAGCACGAGATCGAACATCGACAAGCCGAACCAGCCGAGGACCTCCTCGATGTCAGCCAGCGTGCAGTCATCGAGGTTGATGTCGTTGCTGGCGAGCCCGTTGTCGATGACGATCTCACCGACGGTGGAGTCGATCGCCGGCAGGCCATCCGCGCCGGTGACGAGGGCCAGCTCGATGGTGGTGGCGACCCCCACGTCGAACGGGTCGACGTAGGCGTTGCAACCATCGGAGATGCAGAGGAGCTCGTAGTCGAAGCGGAAGGGATCGTAGGCATCGTTGACCTGAACCTGCAGGTCGATCTCCAGATCGAGGTAGCCCGAGCGAGGGGTGATGACGGCGCTGGTGATCGCCAGATCGACCCAGATGTTCTCGACCGAGTACACCACTCCGAGGCACCAGTCGGGCTCCCCCTCCTCTCCGCTCACCGGATCGACCACGATCTCGGAGGGCACCAGCGCGCTCGCCAGGCCGCCGAGCTGGTTGAAGCCCTCGGGGGTGACGTCGACGGTGACCGCTGGCAGGATCGGCGTGCCGGGCGCGTGGAGACCCGGAGGAGTCGTGGCGCTTCCGGCCCAGGCACCGGTCAGAACCGCGAGCCCGATCGTGAGAAAATTGAGCATCACACCCTCCTGACCGACGCGCCCAATGGTAGCCGACGCCGAGCCTGGCTGCCATCAACGGGGGATCTGCGCCACATGCAGGAAGCGGGTCCCCGCCGCGGAGGCGGCCCCACCGTCGGTATCCCAGCGATCGCCGACATGCAGGAGCGACGCTGCGGTGATCCCCAGCGTGGCCGCAGCCACCAGCAGTCCGTCGGGGTGCGGCTTGAACGCCCCGAGCGCGCGACAGTCGATCACCGCCGTCCACCCGCTCAGGCCCATGCCCTCCAGCTTTGAGAGCGCCGGGTAGTCGCTCACCACCACGCGCGGAAGCGCCCGCTCGTCCACGGCCGTGAGCAGCTCCGCGACGGGCGGCGCCACTTGAGCGTCCGCGAACAGCGCCGGCCAGCGCCCGTCTATCTCCGCCGCCAGGACCTCCGCGACCCGCTCGGGCGCTCCCCCGACCTCCGCGGCGACCCGCCGGGCGATCTCCTTGATGAGGTCGCGGTGGCGCGCACCGCGCAGGCCGGAGATCACCGGCGAGTACGCCCCCATGATCCGCGGGTGGCGGAGGATCGCCGGCCACATCGCCAGCTTGCGACGGCCCACCTCTGCCAGGGTCCCGTCGAAGTCGAACGACACCCCCCGGACCCCGTCCAGCAGCAGATCCCAGTCTGGTGCGTCCATCGCGTTGACAACCTCCCCGGCCCACAGTAGATCGGCTGCGCTTCACCCTCTTCCCGAATCCGCTCCCCGCGGTTAGGCAAGGGGCGGCCGGACGAAGGTCGGGCCGAAATAGGAATCGGGCTGAATCAGATGGGGCCAGGTAGCTCAGTTGGTAGAGCTGGGGACTGAAAATCCCTGAGTCGGTGGTTCAAATCCGCCTCTGGCCATCAACAAGATCCCAAAACAGAATTGACCCTCGGGGTTTCACCCGGGGGTCTTTCTTTTCCGTGTCTGACGTTCATGGCCCCGAGCATCGCGCTCTGCGCCGTACAGTGTAGTGATGCCGCCAGAGTAGTGATGCCGCCAAAGTAGTGATGCCGCTTGCGACATCGGGCTCCACACCGAACGGACCTACTGAACAGTGCAGATCTCCCTACCGAACAGAAGAGCTCTCGCCCTATTGAACAGAGTGGGCCGCGACCATCTCCTGGGGCGCAGAGCTGATCACGACCAGCTCCAACTCATCGGCGATCGGGACCACCCGCGCGCCCAGCACGGTGTCTTGCATCTGCGTCGCCGCTGCTCCGGTCTGCTCCGGCGCATCGACCGCCTCGACCAGCGCGAACGCCATCAGGCTCAGCGCCAACAGAACAAGCAGAACAGGACGATCGACGGTTCCGGGAGCCAGCTGGCTCGTCTCGGCATAAAGGGAGCTGTCATACTTTGGATTGGAGAACATGAGCACCTCTTGAAGAGATGCTACAACACACTGACAATTATCTGACAGTCCCTTGACGTCGTCATGACAAAAGGGGACAGCGAGCCCCCCGGTTCAGGAGGGCTCTGGAACCGTGGCGGCGAAGTCAGGGGCCCGGATCGACCGGCGTGTAGTAGGGCACCAGCTCCTCCAGGGCCTCCATCTGCGGCTCGAGGATGGCCCAGAATTCGAGCACCGTGGGATCCGAGGAGTCGTAGATATCGACCAGCTCCTCGTAGTCGCTGCTGCGGTCGTACAGGGTCTTCTCGCCCGTGGACCACCGGTAGATCATCTTCATCCCGTCGCGCATCACGGACTGCAGCGGCCCGATCCGCGCGGCGGTCATTCCCAGCAGGGCCCGATCTTCAGGCGCCTGCCCGACGGCGTACCCGGTCATCTCCTCGGGTGCGTCGATCTCGAGCACGTTGAGGATCGTGGGCGCGATGTCGGTGTGGTTCGTGGGCCCGTCCCAGGCCTGCGCCTGGATGTTGTTCGCCCAGAACATCGCGATGGCGTCGTTCTCCTCGCGGTTCAGTCCGTAGGCATGCGTCTGGTAGTCGTGCTCCCAGAACTGCTCTCCGTGGTCCGACCAGAACACCACCAGGGTGTCGTCGAGCAGGTTGTGGCTGGTGAGATCGATCCAGATGCCCGTGAGCAGATCGTCGAGGTAGGCCATCTCGCCGGCGTACCGCACCAGCAGGTGCTGCTTGACCAGCTCCTGCTCGTCTTTGGTCAGGCTCCCCCACACGGCCGTCATGTCGTAGTGGGAGTCCTGCTCGGTGACGTCGTACTCGATCTCCTCGAGCTCAGAGAGGGCGGAGGCGATGTAGTCGTCGGGCGGCACGTAGGGCACGTGCGGCTCCTTGACGTGCAGGTGCATGAACCACTTGTCAGCGGCGCCAGCGTCCAGCGCGCGCAGCAGCTCGTCGCGTCCGGCCTGGTAGACGCCCTTGGCCCCAGCGCCAGCGGGACGCTCTGAGTAGGCGAACCCCTGGTCGCTGTTGTAGTCGGCGGACAGCCAGCTGTTGGAGGTGATGAGGATGTTGTAGTAGCCCTCATCTGCCAGGGTGGTCGCCATGGAGACGCCGTCGGGCACGGGCGCGCGGTACGACTTGGAGAGCTGCGGGATGAACCCGGCCTCGATGTTGGTGCGGCCGTTGGCGATGCAGACGACGCTGGGGAAGGTCCAATTGCTGCACGAGTGGTGGTTGTCCAGCGCCACCCCCTCCTCGGCGATCTGATCCATGAACGCCGTCATGCCTGTCGGCTCGCCGTAGCGGCTCATGTAGTCCTTGCGGTAGGTGTCCACCGAGATCATCAAGACGTTCTTCGGTGACGCCCCGTAGAACGCCGGGAACCCCTCGGTCAGCGGCAGCTCCTCGATGGGCGTGGTGCCGGTGGTGGTGGTCCCCGCGGTGTCGCCGCCCTGGCAGGCGAGCAGCATGACCAGACTGAATGGGGAGATGATCATTGGCTTCCTCCGGTGCCCCTGATGCGGACTGAGCATAGTCGCTCACGTCCGCACCCGCCGACCGACCGCAGCGACTCCGGGGGGCGTTCATCGGGGGACGGGAGCAGACCGCGCTTGACGGCCGGGCTTGACCGCCCCGCGTCTTTACAGACCTTCACGATCTCCCCGCACATCTTCGGCCCGTCGCAAGCTGCGGCCAACAAGCGGATCGTAGAAGTACAGTGAGTCGGCCAGCCGCCGATGCCCACACCATCACCCGGAGCACCCATGTCCATCGCCAAACTCCTCCGCAACGGCGCCTTCGCGTTCGGTTTCATGTCCCTCGGTGCCACCGCCGCGCTCTCGATGGAGGCCGACGCCAGGCCCGGTCCGGGCGCCGAAGCCGGTCAGTCGATGCGCAGCCACCGCCCCGGCGCGGGCGGCTCCGGCCAGCACATCCGACGGCTGGCGGAGAACCTCGATCTCTCGGACGAGCAGAAGGAGGTCCTGCGCGGCGTCGGCGAGCAGTTCCGCGCCGAGCGCATGGAAGAGCATCGCGCCCAGCTCACCAGCGTCGGTGAGCTGCAGGAGCTCCTCGCCACCGACGACGTCAACCGGCGGTCCGTCCACAAGATGATCGATCGGGGCCTCGACGAGAAGGCCGAGCGCATCCACGCCACCGCCGACCTGCTGCTGGACTTCGTCGAGACGCTCGACGCAGAGCAGCGCGCGCAGCTCATCACCAACATGCAGGACATGCAGTCGCGTGGCACCCAACACCTCGAGCGTATGGAGCAGCGCCGCAGCCGTCCCGCCGAGTCGTCGCCCGAGCCGGCCGAGTAGCGCGCTTCATCGGACGGGCCGGGATGTCTCCCCCCGGCCCGTCCCTCTCGCGGACGGCGCCTCCGCTGCGGTGAGCGTGGACACGGATCCCGGGCTATCTATGGCCCTTCCGGGAGCGTCGATGTCCCCTCGCCCATGCGTCCTCCGCCCTGTGCTGTTCTTCCCCGTCCTGTTCGCTTGCACCGACCAGGAGCTGGGCACGTTCAACACCTCCCCGGAGGTGACCATCCTGTCGCCCGCGTCCGGCCAGGTGTTCGATCCCGGATCGCTGGTCGAGCTGATCGGCGCGGTGATCGACACCCAGGACGCCGAGCCCGACATCGAGGTGAGCTGGAGCAGCAACCTCGACGGCGTGCTCGGCAGCGATCCACCCGACGACGGCGGCGACGTCTATCTGGCGCTCAACACGCTGCAGGAGGGCGCGCACGTCGTCACCCTCACGGCGATCGACACCGCCGGAGACGCCGCCTCCGTCGCGGTGGACTTCACGGTCGGTGAGGCCGCGACCACCACTCCGGGCACGACGACGGCCCCCGTGGGCACCGCGCCCACGGTGGTGCTGGCCGGGCCGTCCACCGGCGACGTCTTCACCGAGGGCTCCGAGATCAGCTTCGTGGGCAAGGTCACCGACGAGGAGCAGTCCTGGGAGACGCTCCAGGTCAGCCTCACCTCCACCCGCGACGGCACCTTCTGGGAGGGCACCCCCGAGGAGGACGGCCGCATCGACGTGCCGTGGTCGCTGCTACAGGCAGGCGCCCACACCGTCTCGCTCGACGCGGTCGACGACGACGGCAACATCGGCGCCGACGCGGTCGACATCGAGGTGGTCGCCGACGACCGTCCGGTCGCCCAGATCACCAGCCACGTCGACGGCGATCTCATCTTCAACGACATCTCCACCACGCTGCAGGGGCTCGTCACCGACGCCGAGACCGCCCCCGATGAGCTGGCGTTCTCGTGGTCCACCGATCTCGCGGGTGAGCTCGCCGCCGGCACCGCAGACGGCAAGGGGTCGGCCATCTCGGTGGTCGACCTGCCCACCGGCACGCAGGTGCTCACGCTGACCGCCATCGACACCGACGGACAGGTGGGCTCGCACGACATCTCGATCACCGCCGTCCACCCCGACGACTACGACGACGACGGCGACGGCTGGACCGAGAACGAGGGCGACTGCGACGACACCGAGGCCAAGGTGTACCCCGACGCCGCCGAGCAATGCGATGACCTCGACAACGACTGCGACGGCGAGATCAACGAGGACTGGGCCGACGGCTACGAAGACAACGACGACGTCTCCACCGCTCCGGCCCTCGGAGAGTTCGACGAGAGCCTGGGCACCTGCAACAGCACCGGCGGCGCCAGCGGCCTCACGCTGCACACCGCGACCGACGAGGACTGGCTCACCTGGAGCGTCGATGACGAGATCTGGGACGATGTCTGCGCAGAGGTGACCGTGAGCGGTCTGCCGTCTTCGGGCCTGTACACCGCCGAGCTGTATGTCTACGAGAGCGGGGCCTGGACGCTCAAGGACGACGTCACCGGCAGCACCTCGCTGTACCTGTACCAGACCGGCGACTGGACCGATGACAGCGAAGACGACTGGGCCGTCCGCATCTACGCGGTGACCTGGCCCTCGGGCTCTTGCAGCACGCCCTACACCGTCGACATCGGCAGCTGACCCCGACGCCGCCGAAACGAACCCCGCGGCAGGTCGTCCAGTCGAGGTAGACTCCGCGCGCAAAGACCGCCCCCCTGGAGACGCCATGATCCGTGCCCCCCACATCCGAGCCCTGCTGCCACTCCTTTCCATCACCGCCCTGCTGGCCTGCTCCGACAAGTCTGACGGCGACAGCGGCGACACCACCTCCGGCGGAGCCACCACCAGCTCGAGCGGCGGAACCTCAGGCACGACCCGCACCGCCAACCTGTCGGGCACGACCCTGTGGGCCGACGGCTCCCCCGCCCACGGCGCGGTGATGCAGCTCTGCTACACCACATGCAAGCCGGCCGACGTCGCCGAGGACGGAAGCTGGGCGTACACCGGCGTCGAGGAGGTCACCCACACCCTCCAGGCCCTCGTACGCGGCGACAACACCCTGGCCACCGCCGCCACCACGGTGACGCTCGGCCACATGGAAGACCGCGCCCTCACCGCGCCGATCACGATGTACGACTTCGCCACCTACGAGGACTTCGGGGCTGCCAGCACCTACGAGCTGGACGGCGGTCTGTCGGTCGACATCGACCCGTCCACCAGGTACGCCGGCCTGTACGCCACCACCGACGGCACCACGCTCGCCTCGCTCGCCGTGAGCCCCGCCGCCGGCGGTCTGCCGCTGGACGACGTCTCCGGCCAGGTCGTGGGCCAGTGGTACCTGGGCGACTTCGACTACCGCACGGACACCCCCTGGTCGTTCGAGGTGCAGGCGCCGCTGTCGGTCACGCCAGGCGCGGTGCTCGACATCATGCAGCTCGACTCCGAACACCACACCTGGACCAGCGGCGGCACCGCCACGGTGGGCAAGGACGGAAGCATCCGCTCCGATCCAGGCAGCGGCATCACCATCCTGTCCACGCTCGTGCTCTCCGCGCCCTGAATTCAACACGCGCTGGACTGCTCGGCCTGTTCGCCGGGCTGGCCGCCGCGGGGCTGTCGCTGATCGGCGGGCTGCCCCCGGGGGCGGCGATCACCGCGGGCGTCACCGCGCTGTGTGCGATCTGGTGGGTGACGGAGCCGGTCCCCGTGCCGGTCACCTCGCTGGTGCCCTTCGTGGCCTTCCCGCTGGCGGGCGTGCTCGATCGTGGCCTCCGCCTACGGGCACACGCTCATCCTGCTTCTGCTGGGCGGGTTCATCCTGTCGCAGGCCATGGCTCGCAGCGGCGCGCACCGCCGGGTAGCGGTGGGCATGGTCCGGCTCGTCGGCGCCTCCAGCAACCGCCGGCTGGTGGCCGGGTTCATGCTGGCGACGGCGCTGTGCAGCATGTGGATCTCCAACACCGCTACGGTGCTGATGCTGCTTCCGGTGGCGCTGGCCCTCCTCGACGACATCCCCGAGCGCGATCCACTGGCGACGCCCCTGCTGCTGGGCATCGCGTGGTCTGCGAGCATCGGCGGGATGGGCACCCCCGTGGGCACCCCGCCGAACGTGATCCTGATGGGCGTCTACAAGGAGGCCACCGGCCAGACCATCGGGTTCGCCGAGTGGATGGGCATCGGGCTGCCAGTGGTGGCGGTGCTGCTCCCGCTGGCGTGGCTGTGGGTCACCCGCAACATCTACGCGGGCGCGCCCCCCCCGCG
>CAYXGP010000079.1:0-15759 GCA_964464515.1 uncultured Enterobacterales bacterium
GCTGCGGCGCGGGTGAGTCCTGGCAGCTCGATGAGATCGAAGACCTCGGGAGCAGCGTCGGCGCAGCGGTCGCGACCGGCAACAACAGCTCCGCGGACATGGCGGGGAGCCGCTGCGGGCTGACGCACGGCGTGCCGCTGCGGTGGTCTGCGCCGGCCACGGATATCTACAGGTTCACGACGGAGGGCTCGAACTTCGACACGGTGCTGGCGCTCACCCAGCTCGACGGCGGCTGCGAATGCAACGACGACGCAGACGACGTGATCTACTCCGAGCTGGAGGCCTCCGTCGACGCCGACGGCACGGTTGTGGTCATCGTGGGAGGGCTGTGGGAATACGGGAACTATGTCCTGGGGATCCATGGCTGCACCACCTGGTCGGACACCGCCGACGTCGCGGTGAACGCCGCGGAGGACCCCGTCGAGTTCAGCTGGTCCGGAGGCTCGGTCTCCAACCTGGTTGTCACCACCGACGATGACGTGGGCACCGTGGTGTGGTCGATCCAATGCAATGAGGAGCCGATCTCCGATCCCTCTGCCCCGGGAGAATACAACCCCGCCAACTGCATCGAGTCGCCGGTGGACTATGGGCAGGTCCCAGACAACGCTGAGCCCTTCTCTGCGACCGGTGTCCTGCAGGACAACACAGCGTACCGTGTGACCATCACCAGGTACTGCCACACCTCGACGCCCTCGAGTCACTCCGCCTACTCGAGTTTTCTGCAGTAGCGCCCTGTCGCTGTCGGTTTTTCAGTATGGCTGTCAGTTCGCCAACATGACCAGCATCAACAGCCCCAGCCCGGTCCACAGCAGCAGCGGCGCCGCTGCGAGCATCCTCAGCCCGCGCTCTCTCCGCTCTCGCGCTCGCGTGTGGATCTCTTCGACCAGTCTCTGCAGCACCTCGGGCAGCCGCCCGCTCGTCTCGGCCGCCGTGAGCATATGGACCTCTGCGGGGTCGAGCAGCGACGTCGCGCCGAGGGCCGCCGCCAGCGATTCTCCGTCACGCAGCGATCGATCGACTCTGCGAGCCTCGGCCTCTCCCGTGGGGTGTCCCACCGCCGCGCGCGCGGTCTCCAGCGCCCCGCGTAGATCCAGGCCGGCCTCCAGCGTCAGCGCGAGCACCCCAAGGAACCGCGCGCGGGCCGGATCGCGCAGCCACGGTCGCAAGAGGGACGCGCTCCAGGTGGCGCGGCTCGCGCCCCCGCCGCCGCGAGCGATGAGCGCCCCCGATGCGCCGATCCCCAGCGCCAACCACAGCACACCGAGCGCCTGCCCGACCGCAGACAGCGGCGGCGGCGCCCAATACAGCGCCACCGGCGCGAGCAGCAGCAGCGCGGGGCCCGCGAGTCTTCGACGGGGCGGCGCGGCGGCCAGGTGAGCGGCGAGCAGGGAGAGAGCCCTGTCCAGGCGCCCCGAGCGCAGACCCGCGCGGATCAGCGCAGGCGCTGACGGGCCCAGGTGGCGGCGCAGGGCGTCGGCGTCCAGCGCGTCGGGCCCGGCGTCTACGGCTGCAGAGAGGGCGGTGATGGCTGCGTCCTGCTCGGCGCTGCGCGGTCGGATACTCTCCGCGGCCGCAGCGAGGGACAGGCCCGCCCCCAGGGCGACCGCGAGCTGTTCGGCCAGCGCCGCGCGGGGACGTGACATGCGCGTCGCCTACTCGGCCAGGGCGCCGAGCTGCTCCAGCAGCGGACCCAGGAGTCGTCGGTAGGGGCGGGAGCGATCCACCGAGCTGCGGTAGATCGGCCGGGTGACCTGGGCGTACGACGCCGTCTTGACCGCGCGACCGCTGTGGTGGAAGCGCAGGCAGTCATCGTGCCAGGGCAGGCCGCAGAACGCGATGATGCGGCGGGCCGCAGCCTCTGGATCGGCGACGGTGTCTTCGTAGCGCACGTCCAGCAGAGGAAGCGGGAGGTGGGCGCGCCAGTGCTCCATCGCCGCGTGGTAGCCGCGGTACATCCTGCCGAGGCGCGCGAGGTCGGTGGCGTAGCTCTGCCCCGAGTTGAAGCTGCGGGTGTAGGTGGACCAGCAGGTGTCTACGGGGTCGCGCAGGCAGTGGATGATCCGCGCTCCCGGAAGCACCGTCGCGATCTCTCCCAGGTGCAGGTAGTTGAACAGCTGCTTGTCGGTGATCCGCAGCGCTTCCGCGCCCGCGCGTCGGTTGAGCTGATCGAGGTACCAGCCCGACAGCCGCGCCACCTGCTGCGGTGACAGACTCCGCAGCACGTCGTCGATCGTGATGGCGTCGGTGAGCGGCTTCCGCAGCCAGCCCACCAGCGAAGGGATCTCGCCCAGCTCCCCGGCCCCCGCCGCCTGCGGGTGCGCGGCGATGATCTGCTCGGTCAGCGAACTCCCCGACCGGGGCATGCCGACGATCAGGACCGGCCGCTCGCTGGGATCACCGCGGTGGGGACGCGCGGCGATGCGCTCGGCGGTGTGCAGGCGGCGCAGCTCGTCTACCCGCGCCAGGTAGTCCTCCAGATCATAGCTGCCGCGACGCAGCTCGTTGGCCTCGTGGTAGGCGTCGAAGGCCGCGGCGTGGTCTTCGGTGGCGTCGAGGCAGTCTCCGAGGATGAACAGCGCCTGGCTGCGACCGTAGCCGGGGGGGATGTGCGGGAGCGCCGCGCGGAGGCGGGCGATCGCCTTGTCTGTCTCGCCGAGCCGCTGGCAGACGCGGCCGTACACCGCGAGCAGCGCGGGGGGGGGCTCGGGGGCCTGGACCCGCTCCGCCAGAAGCTCCAGAGCGGTGGGGAGATCTCCGGAGCGCTCCGCGCACTCCGCAAGCCCACCGAGGATGGTGTCGTCAGGCGCCTGCTTCATCAAGAGCGTCAGCAGACGACGGGCCTCGTCCAGGTAGCCCTCCGACAGCAGGGCCAGCGCGAGCTGCCGGTGGGCGACCAGATCGTCGGGGCGCGCGCGGGTGCGCTCGATCAGTGAGCGGAGGGTGTCAGCGCCCTGGCCCGCCCGCAGGCGCGCGTTGGCGAGCTGCGCATGCGCCGCGTCCAGGCCCGGGTCCAGCTCGACGGCGCGGGAGAACGCCGCGATCGCCGGGTCGAGCTCGGAGAGCGCCAGCAGCGCGAGCCCCAGGTTGTAGTGGAGGGGGGCGCTGTGCGGCACGCCCCGGATGGCTGCGCGGTAGTGCTCCACCGCCTCGGTGTGGCGATGGAGCTGGAACAGCACGAACCCCAGCCGCCCGCGGAAGTCTGCGTTGTCGGGGGCGCGGCGGACGGCTCGCTCGAAGGCGGTGGCCGCGCGGGCCGGATCTCCTCCGCGGAGGGTCGCGGCGCCGAGGCCGTTCCAGTACGCCGCGATCTGTGGATGCGCTGCGGTGGCGGCGGTGAAGGCCGCGCGGGCCTCGGCGTTCGGCAGCTCAGACAGCACGCTGGCGCGGGTGTTGTGGTAATCGGCGGTGCCCGGAGAGCGCTCGACGGCGGCGTCCGCGAGGCGGCGCGCTTCTCCCAACGCTCTGCGCTCGCGAGCCAGAACGGCCCCGATGTGCAGCACCTCTGCGTGCTCCGGGTTCGCTGCTGCGATCTCCTGCCAGGCGCTCCACGCCTCGGCGGATCGGCCCGCGCGCTGGAGCTGGATGATCTGGGATAGGGCCCCGATCAACGTCTCATTCTCAACGCAAGCAAGCGGCGCGATCGTCGCCGTAGCGCAGCTTATAGGGCACATAGATCATACAGGAGCCGGCCACGCAGACCTCCTCGCAGGCGCGGTAGGTCTCGGAGTGGGTGGACTTCGAGGCGACGCCCGTCGTGGTGTCTGCGACGCGGTTGTAGGTGCTCTTCTGAGGCTTCTCGTTGAGCGAGTGCAGGGAGGTGACCACGCCCTTCGGCGCGCCCTTCTTCCACATGCCCCGGTGCTCCGCGATCGCCTCGCGCTGCGCCTCCAGGTCGGCGGGGCCGGGGGTGCCCTCGATGAAGAACAGGTGCGCCAGCCCCTCTCGGACCAGGGCCTGTCGTAGATCCGGGCAGTCGATCAGATCGCGTCCGTAGCCGCCGCCGCCGGGGATGCGCGTGCATTTCCAGCGCTCAGAAGCCGCGCGGACGCCCGCCTGCTTGGCGAGCGCGTACAGCTCGGCGCCGGTCCAGTCGCCCCAGCGATGCACCGGGCCGTAGGACTCCAGGGTGTTGTACCCGCGCAGGCGGTTGCGGCTGGGCTTCCCGCCGCCGGGGGCCGGAGAGCTGAAGGTGTCGCCGTCGTCCCAGCGCGCGGGCACGGTGCGGCCGTCGATGATCACCGCCGGTCCGCCGGGAGGGGGCCCGGGGGGGCGCGCGACGGGTGGCGGGTTGGCGGTCGCGGGGGGCGGCGGGGTGACAGGGGCCGCCTGCGTGGCGGCTGGTGGTGGTGGCGCCGGCGGGGGAGGCGGCGGCGCAGGCTTCTTGCAGGCCAACACCAGCGCGAGGAGCGGGGCTGTAAGAGGGACGAGCTGGGGAGAGCGAGGTGGCATGGGCGCTCCGGGTCTTCGAGGGATTAGCCCGCTGGAGCGATGCGTGGTCGGCGCCTTGCGCGATGCAGGGACAACCCGCGAGACCGCCGCTGACGGGTGCTGGTTCTGCCGGGGCGGCGGCCGCAGAAGGAGCCGATCGCGGAGTTGAAAGAAGTGCTCGCCATCGACGGGCAACGTGATACCCTGCGGCTCCGCTTCAACCGTGGAGGAAACAAGCCATGCGGAAGATTATGATCGTTGGTGCACTGGTGATGGCTAGTGCTTGTAGCAAGGGCAAGAAGAACGTCGCGGCCTGCGAGGACTGGCTGGCTTCGATGTCTTGCGGAGACACGGACTACACCACGCTCGTGAGCTGCGACGCGTACGAAGAGACCACCTGCGATATCTCCGAGTACTTCGACTGCCTGACCGAGAACACCACCTGTGACGAAGATCTGGGTGTTGCGGACATGTCTGGCTGGACCGAGTGCACCTCGTACACCACCTGCGACTGATCTGCAGAGCACAGCTCATCTTCTGAGCACGCTCGAGATCCACGCGGTCCCGGACCCTCGCGGTCCAGGGCCGCTCTTGCTTCTGGCTGATGCACCTCCTGGCTGATACACCTTCTGGCTGATGAATTGTGGTGAGCCGACGCGCGCGGATTGCAGTCGTTGCTGTTCTGGTGGTTGCTGCTGCCGCGTGGTGGTTCACGTCGGACGACCCATCCACATCGACGCTGGCGACCTCGGCCACCGACGCTGAGCACGGTCGGCGTCCGGTGCGAACCCAGACCGACCTGTCGATCCCCGCTGATCCCACCACGCCGATCGACCGTGAAGCGCCTGACCATCCTGACGCTGCTCCGGTGGCGGAGGCGGTACAGGCGATCTTTCCGAGCCGGGTGCCCGTGGGCTGCCGCGCACGGCTTGAGGCTTCGGGGATGCGTTTCCGCGCTGCCGATCCGGGAGATCCTGGCCTCGTGGCGGTCTCTCTGGATGATGGCTGGCTGAGCGCCGCCGCGGACTTTCCGTCCGGAGAGGGCTGGCTGATCGACGCCGATCGGCAGGTGGTCGCGCAGATCTCCTGGACCGGCGCCACCGCCGAGTCCGGCTGGGGGACCTGCGCGCTCGCCGCACCTGAGCGCGTCGAGGTCTCCGGCGAGGTCGTCTGGTCTGACGGCACGTCTGCTGGCGGTCACCTGCTGCGCGGCTGCGAGGGCGATCGGGTTCAGGCGGACGACGACGGGCGCTTCTCGCTCACCGCGGTCGCGGGGCTGCCGTGCAGGCTGCGCGCGTTCGTCGCCGCGGACGACCTGTATGGGCTGGGCCCGCGGGTGGAGATCGGCCCGCTGTTCGAGCCGCTCGCGGGGGTGGAGGTGCCGGCACCCGAGGGCGACGCCCTGCGCGATCGCGCCGCTCACCTGGAGCACCTGGAGCTCCTCACCGCTGTGATCGATCAGGCGCAGATGGCCGCGGCCATGGTGCCCAACCGGTTCGACGAGCTCGACCCGAACGCCTCGGAGGAGGCCCAGGAGATCAGCCGCCGCTGGCTCCGCGCTCTGGAAGCGCGGGAGGATGCTGAGCGGGAGGCGCTCCAGGCGGTGCTGGAGTCCGGCGATCCCGCCGTGGGCCTGGACGCCTGGCTCGATCTTCACTGATTCATGGGCTCTGCAG
Organism: uncultured Enterobacterales bacterium; assembly: GCA_964464515.1. GTDB lineage: Bacteria > Myxococcota_A > UBA796 > UBA796 > UBA2385 > CAYXGP01. The sequence goes on from CAYXGP010000079.1 coordinate 6,105, forward strand.
GTTCATCGGGTAGATCCACGAGGAACTCGCGAAGTGTACTTTCGGGTGGCGTCGTCGATGCTGCCTGGGGGAATGTGCTGACTCTGGAGATGACGGAGCAGGCTCCGCTGGCGATGAAAGCGACTTGGGGGCACCACGGTGTAGAGTCCTGTCTTGAGTTGATCTCAGCCTCTCGGAACTAAACGGGGCTTGGGCCCACGCGAAAACAAACGTCAACACTGGATCGCGAGCTCCCGTCAAAGGAGCCGCACCCCACACGAATATACGATTGTACTCGAACACAGTGAGGGAGCGTGCGCGAGCACACGATCACCAGGCGCGAGCAACGAACGACATCTCTCGTAGCCTCATCCATGATTCAGCATCCGAACCGAACGCTACGAATGCAGCAACACCAGCGCATCTCGATGCACCAACGCATGATGACTGCGCGCTCCTGACGGCGCTCGCCCCTTCATCCACTCCCGTGCCCCCGCGGCGCCCACCGCGCAGACCCCCCGCGCGAACACAGCCCCGCTCGGAGTGTGCAATTCCACCACGTCGCCCGCTGCGAACTCCCCCTCGATCTGGTGCACTCCGGCCGCTAGCAGCGACGCCCCTCGGCGGGTCAGAGCCTGCACGGCCCCGTCGTCGAGGTGGAGCGCCCCCCGGGGGGCCGCGGCCCACGCTATCCAGCGCCGCCGCGCGGACATCCCGGACGCCGCGGGGAACCACGTGCCCACGTCTTCTCCTGCCAGCACTCGCTCCAGAGCGTCGGGTTCACGCCCCGAGGCGATCACCACATGACACCCGCCGCGCGCGGCGATCTGCGCGGAGTCGAGCTTGCTGCGCATCCCCCCGCGCCCCGCGCCCGAGCCCTCCGTGGCGTCGGCCGCGCCGCGCGTGTACCGTGACAGCAGACGGGCGTCTTCGTAGCGGCGAGGATCGCGGTCGTACAGGCCGGCCACGTCGGTCAGCAGAACCAGCAGGTCCGCGTTGAGCTCGGCGGCGACCAGCGCGCCCAGGCGGTCGTTATCGCCGAAGACCGGCCGCGCGGCGCTCCCCGTGCGGTGAAGCTCCAGCTCGTCGACCGACACCGCGTCGTTCTCATTGATCACCGGCAACACTCCGCGCTCCAGCAGCGCCAGCAGGGTCGCCCGCAGGTGGAGGTACCGGGCCCGCACGTCGAAGTCCTGTTGGCTGAGCAGCACCTGCGCGATCGTCACTCCCAGGCGCCCGAATCCCGCCGACAGCAGCTCCATCAGGCGCGGCTGCCCCACCGCGGCGCAGATCTGCCGCTGCACCAGCTCGTCGGGGATCTGCGCCATCCCCAGCGCCTCCCGGCCCAGCCCCACGGCCCCGGAGCTCACCAGCAGCATCTGCCGATCTCGCTGCGCCGCGATGGCCTCGACGATGCCGAACAGGCGGGCCAGCGCCAGCCGTCCGTCGTCGTGGGTGAGCACCCGCGTGCCGACCTTCACCACCACCCGGTGGGCTGCGCTCAGCGCGGAGCGGTCCGGCACGATGATTACCCGGCCGGCGCGACGCAGCGCACGGCGAGCGTGCTGTCTTTGCCCAGCGTGATCTCCTGCCCGGCCTGATCGAGCTGGACCGTCCACGCCAGCTCGTCGAAGGTGTCGTCGCTGGTGCGGGACCACAGATCGCCGGAGAGGTCGTCGAACGGCGGGTCACGCAGCGCCAGCTCTGCGAGCTGCTCGACCGTGGGTACCGTCCAGGGGAAGCCGCCGCTCAGGTCTGCGCAGTAGTCGCTGGAGCTGTCTTCATCGCAGTGGGTGCTGCAGCCGCCGTCCTCCGCCTCCGCGCTGCTCACCGCCGCGTACCAGCTCATCTGTGCGCTGGCATCCGACCAGGCGAGGCACGTCACCGGATCGACCAGGCCGCCGGAGACCTCTGCCCAGGAACCGGAGCAGTCGGAGCCCGAGCCGTGGGGGGTGCTCCCATCTGTGCGCGTGTTGGCGTTGACCGGGCCGTCCTCACCGCCGCAGGCCAGCAGGAGTGCCCCGATCCAGAGTGCCCCCATCTTGAGTGCCCCCATTTTGAGTGGACGGGGGGCGGCCGAGATCAGGCGGAAGGGTCGGGTCACGTCTGCCTCGCGGTGCCCGTTCGTATTAACCCAACGGACCCCGCTTCCGGATTCGGTGCTCTCGCTCGACACCGGCGGCCTGTCCCTCAACCTGGAGTCCCCCATGGCCCTCACGCGACGCGCCTTCATCGCCGGCGGCGCCCACACGCCCTTCATCGGAAAGGGCCACCCCGACTTCATCTGGAAGCGCCACCCTGAGTTCGGCAAGCGCGAGAACCCCGATCTGGAGTCGCTGCTCCAGCAGGTTGTCGACGGCACCCTGGCCGACACCGGCGTCGATCCGGCGGACGTCGATCGGCTCTATGTCGGTAATTTCGTGGGCGAGCTGTTCTGCAACCAGGGGCACCTCGGCGCCGCTCTCGTCGGCTGCAATCCCTCCTTTGCCTACAAGCCCGCCGCGCGCCTGGAGGGCGCCTGCGCCTCGGGTGGCCTCGCCATGCTGGCCGGCCTCGACGCCATCGCTGCCGGGGCAGACGTCGTGCTCGTGGTCGGCGTGGAGGTGCAGACCACCCGCTCCGCTCGCCTGGGCGCTGACTACCTGGCGCGCGCCTCGCACTACCGTCGCCAGCGCCAGATCGACGACTTCACATTCCCCGCGATGTTCGCCCGGCGCATGAAGGCCTACCGCGAGCGGTTTGGTGTCTCCGAGGAGGCCGTCGGTCGCGTCGCGGTGAAGGCCTACCGCAACGCGAACCGCAACCCGCTCGCGCACATGCATCACCGGCAGATCACCCTGGAGTGGGCCGCGAAGGCCGGCAACGGCAACCACGCGTTTCTCGCCAACGACGAGCTCGCGCCGTACATCAAGGTCTCGGACTGCTCGCAGGTCTCCGACGGCGCCAGCGCCATCCTGCTGGTCTCCGAGACGGGGCTGCAGAAGCTCCCCGCTGCCGATCGCAGCACGATCGAGGTGGTCGGCTGGGGGCACGCCGTGTCCAGCCTGTACACCGACGGCGATCCCACCCGCATGGACACCGTGGCTCACGCCGCCGCGCAGGCCCTGGGCAGCGCCGGGATCGGTCCCAGCGACCTGGACGTCTGCGAGCTGCACGACTGCTTCACGATCGCCGAGCTGCAGGCCTGTGAGGCCGTCGGTCTCGCGGCGCCCGGGCAGGCCGCGGCGCTGGTCGCGGACGGCGCCACCGACCTCCAGGGGCGCGTGCCGGTCAACAGCGGTGGTGGCCTGGTGGGCTTCGGGCATCCTGTCGGCGCGACCGGCGTCAAACAGCCGCTGGAGATCTTCCGGCAGATGAAGGGGCTGTGCGGCGACTACCAGATCGATCGCGCGCTGACGTGGGGCCTCACCAGCAACATGGGCGGCGACGACAAGACCGTTGTGTCACTGGCCTTGAGAAACCACGGATAGCGCGAAGCCGCGGCTGGGGCGTTCATCGCGTCCCGCGCAGCTTCATCGCGTCCCGCGCAGCTTCATCGCGCCGCGCGGATGGCCTTCACGCGCAGGGTGGGGCCGGTCATCGCGAACGAGAAGCCGTTCTCCACCTTTCCTTCGACCTTCACGCGCTTTCCGGCCAGCTCTGCGGGGATGTCGCCCGCGAGCTGGTAGCGCTGTCCGTCGGGGGTGTCTAGCACCCAGGCACCCGGGCCCAGGTCTACGCGCTTGAGAGTTCCGGTCATCACTCCTCCCGATCCCGCATCTTGCGGATCCCGATGACGGCCATCGCACACACCACGCAGACGAGGCCGTTGACGCTCAGCCAGCCCGTGCCCAGCGCGCCGGGCAGCAGCCACGGCTGGAGTCCGCCCATCGCCGCACCATACAGCAGGTGCGCGGCGGCGCCCGCGGCGATCCCCGCGACCACCGGACCCAGCGTGCGGGTGGGGCCGAGGAGGAATGTGGCGATCAGCGGCAGCGCTGCTGAGAAGAACAGCGGTGAGCGACCCCACGGATCAGGCACCAGGGCGTCGCCCCACAGCAGCAGGGGTCGTGACAGCACATCCACCACGGTGCTCGGAGGCAGCGGAAGCATGTTCAAGAAGAACAGCCCGCCAGCGCTCGCTGCGCCCGTAACGACGGTCACCGCCTTCCAGCGGGCCCAGCGTCCGCCGCCGAGGGTCGCCAGCAGCAGCGCCAGCACTCCGCCGAGGCCGAACAGCAGACCGTGGCGTTCCACCGACAGTCCGCGCACCGCGGCGGCGAGGTTCAGCCGGCCGTGACCGAAGCGTTCGTCGCGGCCCTCAGCGCCCAGATCGTTGGTGGTGGAGAGCAGCAGCTCGCGGACCTCCTCGGGGCCGCCCGCTCCCGCGCCCCACAACACCGCCGCGGCGCCCGCGACGTGGGGCGTGGCCATGGACGTTCCCTGGAACGACTTGTACGCGTGGCCGTCGGGCGAGCCGGGATCGACGGTGTCCTGCAGGATGCCGCCGTCGGACTTCAGCTTGTTGCCGCCGGGCGCGGCGATGGCGACCTCGGGACCGTAGCTGGAGTAGGGAGCGAGTTCGTCGTCGGGGCCGGTGGCCGACACCGCGATGACACCGGGCAGGCTGGCGGGGGAGCCCACCCCGCGGCGGCCGGTGTTGCCCGCGGCAGCGACGACCAGTACGCCGGCCTTCTGGGCCTTCTCGACAGCCACCGCGACCACCGAGGAGCTGGCGCCGCCTAGCGACATGTTGATGATGTCCGCGCCCTGATCGACGGCCGCGTCTATGCCCGCGGCCACCCAGCCGTTGGTGCCCATGCCCGAGGCGCTCAGCACCTTGATCGGCAGGATGGTGGCTTCGGGCGCGATGCCCGCGACGCCCACGCCGTTGTTGGTCGACTGCGCGATGGTGCCAGCGACGTGAGTGCCGTGGCCGTTGTCGTCGGCGGCGCCCTTGCTGCCGGGCACCATCGACGCGCCCTTGAGAAGGTGGGTGTCGGCGAGATCTGCAACGCGGGTGACGCCGGTGTCGATCACAGCCACCACCACACCGTCGCCGCCGCCGACGCGCCAGCCCGCCGGCGCGCCGATCTTTCGAAGGTTCCACTGCTTGGACCACAGCGGATCATCCGGGTAGCTGAGCGCCTGGAACGCGATGGTGGGCTCGACGGCCTCCACAGACGGCAGCTCGCCCAGCGCGGCGATCGCCCCCTGCAGATCGTCCACCTGCACCTCGGCGAGTGCCTCGTCGGCGCTGTGCGGCGACACCCAGCTCAGCGGCAGACCCGTGAGGGCGCGGGCCGTCTCCAGATCTGTGCCGTCTGCGAGATCGACCACGAGGGTTCCCGCCCCGGAGGAGGGCAGGGCGTCCCACGCGCGCTCCCCAGAAGTGGCGGACTCAGCGGCCGCAGAATCGGGGGACTGCGCGTCGTCCTGCATCGTGCAGGCGGCCAACGTGACCAGGAACAGATGCCTCATGTGCCTTCCCTTCTTGTGATTGCTGCCCTCATGTGACCTCTGGGGCCCGCTTCTCCTACGGAGAACGGCAGAATCTCTTTCACCCCCCAGCGGAGTCGCCCATTCCCGACCACGTTCAGACCAGCGTGGTTCCCACCACAGCCGCGCCATCGACCGGCGCCTCTGTCAGATGGAGGGCTGGGCGTCATCATCGGCGGGGCTCTGGACGGCGGCCAGTGGGGGGTAGACGCCCGCAGCGAGCCGCGTGCGGACCCGGAGCACCGCCGCCATCAGATCGGGGCCGTCGGAGAGCCGCGGGCCGGCGTTCGGGTGGAAGGTCCAGTCGATGGGGACCTCGCGCAGCTCCATGCCGAAGCGCCGCGCGATGGCGAGCGACTCCACGCCCACGCCCCAGCCGGACTCGCGAGCGCGACTGAACACCACCTGCGCGGCCTCCGCGCGGAAGACCCGGTACGTGCACTGGCTGTCCACCACGTCGGGGAGGATGACCCCCTGCACCAGACGGTTGAACAGGCGGCTCATCATCTCGGCCAGGCGGGGCTCGCCGTGGCGGATGGAGCCGGGCAGATAGCGGGAGCCGATGGCGACGTCGAAGCCGGTGAGGACGGGGGGCAGCAGGAGCTGGACCTGCTCGGGGGGGACCGACCAGTGGGGCTCGGCGAGCAGGCGGTAGACCCCGCTCGCGGCCATCATACCTGCGCGAACGGCGGCGCCCGGTTCGCGATCGGCGCGGCGGATGACGGTGTAGCCCGCGCGCTCCGCCAGGCGGGCGGTGCCGTCGGTGCTGCCGGCGTCCACCACCACCACCTCGACCGGGTAGGGCAGCGCGTACCGCAGACGATCGACCCCGCGGGCGATCGTCGGCAGGGAGCGCGCCTGTTGGTGAAGCGCGAGCACGACCGAGAGCATCATGACGCGCTCACCTTGGCCTCCACCCAGCGATGATCATCGTGGCTCCGAAACCCTCAACACCGTATCCCGAAGGAGAGGACACACAACCCCGACGTGGATTCGGTGTAAGCTCTGGCAACCCCCACTCCTGAGATCTCCTCCGCAGCCGGGCGCGCCTTGCGGTGAGGCAGATCTGCAACCATACGAGCGGCCGTGTCGGTTCTTCATCCCATCATCGAGGTCGAGCTTCCTTCCGGCAACGTGATCTCGGTGGTCCGACGGCGCTTCGGAGGGGGGACGGGCCCCCGCGTGGCGGTGGTCGCGGGGATACGCGGAGACGCCCCCGAGGGGATCCGCGTGGCGTTCTCGGTGGCGAACTTCCTGGCCTCGGTTGAGGAGGCGCTCACCGGGACGGTAGACGTCTACCCCTGCGTGAATCCGCTGGCGGCGCACGAGGGCAAGCGGCTGTGGCCGTTCTTCCAGGTCGATCTCAACCGCCTCTTCCCCGGACGCGCCGAGGGGCACCCCCCCGCGCGGGTCGCCCACGCGCTGTGCGCGGACGTGGGCGGCGCAGATCAGGTGGTGGAGCTGCGGGGAGCGCGGCCGGCGTTCGGGGAGGCCAGCCAGGCGCATGTGCGCGAGCGCGACGCGCAGGCGGCAGAGCTGGCGCGAACCACGAACGTGGCGCTGGTGTGGCGGCGTCGGCCCGGTCCGGTGGCGACCACCACGTTCGCGCACCAGTTTCCGGGCACCATCGTGCTGGAGGGCGGCACGGGAAACCGCCTGAGCGGTGAGGTCGGCCGCGATCTCACGTGGGGGGTGCTGAATCTGCTGTCCACGGTGGGGGTGCTGCCTGAGGATCGCCTGCCGTTCCCGTGGGCCAGCCTGGCGCGCCCCATCTGTGTCGACGACGACGACGTGATCCGGGTGCGCTCGGATCGCGGAGGGCTGTTCCTCCCCGACGCGGCGATCTGGAAGGAGGTGGCGAAGGGAGATCGACTGGGCACGGTGATCGATCCGGTCTCCGGGGCAGAGCTTGAAGAGGTGACCAGCCCGGCGAACGGACGACTGCTGGCCGTGCGTGAGCGGCCGGTGGTGTTCCCCGGAACGATGGTCGCCCGGGTGGTGCGGCTGTGACGGTCATCCTGCGCATCGAGGCGCCCTTCTGCGGACACTACGAGCTGCATCGCCTGACGTTTGGGGTGGGCTCTCCCACGGTGGCGATCGTCGCGGGGCTGCACGGCAACGAGCTGAACAGTATCCACGCCACCAACATGCTGATCAACGCGCTGCGCATCCAGCGGCCACGGGGCACGGTACACGTCTTCCCGCTGGTCAACACGTTCGGGGCGGACGCCGGGCGCAAGCGGTGGCCGTTCAGCAACCAGGACATCAACCGCGCGTTCCCTGGTTCTGCCGACGGCACCAGCGTCGAGCGCATCGCGCATGCGCTGCTGGCGGCGACGGCCGACGCGGACGTGTGTATCGACGCGCACTCCGGTGCGCCGCACGTGCGCGAGATCCCTCAGGTACGCGTACCGCTGTCCGGCGCGGAGCTGGAGCTGGGTCGGGCTACGGGGCTGCCGGTGATCTGGCGCCGTCCCGGGGCGCGGCTCCACGCCGGTGGGCTGGTGGGCGCGTGGCGGCGGCAGGGGCAGAAGGCGTTTCGCATCGTCGGCGGGCGGGGGATCACCCTGGATACGCGGCTGGCGACCTCGCTGGCGCGGGGGCTGTCGCGGCTGCTCGCGCACCTCGGGGTGGTGTCGGCCATCGGCGAGCCGGAGACCGTCGCAGACATCGCGAGCCCCGACATCGAGACGCATCGCGCGCCGTGTGGGGGACTGTTCGCCTCCGAGGTGCGGGTGGGCGACACGGTGCAGCCGGGGCACCTGCTGGGGCACCTGTCGTCGCCGATCGGCGGTGATCGCCTGGCGGAGATCCGCGCGCAGCGGCCCGGCGTGGTGATGACCGTGCGGGCGTGGCCGATGGTGCATGCGCAGGAGCTGCTGGTGCGGGTGGCCGGGCGCGTCCGAGAGTGAGCGAGCGCCACGCGAGACTGCGCCGCGCCCTGCTCGGGCTCAGCGTCGGCGACGCCTTCGGCGAGCGCTTCTTCGGCCTGCAAGGCGAGACGATCCTGCAGCGGGCAGAGGCGCGTGAGGTCCCGCCGCCGCTCTGGCCGGTCACCGACGACACGATGTTGGCGCTGGGGATCGCGCAGGAGCTGAACGCGCACGGCACCATCCAGACGCAGCGTCTCCTGGAGCGGTTCGCGGCCCTGTACGCCTGGGACCCGCGGCGGGGCTACGGCGGGGGGATGCACGAGCTGTTCGGCGCGATGGCTCGCGGGGGCGACGGCGCGACGGTCGCCGCGGCGATGTTCGGGGGCACCGGCTCGATGGGGAACGGCTCGGCCATGCGGGTCGCGCCGCTCGGCGCGTTCTTCGCCGACGATCTGGGGCGCTGCGCGGAGGAGGCTCGGCGCAGCGCGCTGGCGACGCACCGCCACACCGAGGGGATCGCGGGGGCCATCGCGACCGCCATCGCGGCGGCGTCGCTGTGGCGCAACCGCGACGTGACCGACATCGCGGCGGCGGTCTTCGAGGACGTCCTGGCCGCTTGTCCAGCGGGGCGGGTCCGCGATGGGCTGTCTGCGGCGGCGGCCCTGGAGCGCTCGGAGGGGTGGTGGGTCGCCGCGACGCGCCTGGGGACGGGAGGGCGCATCCTGGCCGAAGACACCGTGCCGTTCTGTGTGTGGATGGCGACGAAGCACCCGCGGGACTTCGAGACGGCGCTCTGGGAGACGGTGAGCGGCATGGGCGATCGCGACACGACCTGCGCCATCGTCGGCGGGCTGATCGCGAACACCGCGCCGCAGATCCCGGCTGGGTGGAGCGCCGCGCGGGAGGGACCGGCGGAGCTCTCGGCGCTCAGCGCTTGAGTAGGGCGTCGCTGGCCCGCTGTTCGTTTGCAGCCTGTTCTGGTCCCTGCGACGTCGTGACCTGCGCGTTCTTCCATGAGTAGGACCGACGGGCGTCTGCAAACCAGCCCCGGAGGGCCGATCCTGGTGACGGGCTTCGGTCCGTTCGACGCAATCCAGGACAACCCCGCCCGCTCCCTTGCGTTGGCTGTGGACGGAGCGTTCGCGGCGGGGGTGGAGATTCGCGGAGCGGAGATGCCGGTGAGCTACGCGCGCAGCGTGGCGGTGACGGTGGCCCGGATCGCGGCGTTGTCTCCACGGGCGGTGCTGGGCGTGGGGGTGGCGGCTGATCGGTCCGCGGCGATGATCGAGCGGGGGGCGGGCCGGCGGGTCACGACGCAGCGAGCC
>CAYXGP010000079.1:15769-31937 GCA_964464515.1 uncultured Enterobacterales bacterium
GGGGGGGGGGGGCCCCGGGGGGGGGGGGGGGGGGGGGGGGGGCGGGGGCGGGGGCGGGGGCGCGGGCGGGGGGGGGGGGGGGCGGGGGGGCCACGACGCAGCGAGCCGACATCGACGGCGTGATCGCCCCGGCGCTGCCCCCCGGACCAGAGCGCCTGCCGTCTGGCCCCGTGGTGGATCTGGCCCGGGCGCTGGACGTGGCGCTGTCCGATGACGCGGGGTGCTACGTCTGCAACGCCTGGCTGTACCGGATGCTCCTGGAGGCCGCCGTGCCGGTGGTGTTCCTGCATGTGCCGATGAGCGGTTATCCGGCTGAGCGGCTGGTGCAGGCGCTCGGGCAGGTTTGGGGAAGACGATGAGCGAAAACAAAGGGTTCGGCTTCGATGATCTGATGAGCAGCATGGGGGTGCGGCGGCTGGATGGTCCCCCGCGGAAGGGGCGGAAGCGCAGAAAGGCCCGTCGGCGTGCGCAGGCTCCCGAGTCGGCCAGCTCCGTGACGCCGCAGGTGGAGACCCCCTCTGTGGAGACGACCTCTGCGGAGATGCCCCCTCTGGAGACGACCTCTGCCGAGATGACCTCTGCGGAGACGGTTGCTGCGGATACCGCGATCGAGCCCGCGATCGAGCAGGCGGCCGCAGAGGCTGCTCCCAGCGCGCGACCCCCCGAGTTCGCGGACTCCCGGCCCGCCGAGCAGGCGCGCTGGGCAGACGAGAAGCGGGCGATGCAGACGCAGATCGACTGGCTCACGGCGCAGAACGATCGGATCCGGGTGGAGGCGGCGCTGGATGCCGATCCCACGAACGAGCGCGCCTCGAAGGTGCTCGCGGGGCGCGGACTGCGCGGCGCCGACGAGGTGAACTTCGCGGTGGCGGCACTGGCAGAGGCGCGTCAGCTGGCGCCGCTGCTGGCACACTTCACGGTGGCGCATCCGACGGGGGCGGCTCGGCTGCTCGACGACCGGCTCAGCCTGGTGTGCGCGGACTGCGATCCCGCGCCCGGTCGGGCGGCGCTGCGGGTGCCCCCGTCGCGGTGTGAGGCGTGCGGCGGGCGCGACCTGGCCCGCGCGGTCCGCCACACGATCGATCAGTTCCTGGTGTTCGGACTCACCGAGATCACATTCGTGGCGCGGAGGCCGCGGGTGCTGCGGCACCTCGAGGCGCTGGTGGTGCACCATCGACTGACGCTGCGGTTCCGACCGCCAGTTCCGGGGGCGGTCGGCGCGCCGAGGGTCGCACACCGGGCGCTGCTCGTCTCCGTGGGAGAGCCGTGGGCGGAGCCGCCGGAGCTGCCGGACTGGCCGCGCACGGTGGCTGTCCAGGGCGGTGCGATCGCGGCGGTGCTCGAGGCGACGGCGGCGGCCTTGGAGCAGGCAGATCAGGAGTTGTCGTATTAGGAAGCGGTTCGCCTTCGGGCATCCCCTCCATCCCGGATTCGTTCGTGCAGCTCCCCTCTCCGCTCGGCTCCGACGCGCTGCGCGCCTGGGCCTATCAGCGCGGACCCGCGCGCTACTACCAGCCTGCGTACCGGCACATCGCGGCCGCGGTGGGCATCGAGGAGGGGACGTTCCTCGATCTGTGCTGCGGACCGGGCTGGCTGGCCATCCACATCGCGGCGGGCAAGCCCGAGGTGGACGCCATCGGCATCGATCACTCCGAGGCGATGCTGGCCTACGCGCTGCGCAACCGCGGCCCGCGGCTGAACGTGACGTTCCGGCACATGGAGGCCGACGCGATCATCTACCCGCCGGGCACGTTCCACGCGGCGGCGGCGGTGCAGGCGGCGCACCACTGGAAGAACACCGCGGCCATCCTCAAAGAGGTGCACCGGGTGCTGGTGCCAGGCGGAAAATTCTACATCTACGAGGCTGACGCTGAGCAGTCCGAGGTGCCGGAGGGCTGGATCCACAAACAGGGGATCTGGCCGCCGGCGGCGTGGCTCAAGCGCAACTGGTCTCGGTACGGGATGGACGTCCAGGCGTGGGACACCCTGAAAGGCGCGGTTCGGGCCAGCCCGTTCGGCGGCGGAGAGGACGGCCGGCATGGCTTCTTCCGCCGCATGGTGCTCACCCGCTCCGACACCTGAGTGGCCCGCGCGGGGGCGCCCACCTTCTGGGTGCTCGGCGCGAGCGGGTGTACGGCTCCGCTCATCCCAGGCGAGCAGGTCCTCGGCGACGACATCCCCGCGGTGGTGATCACGGGGTCTGGCGGCAGCATGCTCGGGGCGACCGTGCGGGTGCTGTCGTCCGGAGACATGGCGGCGCTGGCGCCGGGTGCGGGTGAGGTGTCGGTGTACGGCGCGGGCGGTGAGCGGCGCTGGACGGCGGCGGTGAGCGGAGAGCGCATCTGGGAAGACGACGGAGACCTGCTGGTGTGGGAGCGCGGGGTGGGCATCTGGCGCGTCTCCCAGGATGGCGTCGCCCTTGAAGCTCCACTCACGGCGCCGACGGCGGTGGATCGCTGCCCCGACGGCTCGTGGCTCACGGCGACGGGGGTGGGGGAGGCGGTGGACTGCGCACGCGGAGAGCTGATCACCACGTGCGCGGGCGCGAGCTGCGATGTCACGCTGGACGGCGAGTGGCTGGGGGCGGGCTCGACGAGCGGGGCGGTGGGCTGGTGGGGAGAGGTGCCGTGCTGGGGCGATCCGCGGTTCGCCGCAGACGACGCGCCGGGAGAGGTCCGCTGCGCAGACGGCACCACCCTCACGGGAATCGACGGTGAACACCTGGGCGTGGGCATCTTCGAGGAGCGGGCCACGGGCATCTTCAGCAAGCGGGCGATCCCGCAGCGGGCGCGGGTGGTGCCGCTGGGCGGCGGGGTGATCTGGGTGATCGACCGCGCCTCGGAGCGCAGTCGGCTGTCGGTGTCGCGCGCAGGAGACCTGTGGGCGGTCGGTGTGCCGGGATATCTGGGGACAGAGACGAACGAGGGGCGCGTGTTCCTCCTGACGGATCCACCATGACCCCCGAAGATCTGGCGGGGCTGGTGGTCGCGATCGCGGCGCTGTGCGGGATCCCGGTGGGCGCGCTGATCGTGGCTGAGCGGCATCGCAGGCGGCCCCAGACCTGGGATCTGCTCGACGTGCTGCTGGCGTTCCTGGCGCTGTTCTGGGTCTCGGCTGGGGTGAGCCTGGTGGCGCTGCGCGCGGGGGCGGGCGAGTGGTTCCCAGAGGAGCCCCCCACAGATCTGATCCTCATCGGGACGGCCATCGGGGGGCTCGCCAGCACGGCGGTCTGTCTGATCAGAGCCCGACCAGCCGGGCTGGGTCTGAGGCGGACGACCGCACGCTGGATTGGGTTGGGCGCCGCGTTCGTGTTGCCCTTCCTGCTACTATCAGCAGGTTGGGTGGAGCTGCTGGGACAGCTCGAGCTGGAGGTCGCCGAGCAGCCCTTGCTGCGCGATATCCGCGAGGGCGCGGCCGTCACGGGGCTCATGCTCGTGGTCTACGCGGTGTTGTTCGCGCCGATCACCGAGGAGATCCTGTTCCGGGGATTCCTGCTGCCCCCGCTGGTCCGATGGCTGGGGCGGTGGCCGGCCATCTGGATCAGCGCTGGGGTGTTCGGACTGTTGCATGGGGCCATCGCCGCGTTGATTCCGCTCACCGGGCTGGGAGTGATCCTGGCCTGGATACGCCTGCGTTCGCGATCGCTGTGGCCCGCCATCGTCCTCCACCTGCTCAACAACGTCGTGGCGGTGGGCATGGCGGCGCTTCCTGAAGAGTCAGCGTCGAGCTGCTCAACCCCATGTGTCGATCAAGTAGGCCATGAGGTCGGACAGGTCCTGGTCGCTGAGGTGCTCGTAGCCGGGCATCTCGTCTTCTCCATAGAGGATCACCTCCAGCAGCTCCTCCTCGCTGGAATTGGCGACGTCGTCGGTGATTCCGATGCTCGATCCCCCGCGGCCGTCCACGCCGTGACAGCCAGCGCAGTTGGACACGTAGATCGACTCCCCTGAGCTGGAGGTGCCGCTCGTTCCGAGCACGGTGTCCATACGGGCGGAAGAGGCGCAGGCGAGCAGCAGGGGCAGCAGGGCGAACAGTCGGTACATCGGGGTCTCCAGGGTGGGGCTTCCTGAGTGGGGTGCTGGTCTCCGTGACCAGGCATGAACAACAAAACCGGTTTGAGGGGTCTTCGCCCCTGGAAACTCATCAGACCCCCAACAAAGCGTTGCCGACTTGAGTACAGTATCAATGTGAGCACCACGTCATTTTGAGCGCAGCGCTGCATTGAGAGAACCAGCACCTTGAGTACAGACCGCCGGTTCGAAGCAGGGCGCTTGACGGCGGCGGTGGTGTGGTTAGCTTACCCGCGGCCGGAGACTGTTCTGTCATTCCCGTAGCTCAATGGTAGAGCAACTGACTATGAATCAGTAGGTTATTGGTTCGAATCCAATTCCACTCCGACAGACGCCCTGTTCCGGCCACCCTTTCCCAACAACCCTACCCAACAAACCCACCCGTTCCCAAACACCACGGTCACCCAATGCGGTGGGGTTGGTCCATGAGGACTCCTGACCATCTGTGAGCCGGATCGGCAGTGAACCCGGTAGTCAGTGAAGCAGACCGGCGCGGTGGGCGTACAGCACCATCTCTGCGACCGAGTCCACCGACAGCTTCTGGCGGATGCGCTTCACCAGCGTGCTGACGGTGCTCACGGCGAGGTCGATCTCGTGGGCCGTCTCGGAGACGGTGCGGCCGGCGATCAGGCTCATGAACACCTGGCGTTCACGGGGGCTCAGGCGCTCATGCGGCGCGCTCTCTCCGTGTCGATCCAACCCACGCAGCCGGTCGGTCCAGTAGATGCGGCCCTCTCGAGCCACGCGGATGGCCTCGATCAGCACATCCGGCGCGGCGCTCTTGGAGACGAAGGCGGCGGCGCCCTGTCGGATCAGCCACGCCGCGAAGGTGTCTTCGGGGTACATCGTGAGCACGACCACGTTCACCCGCGGCGCCTCATCGACGACGCGGCGGAGGATCTCCACGCCGCTCAGCCCGGGCAGCGAGAGATCGAGCAGCAACACATCGACGCGTCGTGTGGTCAGGAGCGCGAAGATCTCCAGGCCGTCGCCGACCTCGCCCACCACCTCGATGTCGGGCTCGGTGGAGAGGATGCGGCGGATCCCATGCCGGAACATCGCGTGGTCGTCGGCGAGCAGGACGCGGATCATCATGGACCCTTGACGGGCGGAGTGAGCGGGAGGCTCGCGCGGACGAGTGTGCCGTGGGGTTTCCGAGGGAGCCAGCGCACCTCTCCCCAGAGCCTCGCTACGCGAGAGCGGATCCCGTCCAGCCCGAACCCACCGCGGGTCTCGGCGTCGGGCGCGAGGCCGATCCCGTCGTCGGCGATCGCCAGCTCCAGGCGGCCCCCCAACAGGGCGACGTCGATGGTGATCTCCGAAGCCCGGGCGTGCTCCAGCGCGTTGCTCAGCGCCTCCTGGACCACCCGAAAGGCGACCAGAGACAGCTCTGCGGGGAGGGGGACCGGCGGCAGCGTGGTGGTCAGCCGGGGGCAGATTGGCAGGGTGGATGGGCGCACGAGGTCACGCAGGGCTGCCTCCAGACCGTAGGCGACCACCTCCGGCTCCAGGCGATCGAGGACCTCCGCGAGGGTGCGGTGGGCGGCGGTGATCAGGTCCGCGCACTCCGAGATCACGTCGCCCCGCTCGCGGGACTCGGGGGGGAGCCGCTGCAGGTACGCCAGCGCATATCCTAGCGTGGCGATCTGCTGCCCCAACCCGTCGTGCAGCTCCAGGGCCAGGCGCGTGCGCTCCGCTTCCTGCTGGGTCAGGAGGTCGTGGGCGCGGCGCCGCAGCTCGTGGGTCTGCTCCTCGGCCAGCACCTCCAGATCGCCAGCCAGACGGGCCAGCTCGGCGCCTTGTCGCTCCAGCGCCCGCTCCTGGGCGTGATGCTCGATGAGCCGGGTGGTCAGCGCGTGGCCGGCGAAGACCGCGAGCACCACTCCGGCCAGGGAGTAGGCGATCAGCCCAGGCAGCGCGGGGCTGGAGAGGGCGCTCGGCTGAGCGATCATGAAGCCGACGGGCCCGGACGCCGCCAGAGCCAGGGTCAGGAGCACCCGCCGGGGTAGCTCGATCACGGCGACTGCAGAGCCGAAGGTGCCGGCCATGAAGTAGTGGGCCCAGCCGTCCTCCAGGGTGCGCGCGCCCTGGCCGAGGGCCAGACCGGCGGCGAACATCGCCAGGCCCATCCAGAGCGTCGCCATGATCAGCGGCCGGCGAGCCATCAGCTCCCGGACCGGGCGGACCGCGGTGAACAACGCGAAGACCGCGAAGATCGCGAAGCGACACAGAGTCATGGCGAGGAGCTGATCCCCCTCGTAGAGCAGCGGATCCAGGGGCCACCACAGCACTCCGCAGATCACCATGGCCAGGCCGTAGCGCTGGGCGTTCTCCGTCATGAACCGATGGGCGAACACGCGGAGTCGCGGATCGTGGCGCGGGAGGGGACCCATCAACTCTCCTCCACGGGCACAACCGCGCGGAGCAGGGAGCGGCCACCGCGCAGGCGCCACTCGACGCGTCCGCCGATCGCATGCACGCGCTCGCGGAGGACGAGGAAGGCGATCCCGGCGTCGTCGGGGCTCCAGATGCACGGTCCGTCGTCCATGACCTCGACTACCAGCGCGGTCTTCGCGGGGGCCGGGTAGACCTCGAGACTCCAGGCGCCGGGCCGACCCGCCAGGGCCGCGCGGTCGAGGGCATCCCGGGCGGTCAAGTAGGCCAGTCGCTGGAGCTTGACGGGGTGGGCGTCCAGGTTCGGGGCGAGGGAGACGGCCAGCGGCTCTCCGACCCTGCGCTCGGCGTCGGCGGCGAGCCAGTGAAGGGCGCCTTCCAGGCCGAGCTGATCGATGATGCGTGGCTGTAGACGGTGTAGCAGGCGGCGCAGCGCCCCATGCACCGCCGTGAGATCGGGCGACGGGGCGACCGACCGGCGTCTGGACGACTCCACGGCCAGCCGAACCGTCTCCAGCTCAGGCAGCAGACTCTGACGGATGGCCGCTCCCAGGGTGTCGGACTCCTGCTGACGCAGCGTGCGCAGATGTGTCGAGAGCGCCTTCAGCTCCACCTCCTGCTGGGATACTCGGGCAGCGAGGTCGTCGCGGAGAGCGCGAAGCCGGGCCTCCCGTTCAGCGATGCGCACGCGCTGGAGGGCCGCGCGATCGGTGCCCCACATCAGGGAGTGCCCGTTCACGATGGACATCACCACGACGAACGCCAGGAACGAGATCTGGGAGGGCAGCTCCGCCGAGAGCGGCTCGCCGGTGCTCAAGGTGACTCCGAGACACAGCCCGGTCAGGCCCAGCGTGGTCGCGATGCGCTCGGGCATCGGCAGCGCAAGTCCCCCGCATGCGTAGGCCAGCATGAACAGCCAGGGGATCGAGGTCGGCTCGGGGGAGAGGGCCGCTCCCATGACGCACACCGCTGGGACCAGGACAGCGAGCGCGCTGGTGTTTGGTCGCGCCGACACGAGGCGGCGCCCCGGTCCGATCAGCAGTCCCGCCGCCAGGATCGGTGTGCCGAGCTGAAGCCACCGGAGCGCTCCGATCTGCGGTGCCAGCCACGCCAGCCCGGCAGAGAGCGCCCCCGCGATGCCGATCGCGGCTGCGGCCAGCGGCGCCGCCGAGCGACTACGCAGGTTGAGCACGGCAGCCTGCTCCGACTCTGACCAGAGCGGGGTCTGTTGATCGCCGGGCATCTCGAGTAGCAGACTGCGCATGATCCCATCTTCGCGTGGCTGGGGGCAGCGGAGGGGCTTGTAGTAATTGTTCGACGTTCGCCGACGTCGCCACTCCGCTCCCTACTCTCTCGTCAGCCACCAGAGGCCAGGGAGCAACATCATGACGTTCGTTCAACACCCCACCCGAGTCGCGTTCGCGGCTCTGATCCTCATGCCGGCCTCCGCCTTGGCCGGGAACCTCCACGTGCAGGTCTCCGGCGGCGGAGCGAACGGCTTCGTCGATGATCAGACGTTCTCCGGCGCAGACTGGACCATCGAATTCGATGTTGATGACACAGTGAGCGATTCCAACAGCGCGACCGAGAGCGGCTCGTATGCGGGGATCGTGGGGGGACGGATCGAGATCGATGGATCGCTGTTCGAGCTCGGTGGCGACTCGATCTCAGGAACGCTGACGCTCGAAGACTACGGAACCAGCCAGCGGATCTTCGTGCACCCCAGCAGCGGCGGCTTCCTTCAGTTCGTCGTGGGCACGACGCTCTACCCGGCCCTCGCCGACGACGTCAACGACCTGTCGACCGTCCACACCGGGGTGAGCGTCTCGAACGCCGAGGCAGACGACTACAACAACAGCTCCATCCTCAACTTCCCGAGCTTCAACTGCTCGGAGTTCGGGCTCGATCCGGACGATCCAGAGTGCGAGGAACTGCAGGAAGAAATGCCCGACGAGTCCCTGAGCGGTGAGAGCGGCGAGATCATCGATTTCTCCGCTGGCAGCTCCGCGGACGGGTCGATGTCGGTGTCCCTGTCGACCAGCCCGGTCCTGCAGACTGAGACCATCGAGCCCCTGGACTGCGACGGCGCGCTCCTGACCGGCGCGGACCTGCTGGCCGACGGCAGCGTCTCCTTCCCCAGCCGCGCGCCGGTGGCCGATGGCGACAGCGTGTTCTTCGACACCGGCGAGAGCTACACCACGCTCATCGACATCCCGCTGGCCGCGGCGGGTGACTTCAGCGACGACGATCGGGTCGTCGTCACCGCCACCATCGACCGCACCCGTGAAGGCGAGGATGACGACCTGAACGTGGTGGTCAGCGACGGGACCACCGGCGTGGGGGTGGCGGCGCAGGACAATTATGCCGGCATCCTCATCGGCTATCAGCTGGCGTTCTCGGGCGCGGACTACTCCTTCGCCGACGAGACGTTCCTGACCTCCGGCAGCGGACCGCTGGGCGCCATCGGTGAGCAGACCATCTACGACCTGGAGGTCGACCTGTCTTGCGATACCACCAGCGCCACCGGCAGCTGGGGCGAGCAGAGCGGCGCCGCCGACTTCGGTGTCAGCCTGGACCGGGCCGGGGGCCTGAGCCTGTCCATCGTCGGAGAGAACGGAGACGAGGCCTACACCATCCATCAGGTCTGTGTCAGCGTCGAGGTGGTCGATCCCCTGGACTCATGTGTCGACACCGACGGGGACGGCTTGACCGATGACGTCGACGCCTGCCCGAGCGAGGACGCTTCGGGGCTCGACACCGACGGGGATGGGTGCACCGACGACTCGGACGGGGATGGCGTGACCGATGATCTCGATGTCTGCGATGGTTACGACGACACGGCCGATGCAGATACGGACGGGGTGCCCGACGGCTGCGACGTGTGCGGGGGCGATGACGCCTCGGGCGACAGCGACAGCGATCTGGTCTGCGATGACAGCGACGCATGCGTGGGCGATGACGCCTCCGGAGACTCAGACGGTGATCTGTTCTGCGACGACAGCGACAGCTGCCCGGCGGATGCGAACACCGACCAGGCTGATGACGACGGCGACGGGCAGGGCGATGCCTGCGATGACGACGACGCCGACGGCGTGCTCGATGTCGATGATGCCTGCCTGGACACCGCTTCGAACGATGCCGTGCTGGACAGCGGCTGCTCGGTGGATCAGCTCTGCCCGTGCGATGACGACTGTAAGAACCACGGCGAGTACCAGAGCTGCGTCTCGCAGACCGCAGAGGACATGCACGACGCCGGGGTCATCTCCGAAGACGAGAAGGACGACATCTCCTCGGCCTCCGCACAGAGCGACTGCGGAAAGAGCGACAACGGCAACGGAAAGGGAAAAGGTAAGAAGAAGTAGGCCAGGCGAGTCCACTCGCTGTACGTCCTGATCAACCAGCGCCCCGCATCATCCGTGCGGGGCGCTCGCGCAGCCTGCTCGTCATGTCGCGGACCACGTAGGCGAGGCTTCTGACCGGGACACCCGGCGATGATAGGGGCCCTCGGAGGTTGAGATGTCGAGGGGCGCTGGACAGGCGCGCTTCTCGCTGGGCAAGATGTCTGCTGTGGAGGACTCTCGATGAGACACGCGCTCTGTATTCCAACGCTGATCGCCCTGCTCGGCTGCCCCGACAAGAACGAGGGCGACAGCGGTACCCGGATCACCCAGAGCAGCTCGACCGAGGTCTGTCCGGGCGAATATCAGGTGTTCGTGGGCTCGAATCGAACATCGACCTGCGGGACGAGCTGCCCCGAGGGGGCGGTCCAGGCCTACACCGACGGGGACATCATGGCCTGCCATGAGTGTACGGACGAGGTCCCCTGCGAGACCGGGCAGACGTGCTCCACGGCGTGCGGACCAGGCTGCGAAGACGACTCGGGCGGGTGCTGCCCCGTCAATGAGTGCGTAGATGTCTGACAGCTTTGATAGCGTTGAGTCAACGCTATCAGCGCGCTTACCTCCGGAGGGCGCTGCTGTCACCGCAGGGGTGGTCCATCACCCACGGCGAGCCCAGTCAACGGGTGCCAATCGGATCCCGAACCCGATGGGTCGCCCATCGGGCAGCCGTGGTTGTACCGGGCGCTCCGCGTCGGGTCCCAGGCGGCGTTGTTGGAGGTGCTGCTGCCGGAGAAGTCGCCCTCGGTCATCTCCGAGAAGTACGTGTCTACACGGTTGGGGGGCGGCGGCCGCGTCAGAGCGCCTGAACGGCTACCAACACATCGGCGGCGTGATCGCGGACCCGCACCTTTGGCCACGCCCGCGCGATGCGCCCGTCGGCGTCCACCAGAAACGTCGAGCGCACGATGCCCATCGCGGTCCGACCGAAGCTGGTCTTCTCGCGCCACACGCCCCAGCGCTCGCAGTTCGCCCCGTCGCGATCGCTCAGCAGGGGAAACGGCAGGCACTCCTTTGCCCGAAAGCGTGAGTGGCGCAGCGGGCTGTCGCGGCTGACCCCCACGATGTGCGCGCCGGCGGCCTGAAAGGCCTCCATCCGATCGCGGAAGTCCCGCGCCTCGGTGGTGCAGCCGGGGGTCATGTCGCGCGGGTAGAAGTACACCACCACCGGATGCCCCAGGTGTGCGGCGAGGTCGAACGGATCGGTGTCGGTGGGCCCGGCGAGGTGGGGGGCGGGACGGCCGGCGGTGGGCATGGGGTTGGGCATCAGTCCTCCTCGGCGCCCCGTATCCAGTGCGCCGCGGCGGGGCCTGGGGAGTTAGGCTGGGTCGAACCGGGGGAGTGCAGATGAACCGTGACCGAAAGGGCGGAAGGGGACAACCACCGTCCAATCATCAGATCTCGGCGCTCATGCAGCGGACGGGGCTGCCGCGGGCGCTGGCTCGGCAGGTGGTCTGCGGCCAGCTCACGGCGAACGACGCCATCCGTCGCCTGGCGATTCGCACTCAGGTGGAGGGGCTGATCAGCACCCACCAGCTCCCCAAGTCGCTGGCGACCCAGATCGCCCTCGGACAGGCGGATCTGGAGCAGGTCCTCCGCAAGCGGCGCCTCAAGGAGCACCTGCTGCGCATGGCCGACCACAGCGCGCTGCTCGTGGCCCTCGCGGACGAGACCCCGCTGACCCTCTTCCTGCACGGTCAGCGCGTCACCGCCGGGCGCGTCACCGGGGTCGATCGCTATGAGGTGGTCCTCGACGGTAAGGACGGCGAGGAGCGCGTCCACAAGCTCCAGATCAAGATGCTCTGCGCGTCCTCGGATCTCCGGCGGGCCCGTCGGCAGATCAAGCGCGCTCCAAAAGTGCCCCGGACCGCCGAGCCGGTGCCGCTGCCCCAGGACCGCTACGGCTGCTCCGATCGCCGCCTGTTCGGCTACCTCGATCAAGAGACCGATGTGCGCGTCACCCTGCTGGAGGGCGAGCGCCTGCGGGGCACCGTCACCTGGCTGAGCCGCTGGGAGTTTGGCCTGCAGCAGCGAAAGGGAGTCGAGATGACCGTCTTCCGACACGCCCTGGCTGACATCCGCAGCTGGTAGCGCATCGCCGCTGCTCACTACCTACGAACGCTCGCATGAAGAGCGCCTGCACGAGGAATGACCGATGGGGATCCTGAAGGGGAGCCTGACGCTGCGGCGGTACCGGGTCGATGGGGTGGTCCCCGACGACTTCCGCGATCGCTACACAGAGGCCCTGACCGACAACGCCTTCCACGACCCGGCGAGCGCGCTGCACACCGGCGAGACCGTGGGCTGGTGTCTCACCCAGAACCTGCTGTACACGGACTTCTCCAATCGCGAACGCTGGCTGATGAACCACTTCATCCTCGCGGCGATGCGCGTGGACAAGAAGACCCTGCCGGCGAAGCTGTTCCGAGCGCACCTCGATCAGCGCCTGACCCAGTGGTGCCAGGCCAACGGCTGCACCCGCGCGCCGGCGAGCATCCGCACCGAGACGCGCGAGCTGCTGGAACAGGAAATGCTCACCAAGTGCCTGCCGCGCGTGCAGGTCACGGAGTTCTGCTGGAACGTCATCGAGGGCTGGGTGCTCCTGCACAGCACGTCCGAGAGCGTGAACGACCGCTTCCGCAGCCTGTTCCGGAACACCTTCGGGCTCACCCTCGAGCCGGCCTCGCCGCTGGACTTCCTCGACGATCCCGATCTCGCTGCCTCGCTGGAGCTGTGCGGCGTCAGCGACTACCGCCCCCCCCTGCCGCAACAAGAGCAGACACCATGAGCGAGTCCCCCGTCCTTCCCCACCTCTCCATCGAGTTCCTGATCTGGCTTTGGACCGCCACCGTTCGTGAGGGCGGCACGATGAACCTCGGAGAAGAGCTGGGCGTCATCGAGGTGTGGGTCGATCAGCGCAT
This sequence comes from uncultured Enterobacterales bacterium, assembly GCA_964464515.1. Taxonomy (GTDB): domain Bacteria; phylum Myxococcota_A; class UBA796; order UBA796; family UBA2385; genus CAYXGP01. The sequence goes on from CAYXGP010000079.1 coordinate 28,553, forward strand.
GGCCTTCCGCGGCCCCGACGAGCAGCGCGCGCGCGCGGTGATCACCGGCGACGAGGCGGCGGAGTCACGCGAGGCCCGCGCGGCGCTGTCCAGCGGCAAGGTGCTCAGCGCCCTGCAGCTCCACCTGCGTCGCGAGGAGCGCGAGTACTCCGTCACCCTCAAGGCGCCCCTGCTGGACATGACCGGTGTGAAGTTCCCCTCCCACGCCACCGACGGCGAGGAGGAGCTGCTGTTCGAGCGTATGGCCCTGTACGAGGAGTTGTGGAGTCTGGTGCGGGGGCTGTACCAGCGGTTCGCCCTCGAGCGGACGGCCCTCAACTGGCGTCAGGAGAAGGTCGCGGCGATCGCGCGCTGGGCGCTGGGCCAGGGTGAGCTGTCCGTGGAAGAGGACGCTGCTTGACCATCCAGGGACGGTTGACCCCCTCCCCCCGCGTGGATACACCGGGGGCTCCAACCACGAGCGCGGTTAGCTCAGCTGGATAGAGCGTTGGCCTCCGGAGCCAAAGGCCACAGGTTCGAATCCTGTACCGCGCGCCACCTCCGCTCTGCCCGCATGCTCCGTGTCGCCCCATGGCCGCGGGCGGCCCTCCAACGGAGCGCGGCATGATCACTTTCCTCGTCCCGGGCCTGCTGGCCCTGAGCAACGCAGCGGACGCGCAGGTTCCGGTGTCCACGCCGCCCCCTCAACAGGGTGGCAGCGCAGAGCGCGCCGGCGGTCCCCTTGGCCTCGGGGTGGGCATCGGAGCACCTTCTGGTCTCACCGGAAAGATGTGGCTCGGTGACTGGTCCGGTGTGCAGTTCTCCGCCGGTGGTGATGCTGGGCGCCTGGGAGATGTGGCGGTCACCGTCGACTACGTGGCACATCTGCGCCCTATCCAGCCGCCCACCGAGTCGGTGTCCATCCCGCTGCACATCGGCGTGGGCGTGAACCTGTCCACCAACATCACCGAGATGACCGGCACCCTCACCACGGGTCCGCGGCTGGTGCTCGGCGCGTCGATAATGGTCCGCGATGTGCCGGCGGACTTCTTCATGGAGACCGCGCCCACGTTCTACTTCTATGAGCTGCTGACCTGGTCGTTCGATGGTCAGATGGGCGTCCGCTACTACTTCTGATGGTGGACCCCAAAACCGCAGCGGTGTGACGGATGGATCTTGAGGGCATCGACACCTGGGTGGATCTCTCCGTGCTCAACGCGGTGCTCGCGGGAGTGCTCATCCTGCTCGCCGCTGTCTGGGCGCTGGTGGTGTTCAACCGGCTGTGGCAGCTGTGGCTGTCTACGCAGGCCGCTGACGGCATCGGTGCGGCGCAGGCGCAGGGACTGGTGCTGCAGCCGATGGGGCTGCGGGCGCGGGTCATCGCCAGCGGTGTGGTCGCGGGCAGGTCGGTGCGCGTGGAGTGGCGAGGTGGTGTCACCGGTCCCCATACGCGGGTGGTGCAGGGGGGGGCGAAGCGACGCCTCCCCCTGGTGACCGACGCCGCGCAGCTCGCGGCAGCGCTAAAGTCGATGCCCGCTGCTACGCCCGCTGCATGACCGCCACCTCGCGGGCGGTCCTGCGGTGGTTGGCGCGTTCGTTGGAGAACGTACGCAGCCGGCCGAGCACGTCGTCGAGTCGCTCAGGGGTCTGCTGCTCGCCGGGTTTCATCTGGGCGAGCACGAGGCTGCCTCGGGCCTCCTCCAGAAAGGCGCTGGCGTAGTCCACGAGGGCGGCGGTGCGGTTGCGCTCTTCACCCAGCGCGGTGCGGTGGGCCTGCAGGCGCTCCAGGTGGCGGACGGTGGCGAGCTTGCGGTCGCGGGTGAAGGCGTCCTCTGTCGCCTGCGCCTCCTCGGTCAGCCGCACGACGCGCTCAGCGAGCTCCAGATCGTCGTGGGTTCCCTGCTCGCGATCGAGCCGCTGCAGCGTCCACTGGAGGCGGTAGATCCAGGCAGCCACCTCGCCCAGACCGTCGCGGGTCTCGGGATCGGGGCTCTGCTTCGCGAGGTCGCTGTCGAGGGAGTGCGCGCGCAGACAGGGCTCGCGGTAGTCCTCGGTGAGGGTCGAGCGGATCCGCGGCGGTCCGGGGATGCGCGAGGCGGTGCGGTAGCGCAGGGCGCCCGGCAGCAGCACCGCGGCGCTCCCGACGGCGACCACCAGCGCGGTGAACAGGGTGGCGAACAGCGGGGTGAGACCCGTCGGCAGGAGGAGGGCGGCCAGCCACCAGGCGACGCCGGTGAGGGTGGTTCCGACCAGCGCGAGCTGGAGGCCGCGGAGGGTGTCATCCGGGCCGTCGTCCAGCCAGCCCAGGACCCAGCCCAGGGTGACGCCGGCGGCGAGGATCTGCCCGCCGACGAGGCTGGTGGAGACGAAGACCCCCGGCTGCCCGGCGCGCACCCACAGGTCGATCGTGGAGACGCCGTCGAGGGCGAGGCCCGACAGAACGCATGCCCCGACCACGGCGCCGGCCGACGCAGCAGCGCGCAGCGGCGTCCGGTAGAAGGCGGTGGCGAGGCCTCCGGCGATCGCGAGCCCGTAGACCAGATCGGGGGTGCCAGCGGTGAGGGCGAGCTGTGACAGCAGCCCGGTGATCAGGAGCTGCGCGCCGATCCACCGAGCGGCGCGGCCGCGGAGCGCGCCGCGATCCGCGGGGTCGATCTCAAACCGGCCCACCTGCGGCAAGCGGGGTTCAGTGCATGTAGGCACGGGAGCTCTCCTTGACCTTCTTGACCTGTTTGAGGCCCTCGTCAGAGCGCACATCAGCCTCCTCGAACACCGCCTGCTGGGCGTGGTACGCGGCGGCCTCGGCCAGCATCTCGTCGTCGCCAAGCGCGCTGCCGAGCTGATCGAGCATCTGCGCGCCGGCGATGACCTTCGCGCGGTTGGTGGCGCGATCGCCGGCGGCCCAGGCGCGCACGCCCTCATCCATCAGCTTGGCGGCGTGGGCGCGGACGGCCTTGCGCGCCACGGTGCGATCCACCGAGTTCGCGGCGAGGTGGGCGTCGGGCGTGACGCTCACATCCACATCATCCTCGGCGAGCACCGAGTGCTCTTCATGCACATAGCGCAGATCGACGTCTGCGACGCCGTGGGTGCCCAGGGAGGCATCGGGCACCCGCACACGCGCGACGATCTTCCGGGTCTGCCCGCCATGCACGTCTCCCAGGAAGACGCTGTAGCCCTCCTGTGTGCGGCTCGCCGGGTAACCGTAGACCTCCAGCAGCTCCACGCCGTCGTCGAGGTCGACGGACACCACGGTCTCGCGCCCCACAACGGCGGTCATCTGATGCAGCTCGGTGCTGAACATCTCGGTGAGCTGACCGGGGCGCTCGACGAAGTGGTAGCTGCCGCCGCCGGCGTCGCTCATGGCGGTGAGCAGGTCTTCGTCGTAGTCCAGACCCAGGCCCAG
>CAYXGP010000080.1:0-31540 GCA_964464515.1 uncultured Enterobacterales bacterium
CAGTGGACTCGAGCCTACGCGCCGATCATGGGACCTTTCTTTCCCTGGAGCGGCCGAAGCAGCCGTCAATTGCTGGACAGGTACCCCTTGTCCGCCATCCACGCGCACTCGCCGAGACAGTACCCCTGCCCGTTTCCGTAGGCGTCGTAACACTGGAAGCCGCGCGGACAGTCTGTTCCATCTCCGGTGGCGTCGCACGTCATCGTGCAGGTCGATGTGATGCACTCATCGCGATGACAGACCTTGCCCGTGCCGGTGCCGATGTTGTCGCAGTACCAGCCGAGCTCGCACTGGTTGTCGTTCTGACACGGGTCTTCGCTCGCTTCGACGATGTAGCACTCCATCCCCGGATCGCTGCAGGAGTTGCGCTCGGCGGCGTCGCAGTTGATCCCGGTGTACTCCGTCGGCAGACACTCGTTGCCGAGCCCGCCGCAGTCACCGTTGACGATGCACTCCTCGCACAGGGGGGCGTCGGCGTCGTAGCAGGTGCCGGTGGCGACGTCACAGTACTGGCCATAGGAGCAGTCGAGCTGGGTGTCGCGGCAGCCGTAGGCCTCGCAGGAGTTGCTGTCGAGATCGCAGGTCTCGCCGGCGAGGCAGTCGGAGTCCGCGCTGCAGCCCGAGGAGCAGTTATAGGTGTCGTCGCAGTATTGACCGATGTCGCAGTCGGTGGACGCGACGCAAGACACCGTGACGCACACCTCCTCCTGGCAGACCTGGCTCTCGCCGCAGTCGCTGTCGTAAGCGCACTCGCCGGGCGCGACGGCCTTGCTCTTGCAGCTGACGAGCGCGACGAGCGCGATGGCCCCCACCAGCAGCGAACGCCGCGGGGGCAGGGGAGCGGTCACTCCGTACCTCCATCGGCCACGCAGAAGGCCTGGGAGTCCTCGTCAGCCTCGGAGATGACGCTGCCCTGGTTGTAGCGGGCGGTGATGCGCGACTGTGGCGGGGGCATCTGCGCGCGATCGAAGATGATCTGCGCGACGATGGGATCTACCTCGCGATCGTAGCGGAGCTCCCACTCACCGGTGCCGCAGGGGTGCTCCTCTTCATCGATGATCACCTGGAGGCTGCTGGCGTCGGGGATCGACGACAGCGTGAAGGTGTCGGTGAGGCGCGAGGAGGCCAGCGAGAGCTCGGTGACGATGTCGCCGAAGTCGTCGGCGCAGATGTTGCCCATCACCCCGCCGGTCTGCTCGATAGCGTCGACGTAGCGGGAGCCCTCTGCCGCGCCGCTGTTGACCTGGGCGGTGCCGCAGTCGGCGATGTCGGCGACCACCAGCCCCGAGGCGTTGAACACCTCGCGCGCGCGCTGCCCCTTGACGTCGCGGAACGCGTTGATGTAGTCGTTGACCGGCAGGGGAGAGGTGTCCTCCTCGTCGCTGACGAAGATCACCGAGAGGTAGGCGTCGTGCCGGATGAACCCGGCGTTGCCGCTGCTGATCAGGGGCTCGGTGAGGGCGCGGTGCGCGCTCTCCAGCCCCATCTCCAGGCCGGCCCCGCAGGTTCCGACGTTGACGATGTCGGAGAACACCTGGTCGCCGTCGGCGGTGTCGGGCGTGAGGATGGTGCCGCCCATCAGCTCGCCGCCGGCGGGGATCGCATCGATGGTGGTCTGCGGGCAGGCGTCGTAGGCGACAGGATCGGTGACGGTGGTTGTGACCACCCCGATCTGGTACTCGACGTCGCCCTCGATGAAGTAGGTGAGGAAGGCGTCGAAGTTCTCGGCCAGCTCGCTCTGGTAGGGAGCCATCGAGCAGGAGTTGTCGACCACCAGGAGGATGTCCACCTCGCCGGCCTCGAGCTGGTAGAAGACGTCCTCGCCCTCAAGCTTGACGACCTCGTAGTCGCTGCAGGCCGGAAGACCTGCGAGGAGCACGGCAGCGAGGAGACCTGCAGCGGGGAGACCTGCAGCGGGGAGACCTGCGGCAGGGAGACGGACCGGGCCGAGGGTGGTCGGGCCGACGAGTGGCGATGGGCGCAGCATCTGCTCCTCCTGATCCCCATGCATGTACCATGACCGCGCCGCTGTCGCACAGCGCGCCCCAGCAGCGCCAAGGATCGGGAGGAGCATGCCCGCGCAGGTCCCCCGCCGACCCACCTGGGCCGCCTGGCTCGATCGCCTGGCGTTCGTCGCCGCGGCGGTGGGGCGCAGGGTCCTCCCGCGTCCGGGAGAGACTCTCCTGGTGCGGCTGGCGCAGCGGGATCGGTCGGGGCGTCCTCCAGAGGTGGATCCGCGCGCGTTCGGCGTGATCGATCATCTCGGGGACGGCCGGAGGGCCTTCGCGGAGGGGCGGCATGCCGACGCGCTGTTCTCCTTCAGCCAGCGGATCTCCGAGGCCCCCGACGACGCCTGGGGTTGGCACGGTCGGGGCGACGCCCTGCAGCTCCTGGGGGCGCACGCAGACGCGCTGGAGGCCTACGAGCGGGCGGCGGCGCTTCGCCCGGACACCGCCCTGCACCACGCCGGGCGGGCGAACGCGCTGCGATCGCTGGGGGACCCGCGCGCGGCGGCGGCGTGGACCGAGGTGATCTCACGAGATCCGGGGTTGGCGTGGATGCGCGACGGGTGATCGGGGTTAGAGCAACCCAAATGAACGCTCTCCTCATCTACGCTGAATTCCCGATCACATACTTCGGGTTCCAGTACGCGGTCCGGATGGCCGGGCAGAAGGCCACGCTCCCGCCGCTGGGCATGCTGACGCTGGCGGCGATGCTGCCGGTGGACTGGACCCTGCGCCTGATCGATCGCAACACGGAACAGCTCCTCGACGACGACATCGCATGGGCCGACGTCGTGCTGATCGGCGGCATGCTGATCCAGGCCGACTCGATGAACGACGCGATGCGGCGCGCGCGGTCGCTGGGCAAGCGCACGGTGGTGGGGGGCCCCGCGCCGACCACGGCTCCCGAGCTGTTCGCCGCCGCCGACGTGATCTTCCAGGGAGAGGCCGAGGGGCGTATCCCCGAGCTGATCGCGGCGATCTCCGGGGAGGGCCAGGTGGTCCTGCCCGCAGCAGAGGAGCGGCCCGACATCACGACGTCTCCGGTGCCGCGGTACGATCTGGTCGATCTGAGCATCTACTCATCGGCGAGTCTGCAGTTCTCGCGGGGGTGCCCATACCAGTGCGAATTCTGTGACGTCATCGAGATCTTCGGCCGAAGGCCGCGCGTGAAGACCGCCCCGCAGATCATCACGGAGCTGCGCGCGCTCCGCGAGGGCGGCTACCGCGGCAAGATCTTCTTCGTCGACGACAACTTCATCGGGAACCGACCGGCGGTCCGCGCGGTCCTCCCCGCAATCTCGGCGTACCAACGCGAGACCGGGCATCCGTTCTCGTTCTATACCGAGGCGACGGTCAACCTGGCGCGCGACGAGAAGCTCATCGCCGCGATGACCGACGCTGGATTCGACGCCGTCTTCCTGGGCATCGAGACGGTCTCGACCGCCGCCCTCGCAGAGACGAAGAAGACGCAGAATCTACGGATCGACCTCGCAGAGTCCATGGACGCCCTCACCGCCGCGGGCTTCGAGATCATGGGCGGCTTCATCGTGGGATTCGACGCCGACGGGCCAGACATCTTCGAGGCTCAGCGCGCATTCATCATGAACGCCCCCATTCCGTTCGCGATGGTGGGGATGCTCAACGCGCTCCCGGGCACGGCGCTGTGGCGTCGGCTGCAGCGGGAGGGGCGCCTGCGCGACCAGAGCAGCGGCGACCAATTCGGCCGACCCAACTTCGAGCCGGCCATGGACGAGCGCGCTTTGATCGCCGGTTACGCCGATCTGATGCGGGATATCTATACCGCAGATAGCTACTACGAGCGATGCCGCAACCACATCCGGCGTTCGCGCCCGGCGGAGCGGCGGGGCGAGCCGCGCGAGGGGCGACTGCGGGACTTCGGACGGTCCGTTCTGCGCATCGGCGTGATGAGTCCAAACCGAAGACACTACTGGTCGCTGCTGGCGTACGCGATTCGGCACGCGCCGCACAAGTTCGAGTGGGCGATCGTGCATGCGTTCCAGGGCGAGCACCTGATCCGGTACACCGCCGAAGACGTGCTGCCCCGGCTGGCAGAGGCGCTCGATGCGCTGCCACCGACTGTCTCCGAGCCCCCCGCTTCCACAGCTGCCCCCTTCCGGGGAGCGCCAGGCCTCCGGGGCGCTTCGGGCCTTCGGGGCGCTTCGGGGAAGCACCTGCCCCGAATGCGTCGGGTGATCCGCCCCGCGTCCGTGCTGCGGCGGCGTCTGGCGGCGCTCCGCTAGCCCTCCACGCTCCTTCACGTGAGGCTCGAAGATGTCCGGTCACTGCCACCAGCACCACCATCAACACAACGCGCAGCGAGCGCCGAGCAGCGGCGGGAGCGGGAGCGAGACGTCCGAGGCCACGCGGGGCAACGCCTTCGCGCAGGAGCAGCTCTCCGAGCAGGATCAGCACGCTGCGGAGGGCAACGCCGCCGACTCTCTGGAGGCGTTCCTCGCGAGCGGTCCGTACGGCCCGGAGTTGATGCTTCCTCCGTCCGGCGGCGGGTTCGACGCCGAGTATGATCCGGGCACGGGCCGGTTCGGCGTGCGTGTGCAGGGCAGCGTCGACTTCATCGACGGCCTCGAGTACAGCAGCGGCACCTTCACCTCGAACAATGAAGATCTGGATCAGGCGGCCATCGACGGGAACAACCTGCCCGACGCCGCCGCGCGGGACGCCTTCGCGGAGACCTTCCAGTGGGCGGGACAGCAGGCTGAGTGGATCGAGAAGGTGCGGGCGAACATCGAGAGCGTCTGGACGGGACAGTTCACGTTCGCGGTGGATCGCCCCGGCTGGGAGGGCGCGTTGGCCTACGTTGACGTCGAGCTGGACGTCGTGTGGGCCGAGACCCGCGACGGCGATCACCTGTCCATGGAGGTCTACAAGTGCCCCGACGACGGCAGCGCCGATGTGGGGGCGTACGTCTGGGGCGGCGGCGCGGACGGCAGCGGCATGGTCGTCTCGAGCCGCGACGCGATGACTCATGAGGAGCGAACCGAGGCGGGTGACTCCATGCTCCAGAATTGGGTGGGTCCGTTCGAGTCGGGCTCCGACAGCCTCCCGGCCGAGGCCGCGGCTGATCTCGACGCGCTGATCGCCGACTTTCGCGACGCCGGCAAGGACGGCACCAACCCCGTGACGATCACCGGTCACTCCACCTCGGAGGGGATGGCGCGGCGTCGGGCGGAGGCGGTGGCCGACTACCTGAAGTCCGCGGGCATGGCGCCGAACCAGATCCGCGTCGCGACCGCGCCCGTCGAGGGTGAGGACGGCTGGGCCTGGGTCGATCTCACGGTAGGAGATGGTCGCGCGCAGGACGTCGCCGCGCACGAGTTCGGTCATGTGCTGGGGCTCGCAGACCACTACGACAACGCCGGGGTAGACGACGACGGCGACGGCGTCGCGGATCGCGGCGGCACGATCTCCGGCTCGGGAGCGCCGGCCGGGACCGCCACAGGTCACGACGATCTGGCCCGTCAGATCGGCGTAACAGGAGGGGCGGTGCATGAGAACAACGACGGCCTGATGTCGCTCGGCGCCAATGTAGAGGCGTCGAACTACTCCACCATCGGCTGGGCGCTGCAATCCCTCACGCGGATCCCTGAGTGGCGCATCCAGTCGTGATGGCCCCGATGGTGATGGTGGGCGCCGCCGAGGCTGGCGAGCCGGCCGAAACATCAACCCGGGATCCCGGGCAGGGTGCTCTCGGACAGGGTGCTCTCGGAGAGGGTGATCTCGGGCGGAGCGACGGGCTGCCGTCCGACCTGATGGGCGTAACAGCAGTCTGGGAGGTTGTTACGGGACCGTCACAGCGCGCAGCCACGACCGTCCGCCGGCTCTACCCGGATGGGCGGCTGTACTCGTGGTCGGCGACCCGGCGGGGGGCGGACGGCCGACGGAGCCCCGCGCCCCCCCGCTGGCGACTCGACGCGAAGATCGCGGATGTTTCGGTGATCGAGGCTGTACTGGCCGAGGGCTTCTTCGCGCTCTCCCCACAGGTGCCTGCGGGTCGTCGCGACGGCACCCCGCGGATCTGGCGGGCGCTGGACTCCGCGGGGACGGTGGTGGAGATCCGCAGCCCCACCGGCGCGGTTCCGTCACAGGTGCGCGCGGTGGAGCTGGCGATTCAGCGGGGCGTGATACCGGGCGGCGTGCCTGTAGAGAACTGAACCGGAGTCTCCATGCGCTCGGCTCTTCCTGCCACGATCCTGCTCCTGTCAACCGGCTGCGACCCGCTGATGGATGGCAACATCTACGTCGAGGTCTCCGACGAATCTCAGCAGGGCTGGACGACAGAGTCCCCGGGGACCGTTCACCTGCTCATGGACAGCGAAGAGTCCACCCTCCAGGCGTACGCTTCGTTCAGGCTGTGCGAGCCGACCACAGAGACACGGGTCATGGACTGGAGCTACGGCGGCATCGGATGTGCGAGGCCCGTCACGGCGACCGCCTGGATCACCGAGACCGCCGAAGGAGCGGAGGAGGTCGAGGACTTCTGCACGGAGTGGAGCTACGGCGAAGATGACGCCGTTCCACCCGAAGGCGCTGTCTCTGATGTCATCTTCGCCGATCGGGAGTCGGGCTGCCCGAGCGGTCTGCATGATGAGATCACGCTCAGACTTTGAGCCTGCAGGGGCCCTCTGAGTAGGAAACCGAGTCAGCGAGCGGCCGGCTCCTCCGGCTCGGCCAACCAGACCGGGAGGCCGGGCGCAGTGAAGGCATCGTCGCCATCGACGTCGATCCAGATGGGGTTGGTGACGGCGTAGGGGTACACCGGGAACGCTCGCGGAATCGGCACGGCCTCGCCGAGGAAGGCCGCCACCGGCAGATCCGACAGTGCCTCTGTTACGACGTCCTGAAGCTGTACGTGGGGGATCTCGACCGTCGTACTCACGGGCGCGAGATCGTCATCTCCGAGCGCGATCACGGTGTACCAGGAATCTCGCGTGGGAGACACGGTGTGATCGATCGAGAGATTGACGATGCCGGGGGAGACCTCGGCGTCGGCCCACTCTGCGATCAGGCTGCCGTTCTCGTACAGCTCCACCCTATCGACGTCGAACCATGACGGTGTCTGCACTTCGATCGACAGCGTCACTTCGCCACCGCCCGTGACGAACGAGCCGGGGCCGGTCGTCTCATCGTCCACATAGAAGCGCACGAACGGTCCGGTGCTGGCGACGACCTGGCCAGCTCGCACCGCCTCGGTGATCGTGACCTCGCTCAGCCACCCCGGCTCGTCGGTGTCGGACAGGATGAAGTTTCGCGGACAGCCAGACTCATCAGATGTTTTTCCATGGGTGTCTGAGTTGCCCAGCGCCGTAATGGTGTAGCCCAGGTTGAGCAGGGTGAACCAGTCGTCGACGGTGCCCTCGTGGCCGTACCCCAGCGTTGCGGTGCCGGCCTCCAGCGCGAGCTGCTCCGTCATCGTGCGGGCCAGGATCTCGTAGGTGCTGAAATTGTCGGGGTCGGCGGCGTAGGCGTCCAGCTCGCTCTGGGTGGGAGAGCGGATCAGCTCAAAACGCTTGCCGTTCAGCACCTCGATCGCCTCCACGCCGTCCAGCGTGAAGTTCTCGCGGAGCTGTAGCTGGTCGAACTCCTCGATCTGGGCCAGGAGGGTGTCGTTCAAGACGACGTCGCCGTCCTCCGAGGACACGTACGGGTTGAGCCCGTACTGATCGAAATAGCCCAGGATGCCGTCGCGGGGATGGGCGACGAAGACCAGGGGCTCGACGCTCCCGGGTACTCCCAGCTCGTGGATGCCCGTGATGATCTCTCCGGGAGTGAGCCCCGTCCAGTCCAGCGCCCCGCCCATGTCGTCGAGGGAGTCGTAGGCGAGCGGGAAGCCAAGGAAGTGCCCCAGCTCGATGGTGGTGGTCTCCAGACCGATGGTGGAGCCCAGCCAGTGCTCCAGCCCCAGCTCGGCGATGGCGGGCGCGTAATCGACGATAGCGTCGTGGTCGGTGCTGCAGAGGTACTCCACACCCTCGGAGGCCATGGTCGTGGCGCGGTCGGTGAGGCTCACCCCGGAGTCGTGCGAGCGGAAGGCGTGCACGTGGAAGTCGGCGCTGATCCAGCCGCTGGTGTCGACGCTGCGCACCACCTGCAGCTCGATGTCGACGGCGGTATCAGCGGCGATCTCGAACACGTCCGAGGCATGCAGCTCGTACTCGACGCCGCGCGAGGCCACCGCGGTGTAGCGGCCGGGAGGCAGGACGATCTGCCCGGTGCCGTCGTGGGTGAACACCACCGCCGCGGGGTCGCCGGAGATGTAGCCGTCTCCAAGCACCGGATCGCGCGGACTCTCGCCCTCGGCGAAGACGGTGAGCTTGGCTGGAACAGTCAGATCGGTCTCGTCGACGATGGCGAACCGCAGGGAGCCGGGCTGCGGCGACTCCAGCACGAGCGAGACCTCGTCACCAGCAGCCACCGTAACAGCGACCGACGTGCCGTCGGGGCGGCCCGCGGCGTGGACCAGCAGCTCGTAGTCTCCCGGGGGCAGCGCGCCGCCGAAGGAGCCGTCGGCGGTGGGATCGTCGCCCACGTCGGTGGTCCACTCCAAAAACGGCGCAGCCTCGCCGGCGCGCGTGGCGAAGACATGCACGTCGGAGAGCGCAACGCCGGTGCCCTGCTCGACCACGAAGCCGTCGATGCGGCCGGTGGAGACCTCCTTCGCCTCCCAGATGGCCTCCATCGCGCTGCCCACGTCGCCGCGACCCAACCCGAACCAGCGGGTGTACGAGAGCGCGGTTCCGTCTGCGAAGCGCTCGTTGGTTCCGTCACCGGCCTGCCCCGCGCCCACCGCCACCGTCTGTGATGAGGTGAACAGCGGCACGAACAGCATGCCGGTGTCTGCGGCGAGGGCGTAACTGACGCGATCGGCGGTGCCCGCCAGGAACTCCGCAGCGATGGGCTCCTTGAATGTGTTCACGCCTTCTTCGACCAGATCGTGGATGTAGCCGTCTTCATCGAACCCGATGTCGGGGATGAAGACGTCGGTGCTGCCCCCCTGCAGGTAGAAGTCGCCCAGCGTAACACCGGTCTCAAGGGCGAGATCGAGCACGGCCAGCGATGTCTCGGATGTCGCGGCGGGCGCCTCACCGAGGTCTGAGAGGCAGCCGCTGTCGTCGCCGAAGACAGCCGTGGTGGTGATCTTCACCGCCGCATCTCCCGGCGCCAGCTCGTAGATGGTGCGCATCCGGAAGTCGGGAGCGAGCAGCACAACCCACAGGATGTCGAGCAGGTTGAGGAACGACTGCTCGGGGCCCTCGGTGCAGATCATCGCCGGTCCGCCGTCGGCGCCGTCGGAGAGGATGGTGATGGTCGCGCCGTCTCCGTGGGCGGTCTGCACGTTGAGGTTGACCGTCGGGAAGAGCTCCGCGAGCTGATCGAGGCCGTTGCCGCCGGCGTAGGTCGGGTCGTTTCGCTGGAGATCCGCGTCGGCGATGGAGCCGCCCGTGGTGTGGGGCCCCAGGCTCGGGCGCAGTCCCAGGATCGCCACGCGGACGCGATCGTTCTCCAGGATGTAGTCCCCGGGCTGGGCCATGGCCTTCGGGCCGCCGATGGTCTCGGAGAGATCCGAGATCTCGGCCGCTCTCGCCCACGGCTCGGTCTCCGGGGCGCAGGCGCTCAGCGCGAGCGCGGCACAACTGGCCTGAACCCAACAAGAAGGGATGGTGCGGGTTATCGGCATGGCGCCCCCCTGATCATGCGGCACTGTACCCCCTCAGCGCGCGGAAAGCTCATGCTGGCGACCCTCGGATCGATCCTCCTGTTGCACACCGCTCCTGCGCTCGCCGACGACAAGGATGGGCTGCTCGCCGCGCCGGTGCCCTACGGCCAGGTGCAGGGCTGGATCACGGTGCTCGACCAGGACGTCGATCCCGTGGCGGACCCCGCCGGCTATGGCGATCCCGAGCTGGACCCGGGGTTCTCGCTGCGGCGCGCGCGCCTCGGCGTGAAGGGCGAGGGCGATACGCTCCACTACGCCGTCAGCGTGGGTGTGAGCAGTCCCTACGACGCGCTGTCGGCGAGCGACTCCACCTCCGCGCAGATCGTCGACGCCTGGATGCGCGTCAAGGCCACGAAGGGCGTGTTCGTGCACGCCGGGCTGCTCAAGGTGCCGATCGGGCGCGAGCAGCTCATCTCGTCGTCACAGCTGTCGCTGTCGGAGCGGGCGGTGCAGAGCGAGTGGCTGGTCCCCGCGCGCGACGCCGGGCTGGTGCTCGACGCGCGCGTCGGTGATGGAACGAAGGTCCGCGCACGGCTCGGCGCCTTCAACGGAAACGGCAGCTTCACCGGCGACGACAACAGCGGCAAGCTGCTGTCAGCCCGCGCTGAGCTCACGCACGGGCCGGGAAGGGTGTACCGCACATACGGCAAGGTCAAGGGGCTCACGCTGGGCGCGGCTGGTGACTTCTGGAGCGACACCGATCTCAGCACGAAGACTGTGGGGTACGGCGGCGATCTGCTCCTGCGCGTGTCGGGACTGGCGGTGCTTGCCGAGGCGCACATGGCGACGATCACGCCGGTGAACACCGACCTCGAGACGCCGGGCGTGCTCACCGAGACCCCGCGCATGGGGTACCTGGCGCAGATCGGCTACTCCGCCGGGGCGTTCGAGCCTGCGGTGCGGTACTCGGTGTTCGACGACGACCGCGACGCCGAAGACAACGGCGACGCCGCCGAGCTGCTCGCCGGCCTGACCTGGCATGCGAAGAAGGACGCCCTGCGGGTCGGCGGTGGCTATGTGATGCGCACCGAGACGGGCGGCGCCGCGCAGGCCAACGACTCTGCCCGGTTGTGGGGGCAGGTCCGCTTCTGAACCGAGCGGCCAATGGAGGGCCATAACGCAGATACGTTGTTCCGGCTGTATATGGAGCCGGTCAGATTCTGCCCGTGCGGAGACCACATCATGGGATACTTCAACTGAAGAAGGTGACCCCATGGCCCGCAGATTGAGCGTTCCACCTCCGTTTGGGGATCTCCAATTCCCCGACAGTGACGGCGAGCCGTTGTCCGACAACACTCGGCAGTACCAGTGGATCGTGATGATCCAGGGCGGCCTCGATGCGCTCCTGCCCGACTTCGTCGGAGGCGATCTGCTGTGGTACCCCGATCCTACAGATGATCGCGTGCGCAGGGGACCGGACGTGATGGTCGCGCTCGGCCGCCCCAAGGGTCACCGCGGATCCTACAAGCAGTGGGAAGAGGACGGCGTCGCGCCGCAGGTTCTGTTCGAGATCATCTCGCCTTCGAACAGCGGGCCGAAGATGGCGCGCAAGCGCGCTTTCTACGAACGGCACGGCGTGCAGGAGTACTACGAATACGACCCGGAGCGAAACCGCTCGCGCGGCTGGGTGCGCGGCGGCGATCAGCTCATCGAGATCGCTCATCTCGACGGCTGGACCAGCCCGCTGCTGGGGATACGTTTCGTCACCAGGGGACCGGAGCTGCAGATCTTCCGGCCGGACGGTCGACCGTTTCGGACCTTCCTCCAGATCCAGACCGAAGCGGAGGAGGTTGAGGCCCGCGCAGAGCGCGAGCAACAACGCGCAGAGCGCGAGCAACAACGCGCAGAGCGCGAGCAACAACGCGCAGAGCAGGAGCATCAGCGCGCGGAGCAGGAACATCAACGCGCGGAGCAGGAGCGTCAGCGCGCGGAGCGCGCCGATGCGCGGGCGGCTGCAGCTGGGCAACGCGCGGCAGAAGAGAAGGAGCGAGCAGAGCGTCTGGCGGAGCGCCTGCGCGCCCTGGGCGTCGATCCCGACGCGGTGTGAACCCTACAGCGGCCACACCGCGCCCAGCGGCGTGTCGTCTTCGAACGGGTCCAGGCGCTGCCGGGCGGCCGCCAGCAGGCGCTCCAGCACCACCACCGGGATGTCGCCTCCGAACGTGCTCACGGTGAGCGAGTGATCGGCGTCACACCGAAACACCTCGGCGACCACCCGTCCGCGCCTGTCGAGCAGCTCCAGCCCCAGCCCGTCTCGGATGACGTCCGAGGCCATCTGCATGCTGAATGGGCCGCGCGCCATCGCTGAGTTCGTCTCCTGCCGTCCCCCTACTCGAAGGCGGGGATCCCGGTGATCCATCGTCCCAGGATGAGGTTGTGGATGTCGTGCGTGCCCTCGTAGGTCTTCACGCTCTCGAGGTTCGCCATGTGACGCATCACCGGGTACTCATCGAGGATGCCGTTGGCGCCGTGGATGTCACGCGCCTCACGCGCGATCTCCAGCGCGATGTCCACGTTGTTCATCTTCGCCAGGGAGATCTGCTCGGGGAAGAGCGTACCGTCGTCCTTCATGCGGCCGAGGTGCAACGCGAGGAGCTGCCCCTTGGTGATCTCGCGGAGCATCCACGCCAGCTTGTTCTGCACGAGCTGGAAGCTGGCGATGGGCTTGCCGAACTGAATGCGGCTGAGCGCGTAGTCGCGGGAGGACAGGTAGCAGGCGGTCGCTGCGCCCAGCGCGCCCCAGGCGATGCCATAGCGGGCGTTGTTGAGACACGAGAACGGTCCGCGCAGACCGCCGACGTGCGGCAGCAGGCGGTCCTTGGGGATGCGGCAGTCCGCCAGCACCAGCTCGCTGGTGATCGACGCCTTCAGCGAGTGCTTGCCGTGCATCACGGGCGCCGAGAAGCCGGGGTCGTCCCGCTCGACGATGAAGCCCCGGATGCGGCCCTCCAGCTTGGCCCACACGATGGCGAGGTCGGCGATGCTGCCGTTGGTGATCCACATCTTCGCGCCGTTGAGCACGTAGGAGCCCCCGTCGTCCACCGCGCGGGTGAGCATGCCGCCGGGGTTGGAGCCGAAGTCGGGCTCGGTGAGGCCGAAGCAGCCGATGAGCTCTCCGGCCGCCATCCCCGGCAGGTACTTCTGCTTCTGCTCCTCTGTGCCGTGCTTCCAGATGGGGAACATGCACAGCGAGCCCTGCACCGAAACAAAGCTGCGCAGCCCGGAGTCGCCGCGCTCCAGCTCCTGGCACGCCAGCCCGTAGGCGACGTTGGACATGCCCGCGCAGTCGTAGCCCTTCAGGTTCATACCCAGCAGGCCCATCTCGCCGATCTCTTCGACCAGCTCCATGGGGAAGGTGCCCGCGCGGCAGTGCTCCTCGATGATGGGGGTGATCTTGTCAGCGACCCACGTCCGCACGAGGTCGCGGACCATGCGCTCCTCATCGTTGAGGTGAGCGTCGATGTTGTAGAAATCGAGACCTTCGTTTTTCGCCATGGGGCACCTCCGGCGCGCAGGCGTATAACGCCTCACTTTTCGCCGCGCGTCATCCGCGGCGCGTCGTCCGCCAGCAACGCAGGTGCTTCAGCGAGCATACTCGACGGTCATCATGTCCCAGGCCAGCTCCACGGGCGCGCGGTCGTCCGTGAGCACCTGCGCGTCCTCCCAGCCCTCCACCGGCCCGACGATGCGCTTCGGCAGACGCTTCACGATCCGCCGCAGCCCTCCGCGATCGGCGTGGTCCGCGATCTGTCGGCCGCCGAGGGCCGGGTCCTTGGCGCGCTTGGTGGCGACGATCACGTCGTTGGACTGCGTCGCGTCGATCAACACGGCCATCTCGAAGACCTCTCGGATGGTGCGGTAGATCATCGCCGCCAGCGAGCGGCTCACCCCGCGCACCGAAGCGACGTTGACCGCCAGCACGCCGTCGTCGCTCAGGCGCTCGTGGACCAGCGTAAAGAACTCCCGCGTCACCAGGTGGAACGGGATGTACGGTTGGCGGTAGGCGTCCATCAGGATGAGATCATAGGTGCGCTCGGTGTTCTGGAGGAACACCCGTCCGTCCATCACGATGGGGTGGATGCGCGGGTCGTCGTTGTCGAAGAACAGGCGTCCGACCTCGACGACGTCGCCGTCGATCTCCACGCCGTCGACGCGCGCCTCGGGGAAGGCGTCGAGGATCTGCCGGCCGATGGTGCCGCCAGCGAGACCCACGATGAGCACATCCGACAGCGCGCCGGGGTCGTCCATCCACAGCGGCGCCGCTGCCATGTAGTTCCACACGCCGCGGATCTCGCGGCTCGGATCGGTACACTTGACGGAGTGAACCCCCACGCCCTCGTTGAGGTAGAGGTGTACCGCGTCTTCACAGGGGCCGAATGGCTCGTGCACCACCTGGATGAAGTGGTAGATGCTCTCGCTCTCCCACACCAGGCCGTCCATCGCGCGGACGGTGCCCTGGGGCACGGCCAGCAGGCCCGCGGCGAGGAGCGGGAGCGCTGCCCGAGGGCCCGTCAGCAGCCCCAATCCGCTCACCGTGAGCAGCGTAACACCGATGATGACGAAGGTGTTACGGACGCCCAGCAGCGGGATCAGCACCAGCGCTGGCAGGAAGGTGCCGATGATGCTCCCCGCCGTCGAGAGCGCGTAGAGGCGCCCGGCGGCTGCGCCGCTGGTGGAGATGTCATCGACGGCCAGACGGATGGCCCAGGGGCTCACCGTGCCCATCAGGGTGATCGGGGCCGCCATCAGCGCCAGCGTGCCCAGGATGCCCCCGAGGAGGCTCACCCAGGCCACGAGCGGCTCCGAGAGGGCCTCCCCCTGGATGAGCGGCCGGAGCGTCGCCGACGCCGCGCCCAGGATGGGCTGCGAGATGAACGGCAGCGCCACCACGAGCGCAGCCGCGACCGCCGTGACCTTGCACAGCGCCGGCAGCGTGGGGTGGCGATCGCCCCAGCGCCCGCCCAGCCAGTAGCCCAGCGACAGGAACCCCATCAGCGAGCCGATGAGGGCTGTCGTGACCAACAGGGATGTGCCGAAGTGCGGGGCCAGCAGACGCAGCCCCGTCATCTCTACGGCCATCACACAGAGACCGCTGGTGGCGACCAGGAGGCGGAGGCGCGTCATCAAACCCCGGGGGCGGAGCGCCTCCTATCGCGGTGGGCCCTGCTGCGGTGGGCCCTGCTGCGGTCGGACCCGCTGCGGTCGGACCCGCTGCGGTCGGACCCGCTGCGGGCGGCTCTAGCGCGGACGGCTGGAGCCAGCGGCGCGGCGGGTGCGTTTGAGCACCGCGATGGCCTCGCGGGCGGCGCAGCGCACATCGGGATCGAGATCCTGGGTGCGGTTGCGCAGGACCCCCAGGGCGGAGCGGGCCTTGAGATCCTCCAGGGCCCTGCAGGCCTCGGCGCGGATCATCGGATCGTGATCGTCCAGGGAGCGGAGGACGTGCGGCACGGCGCGCTCGTCCTGGGTGAAGCCGAGGAGCTGGATGGCGTAGAACCGGTACCGGGGCTCGCGGGTCTCGCGGTCATACAGCTCCACTAGATCGGGGATCGCTTCACCGCGATCGAACAGGATCGCATCGAAGGCGTCGTCAGCGCGGAGGGGGTTGGTGTCGAGGAGGGCGGCAAACAGGTCTTGATATCGCGGACGCATGTTGGGAGTGACACAGGGGAGGGAGGGGACAGGAGGGGAGAAGGCGTGGGGGACACGCCGGTGGGGATGTGACCATGATATTGCCGATCGGGGGATGCCTTACAAGAGTTGACATGTTCATGAGCACGGAATCGCCTCTCCTTCTGCTGTCGAATGACGACGGGATCGACTCTCCTGGCCTTCGTGCGCTGGAAGAACGGCTGTCTGAGGTGGGACAGATCCTGGTCGCTGCTCCGCAGCTTCAGCAATCGGCGCAGAGCCACCGGTTCACGCTCGCCAGCCCCGTGCGGGCGATCCCGCGGGGCGAAGGGCGCTTTGCTGTGACCGGATCCCCGGCCGACGCCGTGTACCTGGGCCTGCACGGGCTCTGTCCCCGGCGGCCCGCGGTCGTCATCTCCGGCATCAACCGCGGCAGCAACCTGGGGCGAGACATCCTGTACTCGGGCACCGTCGCCGCCGCGACGGAGGGGGCGCTGGCGGGCGTGCCTGCGCTGGCCGTCAGCCTGGCCATCGATCTGGATCGCGATCGGGAGCGCGCGTGGGACGCCGCCGCGGAGCTGGCCCTGCGGGTGGTGCGCAGGCTGCTCCGCGACCCGCTGCCCGAAGGGACCGTCGCCAACCTCAACGTGCCGAATCGTCCGCTCGCGGAGATTCCCGGGATGCGGCGGACCCGCCAGGGGCGCGGTCGGTACAACGTCGCGGTGGACGTGCGGAGAGACAGCCGGGGCTCTCCCTACTACTGGCTCGGGGGGGATCGGCGCGTGGTCGGCGCGGAGCTCGACACGGACGAGGCCTGGGTCGGGCGGGGGTACGCCACGCTCACTGCGCTGTCCGCCGAGCGTCACTGCGTGGAGGGACACGATCTGCTGGGGGACTGGGAGCTGGAGTGAGCGGTTGAGGTGGCGATCCAATGCGCGGATCGCGGTCCGCGCTGAGTCATCTTTCAGGTCCCAGTGTTACTGGATGTCGATCGCAGCCGTACGCCAGGGGCGTCAATTTGAACACGGTGTGCAGCGGCACCTCCAGGTGGGGTACGCGGGTCCGGTCCTCGCCCATGAAGTACCCCATCAGCGCGCGCAGCACCGCCTGATGGGCGATCACCAGCACCGGATCGCGCCGCCGCTCCAGCTCCATTATCACCGGCTCGACCCGCGAGATGACGTCCTCGTACGACTCGCCCTGGGGATATCGATAGCGCAGCTTGTCTGCCTTTCGACGCTCGAATTCCGCCGGGCGCTGCTGCGCGATCTGTTCGTAGGTCCACCCCTCGAAGACCCCGGCGTCGATCTCGTCCAGCATCTTGATCTCGGTGACCGCTCGGCCGAGCGCGGCGCCGGTCTGCACCGTGCGTCGTAGCGTGCTCGTCCACACCGTGACCTCCGGCGAGAGGTTCGCCTCCGTCCACGCCCCCAGTCGCTGCGCGTACTCCCGCCCCCGCTCGGACAGGGGCTCGTCGCCGCCGAGAGTTCCGCGAACATTGGCTCTGCTCTCGCCGTGACGGGTGAACCACAGCGGGCGCGGGACCGCGTGCAGATTCATCAGGAACGTCGTGAGCCGCGTAGGCAGGTAGCCGTCGATTCGGTTCGCCACCACCCGCTGTCCCATCCCGTCCAGGCGCAGGAACGCAACGGAGTCGTCGTCGAGGGGCTCGTAGGCGTTCTCGTAGTGCGTGATGCGCGCCTTGAAGTCGGCGACGGCGCGGTCGGGATCCATCCCCACGTAGTCCGGCGACGTCAGCTTGGTCGCGCGGACGTTGGCCGCGATCACCGCGGGATCGTCGCACACCGTCTCGACGAACAGCACGTCTGCGCCCGCGTCGGTGCAGCGGGAGCGGACCCACGCGCGGCGCTCTCGGGTGGTGTTCGTGGCGTCGTAGATCGCGATCCCGCCGTCGGACAGCCAGGCCAGCAGATCATCCAGTGCACAGACGGCCGCCAGCCTCCGCGCCGCGAGGCCCTCGGGGTTGCCGGGATCGAAGAACCTGTGGGGCACCTGCGCGCCGAATGCCTGCCGGCGGTAGTTGCCGACGTTGAACACCTCCGTCCGGTGGCCCCGCCACCGCAGATACTGCGCCAGCTTGTGGGCGGTGAAGGTCTTTCCGCGGGCGGGCAGGCCCACCATGACGACGACGAATCGGGGGTCGAGTGGACCGGGAGACAGGGGCATGATCAGTGAGACCGGGGCATGATTCAGTGAGACCGGGGCATGATCAGTCGTGGCCCTTCGCTTCCAGCCAGCGCTCCGCGTCGATGGCGGCCATGCATCCGCTGCCCGCGGCGGTGATCGCCTGCCGGTAGTCGGAGTCCTGGATGTCACCCGCGGCGAAGACGCCGGGGACGGAGGTGTTCGACGAGCCCGGCTCGGTCACCAGGTAGCCGACCTCGTCGTGCGCCAGCCAGTCGCGGAACGGAGCGCTGTTCGGCTTGTGGCCGATCGCCAGGAACAGGCCCTTGATGTGGTTCCAGTCGGTCTCTTCGCCGGTGCGGTTGTCGCGCACCCGGATCCCCTCGACCTCGTCAGCGCCGAGGACGTCTGCCAGCTCATGGTTCCAGTGGACCTCGATGCGATCGTTCTCGAGCGTGCGCGTGGCCATGATTCTCGAGGCGCGGAGCTGGTCGCGTCGCACCAGCAGGTGCACCTTCGAGGCGAATTTGGTGAGGAACCCGGCCTCCTCGCAGGCGGAGTCGCCGCCGCCGACCACCGCCAGCTCGACGTCTTGGAAGAAGAAGCCGTCGCAGGTGGCGCAGGCGCTGACCCCGTAGCCCTGCAGGCGCAGCTCGTTTGGCAGCCCCAGGTACTTCGCGGTGGCGCCGGTCGCGATGATCAGCGTTCGGGTGCGGAGCGTCTCTCCGCCGTCGAGGGTCAGCTCGAACGGCCAGACGTCGAGCTTGCACGACGTCACCTCCTCCATCTCCAGGCGGGTGCCGAACCGCTCGACCTGCGCGCGCATCTGCGCCATCAGCTCAGGACCCATGATGCCCTCGGGGAAGCCCGGGTAGTTCTCGACGTCGGTGGTGATGGTGAGCTGCCCGCCGGGCTGCATTCCCTCCAGGACGAGGGGGCGCAGGTTGGCGCGGGCGGTGTACAGGGCCGCGGTGAGGCCGGCGGGGCCGGAGCCACAGATGACGACGTTCTCGATGTTGTCGTTGCTGGACATGGGGACTCGGTGGGTGGGAGGGAGCCGCGTTTGTAAGTGCTCGGCGCGCCGGGCACCAATAGACTCGCTTGAGCATGACCGATGACCTCACCGAGCACCTGCGCCGGAGCGCCGCGGACCTGGGGTTCGACCACGTGCGGATGTGCGGCGTTCCGCAGCCCGCCCCCGGGATCGATCGGTTCCGGCGCTTCCTGCTCGACGGACGTCACGCCGGCATGGCCTGGCTGGAGCGGGGGCTGGCCCCTCGCGAGGACCCCGCGCTGCTGGTGCCGCGCGTGCGCTCCGCGATGGTGCTGGGGATGTCCTACGGCTGGCCCGCTCCGCCAGACCCGGGGGGGCTGACGGGGCGGGTGTCCTGTTACGCATGGGGCCGCGACTACCACAACCTCATCGGCAAGCGGCTGCGTCGCCTGTCGAAGCGTCTTCGAAGTGACGGGGTTGGCAATTTCTGGAGCGTGGACGCGCGGCCGGTGATCGAGCGCGCCTGGGCGGAGCGCGCCGGTCTGGGCACGCTGGGACGGAACTGCTGCACGCTCGTGCCGGGACGGGGATCTTATTTGTTTCTCGCCGTCATGTTGCTCGACGCGCCGCTGCTGCATGACGAGCCGCTGCCGGACTGGGAGGTCCACTGCGGTCGATGCCGGCGCTGTCTCGACGCTTGCCCGACCGGTGCATTCATCGACTCGGGTGTGCTGGACTCCAGGCGTTGCGTATCCTACTGGACGATCGAACACCGCGGCGAGATCCCCATCCCCATGCGCGCGGGGATCGGGCGCTGGGTGTTCGGTTGCGATGACTGTCAGGAGGCCTGCCCCCACAACCACGACCCGCAGGCCACCGAGGTGGACTTCCAGCCCCGTCCCGGCGCGGCGTGGCTGGATCTGGACCAGCTCCTCCGTCAAGACGACGACGCGATCGACCGGCGCTTCACCGGCTCACCGCTACGGCGGGCGCGGCCGGCGGGGCTGAAGCGGAACGCCTGCGTGGTGCTCGGCAACCTGGGCGATCGCGCAGGGCGGTTTTCCCTCCAGCGCGCCCTCCTCCATACCGATTCCTCGGTCCAGGAGGCGGCGCGATGGGCGCTCGATCGACTGTGATGTGGGAGGGCGGCGACCGGCTCGAGGGTCTCTGTCTGTGGGCTCATTTCCCCGCCGCCCGGTTATCCCGCAAACGCCATCTCCCGGAGCGTGTGTGATCTCCGTCGTCATCGCGTCGCTTCTCCTCGGCTGCGCCGCCCGCCGTGATCCCGCCGCGGGTGTCGTTGGCCCGCGCGTCGCGGAGATCCCCCTGTGGCGCTCCAGCCCGCGGGGCACCAAGATGTACGTGCTCGCGGAGCTGCCGGACGGCGTGCAGCGGGTGTTCATGGTCGACACCGGCGCCTCGATGTCGGTGCTCTCCGCCGATGTCGCCGCGGCGGTGGGCCTGTCGGTGCAGCCCGATCGTCGGACCCTCGTGGGCCTCGGGGGGACGGCGCCCTACCACCGAGCCCGCGTGGACGGCCTCCGCGTTGGTCCCTACACGGTCGATGATCTGGACTTCGCGGTCGATGTGCCGGGGGTCCCGCGCTACGCGGGCCTCGTTCCGCTGGCGGGGATCCTGGGCAACAACGTCTGGGGCCACTTCCAGATGGCCATCGACTATCCGGCGAACCTTCTGGAGCTGTCCACCGACGACGCCCTGTTCGTGCCCGCCTCCGCCACCTCGCTGTTCTTCGACGGCGAGCGCGCGCGCGTCCGGGCCACCGGGCTCGCGGCTCTCGGCGACGCTCGCGTGGAACAGGACCTCGTCCTGGAGGTGGACACCGGCGCCACCGGGCTGGTGCTGTCGGGCAGCTCCGCGGAAGATCTCTCGCGGGTCAGCACCGAGGGGCTGGAGCTGCTGTTCGGTGTCGGCGCGCCCCGCGATCTGCCCGTCAGCAATTTCCTGCGGCCGACCCGTCGCGTACACGTGCTCGAGTTGATGGTGGGCGGTGCGCGACTCACCACGCCCTACGACGCCATGTGGATCAACTACGAGCCCGGCCGGCCGGCGGTGGGTCCCAGCGGAATGAGCGGGCTGCTGGGGCACGCGCTCCTCGACGGTCACCGTGTGGTGTTCGACTTCCCTGGCGGGCGATTCGGAGTGATGCCGTCGGCGCGACGCGTCAACCCGCGGGATCTCCACGCGTGGCGTCTCGAGCGCCTGGGTCGCTCCCGTGGCGCCGACGCTGCCCTGGAGCGTTCGCGCATCCTGGCCCACCTCGGCCGTATGGAAGACGCCGCGCAGGCGGCCCAGCGTGGTCTGTCCGGCGATCCCGAGAGCGCTCCGCTGCGGGTGATGCTGGCCCGCCTCCACCGCGCGGACGGCGACGAAGCTGCGGCTGCGGCGCTGCTCGAGGGGCTCTCCGTGGAGGTGCTGCTCGCGGAGGGCGAGCTGATCGCGCAGGTCAATTCCCTGTGGCTGTTCGATCGAAACGACGACGCACTGGCGCTGGCCCGCAAGGCGACCGCGCTGGCGCCGGACGACTCCCACGCGTGGGTGGCGCTGGCCGACGCCCTCCGCGCATCTGGCGAGCCGACTGGCGCGCGACGAGCCCTGCAGCGCGCCAACCTCCTCGACGAAGATCCCGATGGTCACCTGCTGCGGCGCGCGTGGATCTCCAGCGAGGAGGGAGACTTCAACGCCGCGCTCACCCACGTGCGCCGACGCATCGAGCTCTACCCGGGGGGGAAGGTCGCGCCGTGGTTCTACACCCAGCTCATCGCGGGGTCGGGTCACGAGGGGCTGCTCCAGGCCGATCTCGATCGCATCGTCGCCCGCCTGCACCCGGGCGACGGCCCGCTGGACATGCTCGCGGCCGGCTACCGCGCGACGGGTGAGGCGACCCGCTCGCACTCGCTGATGGAGGAGGGGCGCTCGCGGGATTGCGTCGAGACGACCGAAGACGACGCCAGCCGCGCCAATTGCGAGGCCTGGTACGCGGCCGTCGGCGGCGGTGATCTGCAGATCGCCCGGGAGCGGATCGACGCGGCGCTGGAGGCGGCGCCGGGGCGCGCCGAGTACCTCGACACCCTCGCCGTCGTGCTGGAGGCGCAGGGCGAGGTGGCCGAGGCTCGCGACACCGCCTGGCGCGCCGCGCGGCTGGTCCCGGATGACGTCTATCTGCTGTGGCAGGCTGTTCGTCTCGACGCGGCGCTGGGTGGAGGGTGAGTTCAGGCCGTTCTGTTGGAGTGTGGACTGTTGGTTGGGCCCTTATGTTGGTCTGGGTGGGGACTGTCGCAGGGCTGGCACTTCACTGGAGGGCGATCTCCAGGGCGGCGTCCGGCCACGTTCGATCGGCCGCCCACGCGACCGCTGCCTTTATCTGCAGACAGTCGCACCGTGAATCGTAGAGCAGCCCCGCGCCGCGGCTGAGCACCGCGTCGCGGCTGAGCGCCGGGTCATTCCGGAGGTCGAGCAGCAGGTCACCGCTGGGACGCCACTCCTGCAGGCGGCCGGGGAGCTGCACCCCCACGCTCGCGCCGGCCTGCAGCAGCTCATCCGTGTGGACCCCGCGGATCGCAGCGGACGCGGCGGGAGCGGTCCACCCCAGGCGTCCGCCCACCAGCTCGGAGTCGCCGGTCAATGAGAGCTGCAGATCCCGCCAGCGCGCATCGACCACGCCGACAGGCGCCAGGCCATCGTCGGTCCACGGCGCCCAGATCTCCGCCCGCGCAGGCACCGCGGCGCCAAGCCAGCGCGAGCGGAGCTGCGGGCCCACCGCCCAGCTTGCGACGCTGAGCTCTTCGCTATCGATGGCCTCGGCGCTGACCGCGCCCCGCGCGCCCAGCTCTGCCAGGTGTGTCGCAGCGCCGACACGTCCCCACAGCGGCAGAGCCACTTCGGTGTCGACCACACTACCCAGCGCTTGTGGCCCGTCCAGCCACCGCTCCGCGAGCCCTGCCACGCGCCCGCGGGCGATGAAAAAATCAGTTTCTGCACCAGAGGACGCAGAGACGAGGGATGAAACCCGCGCGCGCTCGGCGGTGCCGGTGAGGCTCCCGTCCGCGGCGCCGAATGTGTCGAGTCGCCCCGCAGCCGCGAGCGCGACCGGCCCCAGCGGCGTGGGGGGCGCAGTCAACACCACGCTCGCGGGGCGCTGCTCGGCGCCCACGAGGTCGAAGGTGTCGGTCTCCAGCCGGGCCAGCCCCCAGCCGACCACGGCGCGCCGCTCCGACCACGGCTGCGAGCGCCCCAGGTAGGAGCCGCCGTAGTCCGCCAGGTACGCCTCGTCGCTCATCCAGTGCAGATCCGCGGCGGTCCGCAGTCGCCCGGGATCCCAGGCGTGCTGCCATCGGCCTGCTCCGCGCCACTGCGAAGACAGCGCGTCCCACCCCGCGGCGCCGCTGAGCGCGAGCGCCTCTCCGGGAGCGAGCGCTGCGTCCAATGAGACCAGCCCCCGCCCGCCGCGCGCGCCGCGCCACTCCGGGGTGAGCAGGAGGTCCGACGAGCGGCCGAGCGGCACGAAGACGGGCGCCGTCGCTCGCAGACCGTCGTCGTTCCAACCTGCGCCTGGCGCCAGGAGCCCCGCCTTGCGGTCCACCAGCGGCACGACCGCGCGTGGGACGGGGAGGACGGGTCGCTCGCAGACCGCCAGCCATCCCCCGGTGACCACCGCCGCTCGATCGACCGTGATCTCGACGGTTCGTGCAGAGACGCTCCAGAGGGGGGCGTCGCACCCGCACGTCGACAGCCAGACGTCCGCGCCGGTCCAGTGACCGTCGTCTCGTATCTCCAGCCCTTCAGCGGTGATGACGAGCTGGTGGGTGTCTGACGTGTACCGTGCGCGCGCGAGCGCTGCGGTCGTCGCGGGCATCGACAGGGTGGCGGTCTGGAACGAGAGCTGCCCCTCGTCCGTCTCGAACCACCCGTTCTCCAACTCAAGACGCGACTCTGCGCGGTCGAAGTGGAAGCGCTCGGCCACCACCGTTCGCGGACCCAGCCGCAACGACACATCGCCCTCCCCGGACAGCCCCTCGGCCGAGGCCTGGATCCGGTCGGCCTCGATCACCATCGGCGCAGGATGCCCTTCGGGAGACTCTGCGGGAGACCCCGTAGGAGACCCTGCGGCCAGCGTCGCGCCGGCCGCCAGCAGCGGGAAAATCACCGGGCGCCGACGAGCTCCCGCACCGCCCCCGCCAGGAAGACAGAGCCGGCTACGACGACCTGCCGGTCTCCGCCGCGCGCCAGCGGGAGGGCCTGCTCGATGGGACCCGCGGGCAGCACCGGCACGTCGAGGCCGGTGATGCGCTCTGCGAGGTCGCCGGGAGACAGCGCGCGTGGGTGGGTGCAGCAGGTCGTGAAGACACGGTCGAACCAGGGCGCCAGCGCCACCACGACCCGCCGGACGTCCTTGTCATCGGACATGCCCAGCAGCAGGGTGCGCGGACCCCGGTGGGGGAGGGCGCGGAGGTAGTCGGCGAGGCGTGCTGCCCCGTCCCCGTTGTGGGCGCAGTCGACCAGCAGATCCGGCGCCAGCCACTCCAGACGGCCCCGATGACGCGCGGTGCGCAGACCCATGCGGATCGCCGCCTCGGCGGGCGGGGACTCCAGCTGCCGGACCGCCGCGATCGCCACCGCCGCGTTCTCCACCTGGTGATCTCCGGGCAGGGACAGCTCGAGCTCGGTGAGGGTGAGCGCGCCGTCCGACCACGTCATCGTGTGCGCGCCGCCGTGGGCGCGGAAGTGTCGGCCCATCTCCAGCAGGGGCACGCCGCGCTCGGCGGCCGCGGTCCGAATGACCTTGGCAGCGTCGGCCACCAGGGGCCCGACCACCAGGGGACGGCCGGGCTTGACGATCCCCGCCTTCTCTGCCGCGATGCAGGCCACGTCCGGTCCCAGGTGCGCCGTGTGGTCGAGGCCGATGTGGGTGATCACCGTCACGGCCGGATCCACCACGTTCGTCGCGTCGAGACGCCCGCCCAGGCCGACCTCGATCACCGCCACGTCAATCTCTCTGCGCGCCATATGCAGAAAGGCGGCCGCGGTCATCATCTCGAAGTAGGTGAGGGGTTGGGGACCGCCGGAGTTCACCCGGGCCCAGGCCCGACTCGAGCCGCACAGTTCTTCGAGGAGCGCGTTCAGATCGTCATCGCTGATGGGTCGCCCGTCTATCTGGATGCGCTCGTTTATGTGCTGAAGGTGCGGGGAGGTGAACTCGCCGACACGGTGACCCGCCGCGTGCAGGATGGAGCCGATCATCCGCACGGTGCTGCCCTTTCCGTTGGTCCCGGCCACATGGACGACCGGGAAGCTGTGCTGCGGTGCGCCCAGGGTGTCGAGGAACGAGTCCATCCGGTCGAGACCGAGGCGGACGCCGAAGCGGGCCAGGCGGGCGAGGACCGGGTGGGTCTGCATGGCGGGCCTCGCGTGGGGGGCGCAGGGAGCTTAGCGCGGCGGCTGGTGGTGGTTCAAGCCGCAGATGATGGGGGCGGGACGAAGGGGGTTCGTACGCGCACAAGCCGCCCGTGATTGCACGGTGGGGCCTACAAGGTCTGTTGCTGACGGCATGCCACCCGAGGCTCAACTGGCGGTCGCAGAGGCGTCACTGAGCTGTCTTGCAGTGTTCTCTCGTCCGGCGGGCTCAAGACCAGCGGCCGATCCGCTCCAGGGCGTCGACCACCGCGGTGTGCAGCCGGGGCCGCAGCCGACGGTACGCGGCGTAGCGCTCCGCGACGGGGGCGTCGGGCACCGCGCCGCCCTCGATCTCCGGGTGGACCCGATTCGACAACCAGACCACCACGATGTCCTGCCTCGGAGCGATCCAGATGCTGCACCCGGTGAACGCGAGGTGCCCGACCCCGTCCAGCGGCCAGCGCGGTCCGGCCGAGGAGGCTCCGGGCGTGACGCCGTCCCAGCCGAGCCGGTGGCTGCCGGCGCCCTTGTCGCTCCAGAACTGTCGGACGACGCCGGGGTCGAGGCCTTCGCCCGCCTCCCCCCGCCAGGCCCGGAGCTGCCACGCGGCGGCGGCGGCGACGGCGGCGGCTGAGCCGAACAGCCCGGCGTGCGGCGCGATCCCCCCCAGGACCGCTGCGTTGAGGTCGTGGACCTCTCCGACCACCACGCGCTCGCGGATCGGGCAGTCCTCTGTCGCCGCCGCGTCGGGCCAGCCCCACCGCAGATCGACGCCGGAGGGGGCGCGCACACGCCGCTCCCATGCCCGATCGAGCCGGTCTCCGCAGACGGCTTCGATGGCCGCTCCCAGGGTGAGGAAGCCCAGATCCGAGTAGGCGTGCCGGGCGCCGGGCGGCGCCTCCAGGGGGGTGGTCCGCGCCGATCGCAGGACGGCTGCGCGCGTCTGTGCGCTCCCCCAGGTCCGGTCCAATACATCTGCGTAGAACGGTCTCCAGGCCGGCAGCCCGCTGCTGTGTTGCAGACACTGGCCGATCGTGACGCCCTCGGGGCCGTCGGGCAGGACCGCGCGGACGGGGGTGTCCGGCGAGAGGGTGTCGTGCAGGGTCATCAGGAGCGGGGTGGTCGCCAGCACCTTGGTGAGACTCGCCAGATCGAACGGCGTATCTTCAAGAACGGGCCGCTGCCGGGGTCGCAGCTCTGCGACGCCGTGCCGCTCGGCGTGGAGGGTCTGTGAGCTCGCGCGGACGTGCAGCGCGCAGCCGGGGAGAATCCCCGCGCCCGTGGCCTGCCGAAGCAGCCCGCTCACGGGCGCCCAGGCGGTCAAGGCTGCTCCAGGGCGGGGACACCAGCGCGCCAGCTCACGGACGCGGGCGCTCCCAACACGATCGCGTGGTTGGTGGCGCCGTGTCCGATGGGGGCGTCGGCGTACACGGGCACCCCCAGCGGGGACAGCAGGTCGCTCAGCAGCTCGCGCAGCGTCCAGTCGGCGCCGGGCGGGGGATCGCAGCGCAGGAACTCACCCAATACAACGCCGGTCAGACCGTCCAGCGCGCCGCTCACGCGGAGCTGGGTGATGAGTCGGTCGAGCTTGTACGGAGACTCGTGCAGGTCTTCGAGCAGCAGGACGCAGCCCCGCATGTTCTGCAGCCACGGCGTGCCGACCAGGCTGGCGAGGACGCACAGGTTGCCACCCGCCAGCGGTCCGTGGATCGGCGCGGCGGGTCCGGCGAGGTGGGTGAGGGGCGGATGCTCGTCGGTCTGGCGCTCACCGGTCAGCAGCCGTCGCAGGTGCTCCTGGCTCCTCGCGCTGGCGTGATCGGCCAGGGAGTGAAGCACAGGCCCGTGGACGGCGTGCCCCAGACCGCGGTCAGCCATCGCGCAGAACAGCGCGGTGGCATCGGAGAAGCCGATCACGGGACGCGGCGCGATGGCATTCCACGGCAGCAGGGGCAGCAGGTGGATGGTGCCGTAGCCGCCCCGCGCGAACCAGACGGCGTCGACGTCGGGAGCGGTGAGGGCCCAGCGCAGATCGGCGGCGCGCTCGGCGGCGGTCCCGGCGGTGTAGCGGTGGCGGGCGCGCAGGTTCGGGGCCTCCACCGGGGTGAATCCCCAGGAGGTCACGAGGTCGCAGGAGGCCGCCAGGCGGTCTGGATCGAAGATGCCGGACGGCGCGACGATCGCGATCCGCGCGCCCTCGGTGAGCCGTGGGATGCTTGGCACGGGGCCTCGGTGGGGAGATGGGGAGCGTCGATCCATTATGCGGCACCAGCGCCTGGAGCGACCTCGTGATCCGCTGGACCCTGCTGCTCGCCGCCTGCTCCGCGCCGGAGATCGCGCCGCTTCCGCGCGCGCGTCCGCCCGGCTCGCCGCCGCTGAACGCTCCACCGAGCAGGCCACTGAGTGGGGCAGCGAGCGCGCCCGGCGCTGGAGTCTCCGGAGGGTCTGCGCCGGGGGGCGCGCCGAGCGCGACGCCGGTCTCACCCCCACCGGCCGGTCCCCCGCCCGCGACCATCGAAGTGACGCCCACGGATCTGGATGATCTCGCGGACGTCGTGCCGTTCACCGCGTGGACCGCCGACGCCCCGCTCACGCTGGTCGGGCCGGGCGGGGTCACGTTCGCCGAGCTGCGGAAGGTGGGGATTCGGGTGGAGGTGGTGCAGGTGCTGGAGCACCGGGTGCGGGTGCGATGCACCGCCTGCGCCGAGCGCGACGTCGAGGGCTGGCTGCCCCGGGGACACCTGCGGGCGCCGGGCGCTCCGGGCGCGCTGCGGGATCCACTGGCCGTCGCGCTGCGGTGGCGGGCGCGGTGGGCGTCGGGCGGAGAGCTGCCGGACGGCGCTCGGCACACCGACATGTGCGCGCTGATCGATCACGGCTTCGAGATCGAAGATGACGGCGGCGCGACGGTGGCGCGATGGTCGCTGGGTGAAGGCGTAGTGGACCTGCGTCTGCAGGACGGGGACTGGTTGCTGGGTGAGGTGACTGGAGCGGAATTGGAGGGGTGGCGGTGTCGGACGAGCGGGATGGGGTACCGGCCCTGAAGGAGGTCGGCGCGCCTTCATCGACCATCCCCCGAAGAGGTTAGACGCCCGGCATGAGACGCTTCCTCCATTCGCTCGAAGGCAACACCCAGAAACTCGATGGCGGCGCCATGTTCGGCAACGCTCCCAAGCCCCTGTGGGAGCGCTGGGCGCAGGCCGACGACCGCAACCGCATCGATCTGGCCTGTCGCTGTCTGCTGGTCCAGGAGGACAGCCGCTGGATCCTGCTGGAGACCGGCGTCGGCGCATTCTTCGAGCCCAAATTCCGCGATCGCTACGGCATTCAAGAGGAGCGCCACGTCCTGCTGGACAACCTCGCGACGATGGGACTGTCGCACGAAGACATCGACGTGGTGGTGCTGTCACACCTGCACTTCGACCACGCGGGGGGTCTGCTGACGGCCTGGGAGGACGACGAGCCCTACCGGCTGCTGTTCCCGAAGGCCCGCTACGTCGTCTCTCGGCCGGCATGGGAGCGGGCGTGCAACCCGCACCCGAGGGATCGCGCCTCGTTCATCCCGGAGCTACAGGTGCTCCTGGCGGCCTCCAAGCGGCTGGAGCTGGTCGATGAGTCGCGTCGCTCCAAGGTGCTGGGCGACGCCTACCAGTTCCACTTCTCGAACGGCCACACCGTGGGGCTCATGCTCACAGAGGTCCCCGGAGAGATCGGGCCGGTGGTGTTCGGCGCAGATCTCGTGCCCGGTCGCGCCTGGGTGCATCGCTCGATCACCATGGGTTACGACCGCTTCCCCGAGCTGCTGATCGACGAGAAGCGGAGGCTGCTGGGGGATCTGGCTGCGCGCAACGGTCGCCTGTTCTTCACGCACGATCCGGCCTGCGCGGTGGCCTGGATCACCCTGGACGAGAAGGGTCGCTTCGGGAGCGCGCGCGGTCGGCCGAGTATGCGGGCTGTTCGCGCCTGATGGCGCCGCCCTCCCTGCGCGAGCTGGGTCTGCTCGTCGATGATCAGCTCCTCCCGCTGCTGTACCGCACCGCCAGCGTGGAGCCGGCGGAGGTGCGCGCCGAGCTGGCCGCGGCGGGGCTCCCCGTGTTGGATCCGGCGCGGCCGTCTGCCGAGCAGCTCGACGCCCTGGAGCGCTCCGCAGACGCGGTGATCGCTCGCGCCACCCTGCGCGCGGGCGTCCGCGGGGCGATCGCCGGGGCGGCGGGACTGGCGGCGGTGCCCCCGGAGCTGCTGGCGACCTGGGTCCAGCTCCTGCGATTGGCGCAGCGGCTCGCGGTGGTCTACGGCTGCAATCCCCACAGCGCTCGCGGAAAGCTGCTGGTGTGGCGCGCGGTGACGGCGGCGTTCGAGGTCTCGCGGCCAGGGCAGGGGCAGATCGGTCTGCGGGTGCGTGATCTGCCTGCGCTGGTGGTCCCCGGAAAGGGCACCACGAGCACGGCGCGGGCGGCGACCCGCCTGCTGCTCTCGCGGGCGCTCACCGACCTGGGGCGGCGCCTGGGACGCGCGGTCCCCGGAGTAGGTGCTGGGATCGGCGCGGTGACGGCGCGGCGCAGTCTGCGGCAGCACGGGCGGCGCATGGCCGCGGTCTTCGCGGGCACGCTCCAGGGGGCGCGGCTGCTGTCGGGCCCTGTGGAGGACGCCGTCGAGGTTGCGCACCCGCAGTAGGTACCAGCAGGCACCCATCCGGTTATGGCCCAGCCTCCACTGCGGACCCCAACCAGACGCGCCGAGGACCGCCCATGCCCATCACCCAGCAGGTGAAGACCCTCTTTGAGTGGCCTCCCCTGGACATCGGCACTCCCGCCCCCGGTCTCTCGCTCACCGCCGACGAGGGAACGTGGATACGCCTGCCGGATTTCAAGGGCCACATCAACGTGGTGCTGCTGTTCTTCCGCTCGATGCAGGACGACGAGATCGACGCCTGGCTGCGCGCCTTCCAGGAGGAGCGCGATCGGTTCGAGGAGCTGGAGGCGGCGATGTTCGGCGTCTCGACCTTCCGGCCGGAGCGCCTGCGGGCCTTCCGCAACGAGCTGGGACTCGAGTACTACCTGATCTACGATCCCATGGGAATGGAGTCGCGGAAGTTCCGGGCGGCGAGTCGCTGGCGGCCGCGCTGCAAGAACACCTGCTACGTCATCGACAAGGAGGGCAACGTCGCCTTCGCCACGCGGGGGCTGTGCGCGCCCGCCGAGGTGCTGTCGGTGATCGCTCGGCTGGAGAACGCCGATCTGGAGGAGCCGGGCGAGAAGGTCGAGAAGCACGGGTTCAGCGCGGTGCGCAACCCCGGCCAGGCCGCCGATCGCGTCAAGAACATCGAGCCAGATGACGCCGTCAAGATGATCGCCGACGACGAGACCTTCCTGCTGCTCGATGTGCGCACCAAGGCGGAGTTCGACGCCGATCACGCCCCCGACGCGGTGCATATCCCCGTCGATGAGCTGCCTCATCGCTACCAGGAGATCGGGCAGACCACCCACATCGTCTGCGTCTGCCAGGCTGGCGGGCGCTCGGCGCTGGCGTCGGAGTTCCTGACCAGCATCGGCTGCTCGGAGGTCTACAACGTCGAGGGCGGCATGAGCTCCTGGAGCGGCCCGCGCGTGACCGGCGGACAGGTCGCGACCTGATCGCAAGCTGATCTCAAGACCGGAGGACCCCGATGACGGAGGCGCACGGCTCCACCGACATGCTCTCCCTGCTGACGGAGGCCGACATCATCGTTCAGGCGGTGCTGGTCGTTCTCCTCCTGATGAGCGTGGGCTGCTGGGTGATCATTCTGGGCAAGGCCGCCCTTCTGCGGAAGGCCGACAAGCTCTCCGCGCAGTTCCTCGACGGTTTCTGGGCCAGCGGCAACCTCGATCAGGTCTACAAGGACGCCGGTCAGTACGCGGCGAGCCCCGTCGCGATGGTCTTCGTCGCCGGCTACAAGGAGCTGACGCGCCTCACAAAGAAGAGCGGTGAGGATGTCGGGGGCCTGGATTACGCCCTCGACGGCGAGCCGAACATCACCCGCGCGCTGCGTCGGGCCCGCACCGTGGAGCGCACGGCGCTCGAGCGACGCACCACCTTCCTCGCCACCACCGGATCGACTGCACCGTTCATCGGGCTGTTCGGCACCGTGTGGGGGATCCTCCGCGCGTTCCAGAAGATCGGCGCGACCGGGCAGGCGTCCATCGCCACGGTGGGCCCGGACATCGCCCACGCGCTGATCGCCACGGCGGTCGGGCTGGCCGCTGCCATCCCCGCGGTCATGGCCTACAACACCTTCAACCGGCGGATACGGGTGCTCACCACCGAGATGGACAACTTCTCAGATGACTTCATGAACATCGTCCGGCGGCACTTCCGCAAGAAGTGATGTCCGCTGACTATAGAGGTTGAACAACGAGTATCGACGTATGATTGCGGCGAGATTGCCTGGGCCTCTACCGTTCAGCGGTCCCGGGCGGCGCCAAACCCGGGGCTGACAGCGGTTTGCGTTCAGAGGGACAACAAGATCGCCCGGAACTGGTGGGGTTGCTGCCCGCCGGTGAGGAACCGCCGCGGTGCTCCACAGCGGTGCTCCACAGCGGTGCTCCACAGCGGTGCTCCACAGCG
>CAYXGP010000081.1:0-31474 GCA_964464515.1 uncultured Enterobacterales bacterium
GGCCACCGCTACGACAAGGCCGCCGGCAGCGAACCGGAAAGACCACCATCGCTGGGACCCGCCACCCAACACGTGGATCGAGGGTCGTGGAGACGTGTGAACGCGGATCGTGCAATCGAGGAGCGTGAAACCGCGAAACCGTGCAATCGTGAAGTCGCGGTGCCGTCAAGCGTGGACACGCGAAAACGACCGGGCCCGCGCCTCCTCGACTCCGCGTGTCATCGGAACCTCGATTTCGCCGATCCGCGGAAACACGATCTCACGCAGCCACGATCTCACGATCCGCGATCCGCGTGGGTTGGAGGACCGCGTGGAGGGGGAGGAACCCGGGGGCTCACTCCCGCCTACGCAACCCCAGCAGACACAGCCACAGCCCAAACAACCCCGACGCGGCGCTGCCGCCCCCGGCGCTACACGAGCAGCCTCCGTACTCGAGGGAGCCTTCAGCGGCCATGTCGCCCGGATCATCAGGCGGCCCGGTGTCGATCTCCTCCGTGACCAGCCCGCTGTCCGTCACCAGCCCGCTGTCGTTCAGCGGCTCCGAACCGTACTCGAAGGCGCCGACGTCGTAGCCGTCCCCGCTGGGCCGCGCGTAGCCGTCCAGATCGGTGGTGATCACGGACAGCTCCTCGCCCGCGTCGATCGGCGTGGAGCCCTCGACCAGGTGGTAGTCGTGTCCGGCAGAGTCGACGAACGCGGTGTCGGTGACCGCGAGGTTGCTGCTGCTGTCGGCCTCGTCGGGGATGACGCTGCTCAGGATCAGCGTGTTGCGGACGTCCACCCCGCTGTCGCTCGAAGACCCCGCGGCCTCGAACGGCGCGCTGACGTCGCGTCCGAGCGTGCAGTTGTAGACCTGGAGCTGATCGATGTCGTGCTCGTACCGGATCCCCGTGCCGACGCTGTGCAGCAGGGTGTTCCGCACCGAGACCAGCGCGCCGTCGTCGCGCTCTGCCCCCTGCGCATGCAGCGCGACCTCGCTGTCGAACACCTCCACCCGGTCCAGCGTGACGTCGACCCCTTCCTTGAGATCGAGCGCTGTGTGGTCGAAGATCAGTCCGTCCTCGAATCCATGGAAGCGACTGTCGCGGATCGCCAGCGACGCGCGCGTGGTGTTGTCGTCCCGCGTGCGGGTGTCGATGGCGGCGTCGCCGGGCACCATCCCCGTGGAGAAGCCGCCGGCGGACTCATCCAGCGCCGACAGGGAGATCTCGGTGCCGCTGATGATCACGTCGTCCCAGCCAGGCTCTGCCCGATCGACGCCGAGCTGGATGCCGTCGCCGGAGAAGCTGTGAATGCGCGCGTCGGAGATGGTCAACCCCTGCACGGGACCGACGGCGATGCCGTGAGCGTCTGCGCGCTCGTCTTCGTCGCTGTCCCATTTCAGGCAGTGGTGGATCTCCCCGCCGCTGATCGCCACCTGCTCGGGACCGGCGAGCTGCAGGCAGTGGCTCCCGCTGGCGCGGATCTCCACGTCGGTGAGCCGGAGGTGATCCCCCCCGTCGCCGACCCCCACGGCGCTCTCCGCGCCGTACTGCCCGTCGAAGGCGATGCCCTCGAGCGCCAGCCACTCGTGATCGACGCTGAGCACCCGGCCTTCCCAGGTGACGATGACCTGGGCGCCGGCCTCCGCGACCAGCGTGATCGGCGCGTCCTCCGTGCCGTCGGCGACGGTGGAGAGCTGCTCGGTGTACGTTCCGGCGGCGATGGTGATGGTGTCGCCCGCGACCGCCGCGTCGAGGGCTTCCTGAATGGAGCTGCCATCGGAGACGGTGGTGGCGGAGGCGGTCTGGATTGCGAGCAGTGCGATCATGGTGGGCTCGTCATACGGGGCGCAGAAGTGCCCACCGAATCGGACCCGGGGCGCGCCGGTTTAGCGGAAGTGTCGGATGTCGGTCCTCATCGCGCGCCTTTCGTCCCTCGGCGACGTCGTCCTGGCCGGTGCGATCACCCCCAGCATCGGCGGGGTGACGTTCTTGACCCGCCCCCGATACGCCCCCGTCGCCGCGGCGCTGCGAGGCGTGGAGCGCGTCGTGGTCCACGGCCGCGATCCCCTTCCGACGGGCATCAAGAAGACGATCGATCTGCAGGGGGATCTGCGCACCCGCCTGCTGTGCGTCCGCCTCGGTGCGCCCGCCCGCCATGTGGTGCGCCACGATCTGCGCCGCCGCATGCGGGTGTGGCTGAAGCTCGGCGAGCCGCCCCCGCGAGTGATCGATCGCTACGCCGCCGCTGCAGGCGTCGCGTTGGCGCCGCTGCCGTGGCTCCGCCTCCCGCGCGACCCCGAGCCCGACGCTCTGCTCCTCCTCCCCGGCGCGGCGTGGGCCACGAAGCGCTGGTCGATCGATCGCTGGATCGCTGTGGGCCAGGCCTGGGACGGCCCCGTGACGGTGCTCGGCGGCCCCGACGAGGCCCCCCTGGTCGCGGAGATCTCCGCGGCGGTCGGCGGCACAGCGCTGGCCGAGGACGGCTTCACCCGAACCCTGGCGGCGCTGCCCGGAGCGCGCGCGGCGGTCGGCGGCGACACCGGACTGCTCCACCTCGCCGCCGCTGCAGGTGTCCCCGTCGTCGGCCTGTTCGGGACGACCACCTCCGCGGACGGATTCTGGTGTCACGACGGCGTCGCCTTGGAGCACCCGCTGTCGTGTCGTCCCTGCTCGCGGCACGGGCGCGCGACCTGCCCCATCGGCGATCACAGATGCATGACCGCCATCACCCCCGACGACGTCGCGGCGGCGCTGGAGCGGATCGCGTGAGCTGGCTGCTGGTCACCCAGGACTTCCCGCCCGGCTTCGACGGGGGCATCGCTTCATGGACCCTCGATCTCGCGCATGCGCTCCACGGGGCTGGCGAGACCGTCACCGTCCTCGCGCGCTCCACAAAGGACACCGCAGCCCACGACGAAGCGCTCCCGTTCCCCGTCGTTCGGATGCGCGGCCGCTCGTGGGGGAATTGGCAGGGTCTGTGGGCGCTCATCGCGGGGCTCTCTCGCCGCGGCGATCGGATCATCTGCGCGACGTGGGGACTCTCCACGGGGCTGCGGAGGCTGCCAGGGGTGCGGCTGGCGGTGGCCTTCCACGGCTCCGATCTCACCCGCCTCTCACAGGTCCCGCCGCCTCTGCGCGCCGTCCTCGACGCCTCCACGGCGCTGCTGCCGAATTCGCGCTTCATGGCCGATCTGCTGGAGAGACTCTCCGGCGGCCCCGATCCCCGCGTCCGCGTCCTGCCGATGCCGCTCCAGGTGTCACTGCCGCTCCAGGTGAAGCGCCCGGAGACCCTCGAGCCGGCGAGCCCACGCGCCGGCCTGGTCTGCCTCGCCCGCCTCACGCCTCTGAAGGGGGTCGATCGCGCCATCCGGCTCGCGGCGGCGCTGGGGGTGCCGCTGACGATCATCGGCGACGGCCCCGCGCGCTCCTCCCTCGAGGAGCTGGCCGCCTCGGAGCTGGCCGCCCAGGCGGACTGGGGCGGCGCGCGCTTCACCGGTCGCCTCCCACGCGACGCTGCGCTGGCGACGCTGGTGGGCGCTCGCGCCGCCGTGCTGCTGCCCAGAGCCGACGCGGACGGCTCCGGAGCGGAGGGCCTGGGGCTCTGCCTGCTGGAGGCCGCCGCGCGGGGAGTGCCCGTCATCGGCTGCGCGACCGGCGGAGTCCCGGAGGCTGTGGGGCCGGGTCTGCTGCTCGCGGACCCCGATCGACCGGACCTGGACGCAGTGCGCCGGCTCCTGGACGATCCCGACGTCGGCGCCAGGGCCCGCGCCTGGGTTCAAGCGAACCACGGCCCCGCAGCCGCCGTCAGCGTGCTCCGGGCGGCCCTCCCATGAAGTGGTCGCGTATCCTGCACCTGTACCGCCCGCGGCTCCCCGGACAGCGGGCGCAGGCCATCCAGGTCGTCCACGCCTGCCACGCGCTGGCGCGCCTGGGACACACCGTCACGCTGTTGGCAGATCGCGGCGGCGCGGGCGACCCGCTTGCTGCGCTCGGACTCGCCGCCGCGCCCGGCCTCGACATCCGGATCGCCCCGGTGGCGCACCCGGGGCTGGCGGGGCTGTGGTTCCGGCGGCAGCTCTCCCGCTGGTGGTCCGGACCTCCCGGGGTGGTGCTGGCGCGCGACAAGCGCAGGCTCGCCGCCGCGCTGGAGCGTCACGCCCCCCGCCACGGACGACGCGGTCATCGCGTGATCATCGAGACCCACGAGCTGGACTCCGCGCTGGCCGCCGAGGCTGGCCGCGACGCCGCGCCGGTGGCCGCGCTGGAGCGAGGGCTGGCGGAGGCCGCCGACGGGCTGATCGCCAACTGCGGAGGCACGCTGGCCGCCTGGGAGGCCGCGCACGGAGGCGTCCTTCCCAGGAACCGCCGCGTCTGCCACAACGCCGCGGGGCCCGACCGCACACGCGCCGACGCGCCCACCGACGACGTGATCCGGGTGCTGGGCTCGCTGCGGCCCACCAAGCGCCCGGAGATCCTGCTGCAGGCGACCCTCCCCTTGCCGCTGGAGATGATCGGCGGCACCGACGCCGAGCGCGCCGCGCTGTCTCCGCCGCCGGGCGTCCGCCTGCTGGCGCCTGTCCCCTACCCGGCCGTTCCCGACCTCCTCGCTACGGCCCGGGTGCTGATCCTGCCGCTCGGCGGGAACCTGTTCGGCCGCTCGCTCACGTCTCCGCTGAAGCTGTGGGACTACCTGGCGACCGACCGACCCGTGGTCGCCCCGGACCTGCCCACTGTGCGGGAGATCGCCGCGCTCACAGGCGTCCGGCTGTTCCTCCACCGACCTGACGATCCGGGCGATCTCACCGCCGCGGTGAGCAGGGCCCTCGACGCCCCGCGGCGCACGCCGTTCGTGCGCACCTGGCTGGAGCGCGCCCGCGAGGTGGCAGTGATCCTCAAGGGTGGGGAGATCCTTGAGGGTGGGGAGCCGACGTGAGGGTGCTCTACTTGCTGCGGTACTTCCCCACGCTCACCGAGACCTTCGTCTACCGGGAGATCGCGGGGCTGGTGGAGCGGGGGGTCTCGGTGGAGATCGCCGCGCTGGGGACCCGCGCCGACGGCGCGCTGCAGGATGAGCTGCCGAGGGTGCCGGTCCACCGGGTCCCACGTCGTCCCCTCATTGGGCGCCTGCGCGCGCACACCGCCGGTCAGCGATGGCTGCGGGACCACCAGCGAAGCAAGGACGTCGCGCGCCTGCCGTGGCTCACAGACCTGGTCGCGCGCAGGGGGATCGATCACCTGCACGTACACTTCGGAGGGGAGGCCGCGGAGATGGCCTGCGCGCTCTGCCGCGACGGCGGGCCGCCCTACACCGTCACGGTCCACGCCGTCGATCTGTTCAAGCCGCGCCCGGCGCTGCCCGCGGTGCTGCGCGAGGCCGACGCCGTGCTGACCATCGCCCTGGCGCACGTGCAGCGACTGGCAGGGATGGACGTCATCGCGCGGCTCGTGCGGTGCGGGGTGTCGCTCGCTCCGCCGCCGCCCCTGCCGGGAGGACCGATCTCGGCGCTGTTCGTCGGTCGAGACGTCCCCAAGAAGGGGCTCGACGTGCTGCTGACAGCGTGGGCCGAGCGCCCGCCAGGGAGCCACCTCCACCTGATCACGGATCGCTCCATCGCCGGCGCGGCGCTCACCGCCCACGGACTGCTGCCACCGTCACGGGTCCGCGCACGCCTCGCCGCCACCAACCTCGCTGTGCTGCCGTGCAGGCGCGCGCGCGACGGCGATCTCGACGGCGTGCCGGTGGTGCTGATGGAGGCGCTGGCCGCTGGGCGTCCCGTGGTGACGACGCCCGTCTCGGGGATCCCTGAGCTCGTGGATGACGCGGTGGGTTGGCTGGTCCCCCCCGACGATCCCGTGGCGCTGGCCGCCGCGCTGCGAGCCGCCGACGACCCGACGGAGCGAGCGCGACGGGGCGCTGTCGGGCCGGATCGCCTCCGCGAGCGGGGGTTCACCGTCGGTTCGCAGGTCGACGGAGTGCTCGCCGCGCTGCGGGATGTCGCCGACTCGAACTGAAACCGAGCGCCACTACGTTTTTTTTACTTGCGAAGACCGGTCTGGCCCCCCATATGTGACCCCAGCCCGCCCCCTCGACCTGGAGCCCCGATGCGCAACCCCAATCTGACCGATCTGCAGGGGTTCGCCCTCCTCACCGTCGGCGCCATCGGCATCTCCGGCTGCTCTGAGTACGATCTGACAAAGCAGAAGGAGCCCAACGAGGAGGCGACGACCTACTCGACGGAGACCTACGAGACCACCACGACGGAGACGACCACCACGCCCGTCACCACCCCGACGGGCACCGTCAAGACCGACACCGACGCGCCGGTGGCCGTCTGCGATGTCGCGCCGAACCCGGTGCAGCCCCCGTTCGAGAAGGCCACCTGGTACGGAGAGGAGTCCCGCGATCCGCTGGGCGAAGAGATCGTCGCCTACAACTGGTCCCTCATCAGCCAGCCCGCGGGCTCGGCGGTGGCGATGCGCGGCGGAAACGACGCCAACCGCCCCGACTTCTCGCCCGATCTGGCTGGAGACTACGTCGCTGAGCTCGTCGTGGAGACCGCCGACGGTCGCTTCTCGGAGCCGTGCGAGACCACCCTCGAGGCCATCCCCACCGAGAACCTGTGGGTGGAGATGTACTGGACCCAGT
Organism: uncultured Enterobacterales bacterium; assembly: GCA_964464515.1. Taxonomy (GTDB): domain Bacteria; phylum Myxococcota_A; class UBA796; order UBA796; family UBA2385; genus CAYXGP01. The sequence goes on from CAYXGP010000081.1 coordinate 6,631, forward strand.
CGCCCGACGACATGGATCTGCACCTGCTCGCCCCCGGCGGCGTGCTGGAGACCGGCAGCGACTGCTACTACTCCAACTGCGTGGGCCGCGGGCTGGACTGGGGCACCCGCAACGACACCGCAGATGATCCCTCGCTCGATCTCGACGATATCGCGGGCACCGGTCCTGAGAACATCAACATCTCCGAGCCCCAGGACGGCGTGTTCACCGTCATCGTCCACGACTACGAGGGGTCGAACTGGCCCAGCAACGACGTGCAGGGCGCCAACGACGTCACCGTCAACATCTACGTGAACGGCGCGCTGGAGTGGACCGACACGCGTCAGATCTCCCGCGACAACACGTACACCGAGTTCGCGGAGATCGACTGGACCTCCGGCACCGTGAACGGGCTCTGATCTCGCACGAGCGGGCCGCGCTGTGAGCTTCGCTGATCTGGCTGATCTGCATCGCCATCTCGACGGGTCCCTGCGTCTGGAGACGGTGGCGGAGCTGGCCGCCCGACTGGGCGTTCCGATCCCGCAGCCGCTGCAGTTCACCCCCGGGATGGGCCTGGACGCCGCGCTCGCGCGGTTCGGTTTCACGCTCTCGCTGCTGCAGGAGCCCGCCGAGGTCCGCCGCGTGGCGCGCGAGATGTGTGAGGACGCCGCTGCTGCAGGTGTGACGACCCTGGAGGTGCGGTTCGCCCCGCAGCTACACCGCGGCGCCGCGATCCCGGAGATCATCGACGCGGCCCTGGAGGGACTCGCGGATCGGGCCGGCCTCATCCTGTGCGTGCTGTATGGCGAGCCTCCCGACGTCGCGGAGGCGCTGGTCGACGCCGCGCGCCGCAGACCGGGCGTGGTGGGGCTGGACCTGGCCGGCGGCCCCGTCCCCGGACACGACTGGAGCATGGCGGACTACGCTCCGGCGTTCCTGCGCGCCGCAGAGATCGGTCTGGGGCGGACGGTGCATGCCGGAGAGGGGCGACCGCCGCGGGAGATCCACGACGCGATCACCCTGCTGGCCGCCCAGCGCATCGGGCACGGCACCACCCTCCTCGAAGACCCCGCGGTGCTCGATCTCGTCTTGGAGCGTCAGGTGACCATCGAGGCATGCGTGACGTCGAATTGGCACACCGGAGCGATCCCCTCCCTCGACGCCCACCCGCTGGGCCGGTGGCTGGCGCGGGGCGTGCGGGCCTGCGTCTGCACGGACAACACCCTGCTGTCTGCCGTGGACGCCCGCGGGGAGCTGCGGCGGGTGGCCGGGCTCCCCGGAGTGGGCCCCCGCGAGGTCGAGCGCCTGATCGCCACCGGACACGCGGCGGCCTTCCAGCGGGAGCCAGCGTCGCGCTCCCCACCCGGCTCCATTAGACGACCCGCATGAACTCGATGACAGGCTACGGGCGCGGCGAAGCCAGCAACAACAGCATCACGGTGCTGGTGGAGATCAAGAGCGTCAACAACCGCTTCCGCGACATCAATGTGCGGCTGCCCCGGGACTACCTCATCCTGGAGCCGCGCGTTCAGCGGGAGATCAAGCGCTTCATCCAGCGCGGTCGGCTCGACGTGTTCGTGCGACGCACCGCTGCGGAGGGCTCCCAGCGGGTGGTGGCCGATCCGGCGCTTGCGGAGCGCTACCTGCAGGAGATCCGCGCGGTGGCTGCCCGCCTGCAGATCCCCGCCAGCGCCGTCACCCTGGAGCCCATCCTCGCCCAGCCGGGCGTGCTCACGGTCGCCGAAGACAGCATCGACGCCCTGGGCGAGTGGATCCTACTGTCCACTGCGCTGGGAGCCGCGCTGGACGATCTCCGCCGAATGCGCGCCGCGGAGGGTCGCGCGATGGAGGACGCCCTGCGACGCGACGTCGATCAGGTGCAGCGGCTGTGGGCAGAGGTGCAGGCCGCCTCCGAGGGGGTCGCAGAGCGACTCGCGGCGAAACTCCAGACCCGGGTGCTCCGGCTGGTCGGAGAGCACGTCGACCCATCCCGGATCACAACCGAGGCGGCCATACTCGCCGACAAGGCAGACATCTCCGAAGAGCTGGCCCGGATCTCGTCGCACTGCCGTCAGTTCCTGGACGCCCTGGGCAGCGACGAGCCAGTGGGCCGCCGCCTGGAGTTCCTGGTGCAGGAGCTGAACCGCGAGGTCAACACCGTCGGCAGCAAGGCCGTCGATCACCCCATCTCCGCCCGCGTCGTCAGCCTCAAGAGCGTGCTGGAGCGGCTGCGGGAGCAGGCTGCGAACGTCGAGTAGCCCGCAGCATCGAGGTTCCCCCATGTCGCCCGACCTCTCCCGCTGGACGCCTCCCGATCAGGGGGCTCTGTTCATCGTCACCGGGCCCTCGGGCACCGGCAAGACCACCCTGGTCCGCCGCGCGCTGGCCGACGTCCCCGCCGTGGGGTTCTCGGTGTCCGCCACCACGCGCGCTCCGAGGTCCGGGGAGGTCGACGGGCGGGATTACCACTTCCTGACCCTCGAGGCCTTCCAGGCCGCGGTGGAGTCCGGACAGATGCTCGAGTGGGCCGAGGTGTATGGCCGCTGCTACGGCACGCCCGCCGCCCCCGTGGACGCGGCGCTGGCGGCCGGCGAGAGCATCATCCTCGATATCGACGCCCAGGGCGCCGCGCAGGTGCGGACCGCCCGCCCGGAGGCGGTGAGCATCTTCGTCCTCCCGCCGAACGTCGCCGCGCTGGAGGCCCGGCTGCGCAGCCGCTCCACCGACACCGACGACACGATCCGCCGCCGAATGCGCGAGGCAGAGGTCCAGCTCCGGCGCTGCGCGGAGTTCGACTATCTGGTGGTCAACGATGATCTGGAGACGGCCCACCGGGTCTTCCAGTCCGTCCTGATCTCGGAGCTGACGCGGCGCGCGCGGCGGCCATCGCTGGTCGCCCGGTTCGGTGAATCACCTCGATACATTCCATTACAGACCCCTGAGAATTGAGGGTTGTTCCCATAAAATCAAAGTGGTGATCCGAACATCACACCTCGCGTACTGTGAGGTTGGGGATGATCCCCCGACCAGAAGAGGTCTATGATGCCTCTGGTCCAGACCCGGAGCGCTCGGGAATGACCACCCTTGAGAACATCATCGAGAAGGTTCAGGACTACGCGTCCAACGCCGACATCGATCAGCTCGTGCGCGCCTACGTCTTCGCGGCGCGCGAGCACAACGGCCAGATGCGCAAGAGCGGTGAGGTGTACTTCATCCACCCGCTAGCGGTGGCGGACATCCTGGCCGAGCTGAAGATGGACGTCGACACCATCTCGGCGGGCCTCCTCCACGACACCATGGAGGACTGTCTCTGCACCCTGGATGAGCTGGAGGTGGAATTCGGCCCCGAGGTCGCGCAGATGGTCGACGGCGTGACCAAGCTCGGCAAGCTGCAGTTCCGCACCAAGGAGGAGGCCCAGGCGGAGAGCTTCCGCAAGCTGGTGCTGGCGATGGCCCACGACGTCCGGGTCATCCTGGTGAAGCTGGCCGATCGGCTCCACAACATGCGCACCATGGAGCACATGAAGCCTCACCGGCAGGCCGCGATCTCACAGGAGACGCTCGACATCTATGCGCCCATCGCCAACCGCCTGGGGCTGTCGCGCTTGAAGATGGAGCTGGAAGATCTCTGCTTCCGCTACCTCCATCCCGACACCCACACAGAGCTCACCGAGGCGCTCGGCTCGGGGCGCGAGGACCGTCAGCAGTACATCGAAGACGCCACCACCACGCTCGAGAAGCAGCTCGCCGCCGGCGGTCTGAAGGTGCGGGTGAAGGGGCGCCACAAGCACCTGTTCTCGATCTTCCGCAAGATGCGCGCCCAGAATCTGGCGTTCGAGCAGGTCCACGACCTGCTGGCGTTCCGCGTCTTCGTCGATGAAATGCCTCAGTGCTACACCGTCCTGGGCATCATCCACTCGCTGTACCGCCACATCCCCGAGAAGCTCAAGGACTACATCGCCAACCCCAAGTCCAACGGCTACCGCTCGCTGCACACGGTGGTCATCGGTCCCGGGAGCCGGCCGATCGAGATCCAGATCCGCACCCGCGCCATGCACAGCGTCGCAGAGGTCGGCATCGCCGCGCACTGGCGGTACAAGGAGGGCCACCTCGCCCTCTCCCGCGACGACATCAACAAGATCGCGCGGCTGCGGGAGCTGTTCGAGGCCGCCCAGGAGGTCACCGACTCCGCGGAGTTCCTGGAGACCATCAAGATCGAGCTGTTCAGCAACGAGATCTTCACGTTCACCCCGAAGGGCGACGTCAAGTTCTTCCCGCAGGGCGCCACCGTGCTCGACTTCGCCTACGCCATCCACACCGAGGTGGGGCGCACCTGCGCGGGCGCGAAGGTGAACGGCGCGATGGTCCCCCTGCGGTATGTGCTTCGCTCCGGCGACACCGTGCGGATCATCCGCAAGGCGAACCGACGCCCCAACCGCGACTGGCTCAACATCGCCTGCACCGGCCGCGCGCTGACGAAGATCCGCCGGCAGCTCCGCGAGGACGAGCGCGAGAAGGATCGCGTCGTCGGCAGGGAGCTGCTCCAGCAGGAGCTGGCGAGCCACAAGCTCAACCTCGGGCGCGTCCTGAAAGCGGGCACCCTCGAGGGGTTCATCCGAGACCAGGGATTCCGCAAGCCCGAGGAGCTGTTCCTGGCGATCGCGCAGGGCACGATCGCCCTGGAGCAGGTCATCACCGAGCTGGTGCCCACCGAGGGTCCGAAGAAGCCCACCGTCACCGAGGCGGCCGACACCCCGCTGTCGCGGCTGTTCCACAAGCTGCGGCGGCGGCCGAAGAGCTCGGTGTTGATCAGCGGCCAGGACAACATGGTCGTCAACTACGCCAGGTGCTGCAACCCGCTGCCCGGCGAGGCCGTCACCGGCTTCATCTCACGCGAGAAGGGCATCACGGTCCACGCCTCCCGCTGCAAGCAGCTCCTCGCGCTCGACCCCGATCGCCGCGTGACGGTGGAGTGGCAGAAGGAGGCCCGCGCCGCTCACGTCAGCGAGCTTCGGCTGGTCTGCGTCGACAAGCCCGGCATGCTGGAGCAGCTCGGCGCCGCCTGCAAGACGCTCGGCGTCAACGTGGCGAGCCTGAAGGCCGACGGCCTCGGAGACGGCAACGCAGACGTGCGGTTCGCGGTGGCGGTCGAGGGGGTGCGAGAGCTCAACTCCCTGATCCGCAGGCTCCAGCGGATCAAGGGGATCCACTCGGTGGAGCGCATCCAGGGGTAGCGGCTACCCGGCGCCGGTGCCGTCGCTGCCGTCCGACATGGGGGTCACGCAGGTCTTGATCTCCACTTCGGAGGGTATCCCCGCCGCGTCGGTCACCTGCACAGCCCACTCGTAGGAGGTGTTGTAGGAGGGGGTGCCGCCCGTGAGGTACAGCGTGCTGCTGATCTGAGCGTTCTCCGCGCCGCACTCGGGGGCGTCGAGGGTGCCGACCTGGGGGTCGAACTGCACGCCGGAGGTGTCGACGCTGCCGTCGATGTCGTCGTCGAACCACATGTCGAGCTGGTACGACTGCAGATCTCCGTCGTCGTCGGAGATCTGCACCTCGATCGTCATGGTGACCGTCGGCTCCTTGGTCTCGAAGTGGGGCTGCAGTCCGGTGTTCTCGCAGGACAGACTCGTGATCACCGGGGCGGTACCCGAGCAGGTGCTGCCGGTGTCTCCGTACTCGCCGAGGGAGGGGGCTGCTCCGGTGTCCACCGGCTCCTTTGCGGAGCATGCGACGAGCAGAGAAGCAAGGAGCAGATGACGCATCGAGGGCCTCCGTTGCAGGGCGAACGGTAGCACGGCGGCGCCGGTCGCGAGGTTAGGAAACTCTCCGCCCTGGAGACCACTTGGTCAACCGCCCCACCTCTCCGCCGCGCCTCTACCGGGCGTTCCGCGATCAGCTCGGCAGCATCCGCCGGATCTACCTGCGCGGCAACCAGGTCACCCGCCACGACGACTTCGCCGATCACGAAGAGACCGTCTTGCTGATCCACGGCTTCTTCCAGACCCGGAATGTCTGGGAGGTCATGGAGGAGCGGCTGCGCGCCGACGGCTACGGCGTGTTCAGCTTCGATCTGGGCGGGCTGCTCTGGCGGTTCAACACCCGGCCCATCGACGCGCTGTCCGAGATGATCGCCGAGAAGCTGGATCGCATCTTCGACCGCACTGCGCTCGACCGATTTCACATCGTCGGTCACTCCAAGGGGGGGCTGATCGCCCGGCAGTACATCCAACAGCACGGCGGCGACCGTCGGGTCAAGAGCCTCATCACCCTGGGCACCCCCCACCACGGCACGCCCACGGCAGCGCTCGGGCTGGGCATGTTCGCCGGCGGCCTGCTGTCGCGGAGCCCCATAGACATGCTGCCCGGATCGAGCTTCCTGCGGAAGTTGGGACGCGACACGTTCCCGGCCGGCGTGCCGCTGGTCAGCATCTACTCGGTGCACGACGTCGTCTGTCCGTGGTGGTGCTCGGTGCTCCGCCCGAGGCCGGGGGAGTCATCGATGAAGAACCTGAAGGTGCGCGGGATCGGGCACACCGCGCTCACGCACGATCCGGGGGTCTATCACCTGGTGCGGAACGAGCTGGAGGGGGCCGCGTCGATGTGGCAGGAGCGAATGCGCTGACCTGCCAGCTCAGAACCTGCGGGGCCTCGATCAGGAGCGTCCTCGATCAGGAGCGTCCTCGATCAGGAGCGTCCTCGATCAGATCGACTTGCAGCACCGGAACGCCAGAGTCGAGTCGGCGTAGTTTGTGGACTCGTCCACTGCAAAAGCGCACCGGCTGCCGCGCTCGTTGTTGCCCCGAAGACCACCCTTGACCACCCGCCGGTTCCCTTTGGAGCCGGCTACCGAGGACGTCCACTCCCGCGGACCGCCGCTCATGCCCCAGACCCCGAAGCCGCTGACGCAGGAGTCCTTCGAGCCGAGCGTGTAGCTGTCGGAGACGCCGCGGCCGCACATGTCCTCGTCGTAGGTGTCGCCGTAGCTGTAGATCCAGTTGGCGGGTCCCTTACAGGCCTTCTCCCACTCCTCCTCGGTGCACAGACGCTTCTCCGCTTTGGCGCAGGCGTCAGCAGCGCTCTGCCAGGCGACCCGAGCGACGGGGTGGGCGGGGTTTCCCTCGGTGTCGCGGAGTATGTTGGGATACTCGAACCGGTCGATCAGGAATCCCTCGACCGGGATGGTCCTGGTGAGCGGCTCGGACTGCGAGGCCGTCTTGAGATCCTCCTGTGCCAGCCGGCCCATCAGGAAATCGCCGGGGGGGATGTAGAGCATGTCGCCGTTGTCGGCGACCATCGCCGCGATCTCGGCCTCTGTCGGCATCTTGTTCGCGGCCTGTATCTCGCGGCGTAGCCGCTCGTCCTCGGCGATGGCGTCGGCCACCGGGTCGTGCGGCTCGGTCTGTGATTGGTAGACACCCACGCCGATGATGATGAGCAGCAGGGCGCCGATGGCGATCAGCGCGGTGCGGTAGTTGGTGGTCGTGTCCTGGTGCTGCATCTCCGAGGAGAACAGCCGCTGGATATCGTTGATCATGTCGCGGGCGCTGGGGTAGCGATCCCCGGGAGTGGTGCCGAGCGCGTTCTCGACGATGTCGTCGATGTGCTCAGGCAGATCGCCGCGAAGCTGCGTGGGCGAGAGGTAGGTGCCGCGAGGGGTCTGGCCGACCAGGATCTCGTACAGCATCACGCCGATGGCGTAGATGTCGGAGGGGGGACCGCCCTCGTCGGCGAAGCCGCTCAGCTCGGGCGCCAGGTAGCGAGCGTCGTCGCGGGTGATGTAGCTCTCAGCGAAGATCGTCGGGTTGACCATCGCCGCCATCGTGGAGTCGGTGATCTTGATCGTGCGGACGATGTTCTGCCCACCCGGACCGGTGCGGCGGGTGTGGATGAGGATGTTGGCAGGGCTGAGATTGCGATGCGTGGTGCCCTGGTCGTGTAGATACTCAGCGACCTCCAGCACCTTGATGATGATCTGACAGGCCTCCTGCAGCGGGAAGATCTTCTGCTCGCGCAGGTACTCGTCGATGAGCTGCCGCAGGTTCTGGCTCTCGAAGTACTCCTGCGTGTAGTAGACGTGCCCGTGGTGCTCGGAGACCTCGCCCCAGCGGATCAGGCCGTCATGCTTGAGCGGCTTGACCTGGTTGTACAGATCCATGAACCGTCGGCGATCTCGTGGGTTGGAGATCAGGTTGGGCCGCAGGATCTTGATGGCGAGCTGCTTGCCCGAGCTCAGGTGGCGGGCGACGTAGGTGTCGCCGAGGAGCCCCGTACCCAGGAAGCGCTCGATCTCGTAGCGACGGGAGATCACGTCTCCGCGGGAAAACGTTCTCTGCTGATGCTCAGGCACGACAGGGACTCCGTCGGATCACAGCGTTGGCTTTCGGATTTGGATCACAGCGCTGGTGGCAGATCGCCGTTTGCGGCTGGAGATGGGGGTTCCAATGGCGAGCTACGGTATCACGCCCACCCGCCCCGTGCGCATCGGCGGGGGTCACCCGCCCCGGTTGCTGAGGAAGAACCGGATAATCGCCAGGGCACGGCGGCGCCATTCGCGCGGGTGGATGCGGGCGGCGAACAGGTAATGGACCACCAGAGCGCCCAGCAGAAGCAGCCCGATCGACACCACGCCCACCCCGAGCAGGGCGTTGATCGGCACGTACCAGGGCTGCCAGGCGTACGGAGCGATGAGCATCGCCCCGCTGATCGTCAGCGCCGCCACGCAGAGGGCCATCGCGACGCGGATCCCGGCGTGGCGGATCTCATCGCGCAGCAGGCCCGCGTCGGGATCGGCTGTCGTGATCCGCAGGTTGCCCTGCTCGAGGTCGGCCATGAGCTGCGACAGGTGGATGGGCACGTCGCGCATGGTGATCTGCGCATGCTGCAGCACCCGCAGCGCCTCCCCTCCCACGCGCTCAGGCGACAGCCGGCGGCCCACCAGCCGCGCCGCGTACGGCTGAACCTGATCGACGATATCCACCTCAGGGATCAGCTTGCGGGCGATGCCATCGAGGATGGACGTGGCGCGCGCGAGCACCGCGTACTCCGGGACGAGCTGGATGCGGAAGCGACTCGCCACCGAGATGAACTCCACCAGGGACGTGCCCTGTGACAGCTCTGCCAGGGTCGCTCCGTGGTACTTCGTCAGCAGGCGCTCGATCTCCCGCCGGAAGCCCTTGAGATCCACCCGCCCATCCGTTGCGCCCGCTCGGTACAGCGTGAGCGCGACCGACTCCGCGTCGCGGTTCACCAGGCCCAGGAACAGCGTCAGGATGACGTCCTGCATCTCCGCGGTGAGCTGCCCCGTCAGCCCGAAGTCCAGAAACGCCAGACGATCGTCGCCGACCACCAGCAGGTTGCCGGGGTGGGGATCGCCGTGGAAGTACCCGTGCTCAAAGACCTGCTGGTACGTCGCCTCGATGAGGTTGCCCATGAAGGAGCGGGCCGCGTCGGTGTCGGCGGTGAGCTCAGAGACGGGCCGCCCCTCAAGCAGCTCCATCACCAGCACCCGCCGCGTGCTCCACTCCCCGTGGATGCGGGGCGCGATGATCCGCGGGCTCGCCTGGAAATTCTGACGAAACCGCGCCGCGGCGCGGGCCTCCTGCAGGAAGTCGAGCTCCAGATGGATCGCCGTCTCGAACTCCTGGACGATGCCCACCGGCGTGTAGAAGCCGGGCAGCTTCAGGCGGCCGGAGATGAGCTGCGCGAGCGACGTGAGGATGTGCAGATCGGACCGGATGCGCCCCTCGATGCCCGGACGCTGCACCTTCACCGCCACCACCGAGCCGTCGGCGAGGACCGCCCGGTGCACCTGCGCGATGGAGGCGCTCGCCAGGGGTCGCACGTCCAGCTCTCGGAAGCACTCGGAGATCGGCCGCCCCAGCTCCTCGAGGATCAGCGCCTCGATCTCTTCGAAGGACGCCGGCGGCACGCGGTCCTGGAGCGTGGACAGCTCCTCCATCATGTCGCGGGGGACGATGTCCGGGCGCACGCTGAGCACCTGACCCAGCTTCACGAACGTGGGGCCCAGCTCTGTGAGCACGCGGCACAGCCGACGCGCCAGCGGAAGCGAGGTCTCCTCGGGCTCACCGATCACGTCGAGACCAGCCAGCCGGACGAGGTGCCCGAAGCCGTGACGCACCAGCACCGCAGTGATCTCCCGCACGCGCCCCAGATCGCGGATGTTCATCTGCGCCATCGGAGGACTCTACTCTGCCGGAACGCTGATATCCCGTGCGGGTCCCGGCCCGGAAGAACTTCGGGCGGCGGCGGGGGCCCCTGGGTCATAATGGCGCCTCTCTACGGGAGGCGGACTCGATGTTCAGGCTACTGCTACTGATCGCGGCGTGCAACGGAGACAAGGACACAGACACCAGCGACCCCACAGGGACCGCCACGGGGACCACGACCACGACAGGGACCGCCACGGGGACCACCGGCGGAACCGGGACCAGCGGCGGCTCCGGAACGTCGGGGGGGACCTCGGGCACGACCGCGAGCGACTGGTGCACGGTTCAGCACGTCTTCGAGCACCACTGCACCTCGTGCCACTCGGTGGCAGGCGGGCTGTCCGGCGCCCTCGATCTGCAGGACGACGCGTGGGCCCAGCTCGTCGGAGTGGACTCCTCGTACTTCGGCGGGTGGGTACGCGTCGTTCCCGGAGAACCCGAGGCCTCACTGCTCTACACCAAGATCGCCAACACCCAGGGCGACGCTGGCGGGGCGATGCCCTACGGGACCGAAGGGCTCGCCAGCGTGTCCGACACCGGCGCCACCGAAGCGGACGCGATCTGGAGCTGGATCGCCGCCGGCGCGCCCGATGACGACTGCTCAGGCACCACGACCGGCTCAACGACTGGAGGCTCGACCACCGGCGGCTCGACCACCGGCGGCTCAACGACAGGCGGAACCACGACAGGCGGCACCACGACCGGCGGCACCTCTGGAGCGACCACCGGCGGAACCACCGGCACCACCGGGCTCGGCGCGCCGTGGACCCTCACGGTCGAGGGGAGCGCCTACTCCGGGATCCACAAGGGCCAGGACGTCTACCTGAACGTCGTCCGGGAGCGCGACAGCGCGATCGTCGGCGCAGACATTCACGCGAACATCGGCGACGCGTTCAAGATGGTGTTCCCGAACATCCTCGAGGCCGGTGAGAGCTACCGGATCGACTGGTTCGCAGATCACAACTACAACGGGACGTGCGAGCCCTACCCGGACGACCACGTGTGGTCGCGGTCGATCGGGAAGCCCGCCGGCGACCAGAGCGAGCGGGCGGATCACAGCGGCGCGACGCTCAACGACGCCGGCTGCGACTCGTTCTGAGCGGCGGTCATTCTGAGCGGCAGTCACTCTGAGAGCGACAGCACCAGCGCATCACACCCGTCGGCGTAGTAGCGAGGACGTCGCCCGACCTCGCGGTACCCGTGGGATCGATACAACGTGAGGGCAGGCGCGTTGTCCGCACGGACCTCGAGCAGGATGCGCTCGGCCCCGCCAACCCGCAGGGCGTCCTCCAGCGCTGCGAGCAGCCGCCGACCCAGGCCGCGCCTTCGGGCGGACGGCGTCACGGCGAGGCGGAGCACCTCGCCCTCCCCGGCCAGCGACCAGCCGATCGCCAGCCCCCCCGCCGGTGGAGCCAGCAGCAGCACCCCCCCGGCACGCGCCAGCTCCCCCGCGAGCTGATCCCGGCTCCACGCCCCGATCGCGAAGCTGGCCGCCTCGATGGCGGCGAGGGCCGAGAGATCGGCTTCGCCGGCGGACCGGATGACGGGGCCTGGGGTCGCTCCGCTCAAGGCGCCCCCACCATTCGGATGGTGGCCTCGGCCCGGCGAGCGGCGATCCACCGCTCGTAGCGCTCGGCGAACACCGCTGGATCGGCGTCGGCCCCGGGCGAGAGGTTCCGCAGCACGTACCGCTCGACGATCATCTGCGAGCGCAGGCGGCCGGAGAGGGACTCATCGGTGAGCCCGTGCACGAGGAGGAAGCGAGCGTAGGGCGCGGGATCGACCCACGAGATGGTGAGCGCGGCTGCGCGCGCGCGTACTGCGGCGGCGCTGGGCTGGTAGATGCCGATGTCGCCTGCCAGCTCACGGATGACTGCGCGATCGACGAGAGCCTGGAGCGGATCGGAGCGCGCGGCCTGCAGCGGCGGCACCGGGCTGGGATCGCGGGCTGCCAGCTCCCGCTCGATCGCGACGTCTGCGGAGGTGATCACGCGATCACCGACCACTGCAACCACCTCGTCGATCACCTCGGACGGGGCCGACCACGCGACGCCGATCGCAGTCACCGCGAGCCATCCGACCATCTATCCCCCCCGAAGTACCAAACGGATTAATTCGGTCGGCCGCCACCCCGGGGCCCGCCGATGATCGTCGCCGACAACATCACCAAACGCTTCGGACAGCTCACCGCCGTCGACCGGGTGGGTTTCTCGATCGAGCGCGGCGAGATCGTGGGCTTCATCGGGCCGAACGGCGCCGGCAAGACCACCACGATGCGCATCCTCACCGGGTTCCTCTCGCCGACCGAGGGTCGCGGGGTGGTGGCCGGCCACGACGTCTTCGAAGACCCGATGAGCGTTCGCCGCAAGGTGGGCTACCTGCCCGAGACGCCGCCGCTGTACCGCGAGCTGTCGGTGGGCGACTACCTGCGTTTCGTCGCGGAGATCCGCGAGGTCCCGAAGACCCGCCGCGCCGCTCGCATCGGCGAGATCATGGAGCGGGTGGGCCTGGCCGGCTGGGAGCATCGCATCCTGGGCTCGCTGTCGAAGGGCTACCGCCAGCGCGTGGGGCTGGCCCAGGCGGTCCTGCACCAGCCCGAGGTGCTCATCCTCGACGAGCCCACGTCGGGCCTCGATCCCGCGCAGGTGGTGGGGATCCGCGAGTTCATCCGAGGGCTGGCGGCCGATCGCACCGTGGTGCTGTCGACCCACATCCTGGCAGAGGTGGAGCTGCTCTGCGACCGGGTGATCATGATCGACAAGGGCCGCATCGTGCGCGACGACAGCCTCGACAACATGCGCATCCAGGCTGCGGGCGGGCTGCGCTATCGGGTGGCCCTCCAGGCGCCGGAGGTCCCCGCCGGGGAGCTGCCGCGGCTGGTCTCCGAGCTGCCCGGCGTCACCCAGGTGATGCCGCAGCCCGACGACGACGGCTTCGCGGTGCTCGACATCACGGCCGAAGCAGACCCCCGGGCGGAGATCTTCGCCCACGCCGCCGCCCGCTCCTGGCGCGTGCGAGACCTGGAGCGACGCGTGCCCCGACTTGAAGCCGCCTTCCTCGAGATCGTGGGGCGCGAGCGATGACCATCGCCCTGGCCATCCTGCGCAAAGAGCTGCGCATCTACTTCGCCAGCCCCCTGGCCTACGTCTTCCTGGGCGTGTTCCTGTTCCTGGCCGGGCTGTTCTTCTACATGGGCGTGCGGATGACCGGCGAGGCCAGCCTGCGCGTGATGCTGGGCAACCTCTCGGTGACGCTGCTGTTCCTGCTGCCGCTGCTGACGATGAAGCACTTCGCCGAGGAGCGACGCAGCGGCACGTTCGAGCTGATGATGACCGCCCCGGTGCCCCTGTGGGCGCTGCTGGCCGGCAAGTGGGCAGCCAGCCTGGTGCTGTGCATGTTGCTGATGGCCGGCACGGCGATCTTCCCGGCCATCCTGGCGTACTACGGCGACCCCGACTGGGGGGTGATCGCCACCAGCTACATGGGTCTGCTGCTGTGCTGCGGGGCGTTCGTCTCGGCGGGCTTGTTCTCATCGAGCCTCACCGACGAGCCGGTGGCGGCGGGCCTGGGCGGGGTGCTCATCCTGCTGCCGTTCTGGCTGGCGGGCTCCATCTCGGAGTGGGCCACGACCGACTGGCTGCGCGACCTGCTCCGTGAGCTGTCGTTCCTGACGCACATCGAGCCGTTCACGCGGGGGGTCATCGACACCGCGCATGTCTCCTGGTTTCTGCTGTTCACGTTCGGGTTCCTGTTCCTGACGTGGCGGTCGATCGAGTCGCGGAGGTGGCGGTGAGACAGTCGACCCGGCGCTTCCTGGCCTACGGCGGCAACGCCACCCTGGTCACCGTCATGGTGATCGCAGTGCTGATGCTGCTGCAGGCGCTCTCGGGGACCTACAAGACCCGGATCGATCTCTCGGCCGACGGCGACAACACCCTGCAGTCAGACACCCTGGCGAAGCTGCGCATGCTCGACGACGCCGCGCAGCCGGTGGTGATCACCGCGTTCACCGCGCAGCGCGGCAAGGAGGGCACGTACTTCAAGAACCGCGCGGTCAAGGATCTGTTGCGGGAGCTGGGAGAGCGCTCCACGGCCGTGGACTGGCGGCAGGTGGACTTCGATCAGGAGCGACTCACGGCAGAAGAGCTAGGCGTCGGCGACTACGGGCGCGTGGTGCTGCAGCGCGGCGACGATCGGGTGGACCTCAAGGATCGCGAGCTGTTTCGGCGGCGGGGCAAGGGCGCCGATCGGCACCTCGAATTCACCGGAGAGGCGGCGATCACCCGGGCGCTGTCGCAGCTGATGGCGCCCACGCGGCGGGTGGTCTACGTGCTGAGCGGCCACGGAGATCTGGCACCCGACGAGCCCGGCCCCGACGGCCTGTCGGAGCTGGCGGAGCTGCTGGACCAGGAGCGCTACGACCTCGAGGCCCTCGATCTGATCCGCTCCGACCGCGGCGGAGAGCTGCCCACGATCCCCGACGACGCCGCGGCGGTGTTCGTCGCCCGACCGCAGCGCGCCCTCACCGAGCAGGAGGAGGATCTGCTGCTGTCGTGGGTGGGCCGCGGCGGTCCCCTGCTGATCGCGGTCGACGTAGGCACGCCCCTGCCTGCCCTGCTCGATCGGGTGGGCGTGAGCGTGCCCCCGGGCGTGGTGCTCCAGCAGGAGATGCAGGTGCCGTTCCGCGATCGGCCCATCCCGCGGCTGCGCTCCCACGCCATCACCGGAGAGCTGCGCGAGCAGAAGCTGGTGACGGTGGTGGCCCACGCAGCGCCGGTGGTGACCTCCGAGGCCGAGGGCGTTCGCGCGCGGCCCGTGATGAGCACCACCCGGAGCGGCTGGATCGAGCGGGGCGGGGCGCTGGTGGGCGGCGGAGCGGTCTACGAAGCTGGCATCGACGGCGAGGGGCCGGTCGATCTGGCGGTCTCGCTGGAGCTGATCCCCGGAAAGGGCCTGGTGCGGTCGAGCAAGGGGCGCGCGCGCATCGCCGTGTTCGGCGACGGAGACGCCTTCACCAACGCGCTGATGGGAGAGGGTCCCGGAAACGCCACGCTGGCCCTCAACACGATCCATTGGCTGGTCGGCGACGATCGGCGGCTGGGCGCCGGCGGCTCAGTCGGTCGCGCCACCCGGGTGCGCAGACTCGCGCTGACAGAGCAGGAGATGGGCACGCTGCGAGCGGTCACGTTGGGCTTCATGCCAGGCGTCGTGCTCCTGTTCGGGATGTTCACCTGGCTGTCTCGGAGGGGCCGATGACCGAGACTCGACGCTCGATGATCGATGATCTGGACTCGACGCTCGACGCTCGACGCTCGACGTTCGAGACTCGCGACTCGACGCTCGATGCTCGACGACTCGACGTAGACACTCGAGCAGACGAGGCGACTGCCGCGGATCGCGGATCGCGGGCCCGCGGATCGTGGTTCGTTGAAACGTCGACCGCGAAACCGCGCAATCGCGAAATCGCGAAATCGCATTCACGCGGACACGCGAACACGATCCATGAGCTCTCCCTTCCGCGAAGACACGATCTCGCGACCCGCGGATCCGCGATCTCACGACCCGCGAACCCACGATCCACGTGTCCACGATCCACGATCCACGATCCACCTGGAACAGCGAGTCTGCATAGAACAGCAAGTCTGCATATTCGCGGCGGGGTACACCGATGAAAGCCTTCAGAGGGACCCTCATCGCCGCCGCGATACTGGCGGCCATCGCGGTGATCACCCTCCTCGCCCGCCCCGAGCTGCTCGATCCGGACCGCTACACCGAGCCGGTCGGCCACCCCCGCCTGTTCGAATTCGAGAAGCACGAGCTGGTCAAGGTGGAGGTGAAGCGTCCCGACGGCGACACCGTGACCCTCCAGGAGATCGACGGCAAGTGGACCATCGGCGGCACCGAATTCGTGGCCGGCCGCTCGATGGTCAACCGCGTCAAGCACCAGATCCACGATCTGACGGCCCGCGCCACGGTGGTCGAGCAGACCGATCAGCCTGAGCTGTACGGGCTGGGCCGCAACGCGATCTCGGTCGCCCTCACCCTCCGCGACGGCCGCTCGCTGGAGTTCCTCGCAGGCGATCCCAACCCCTCCTCGGTGAGCTACTACCTGCAGCCGGTCAGCGGCGACGAGCTGACCCCGGGTGAGCGCGGCGCGATCTACACCGTGAAGAAGTCTGCGGTGGACTACTACAGCTTGACGCTTGACGAGTTCCGCGAGCGACGCTTCGCCGGCTTCGACTCCAAGGACGTCACCCGCATCCAGGCCGGCCTGAGCCTGGAAGGTGAGGGCATGGAGAGCGCCCCCGATCAGCTCGACGTGGAGAGCGTCGGTGAGCGCCTGTGGCAGATGCGCGCGCCCGTGGAGATGGCCGCCAACGACGACCGCGTGCGCCGGCTGATGGGCCGCGTGAGCGCGCTGAAGGCCCGCGACTTCCTGCCGGTAGAAGACGACCTGGAGCCCTTCGGCCTCGCGGCGCCTCGGGCCGACATCACCGTCAGCTTCGCCTCGCGCGATCCGTTGCGGCTGCTCGTGGGCGCCGACGCGCCCTCCGACAACCGGTTCGAGGAGCTGGCCTACATGATGCTGGCCGGCGACGACACGATCTACATCGCGCGGAGAGGCCTGCTCGAGGAGTTCGGCCAGGACCCCGCGGAGCTGCGCAACCGGCGGGTGGTGCGGATGAAGGCCGCCGACGTCGTGGCGGTGGACGCCTGGCTGGAGCCCACGGAGGACGACGATCTCACCGGCAACCACGGGGTCCGCTTCGCAGCGGAGCAGTGGGTGTGGAAGGACGGCGTGCCCGTGCCCGGCAGCACCCCCAAGCGCGTGGCGCAGACGCTGGCCGAGCTGGAGGTCCACGAATTCATCGCCGACGACGTGACAGATCTGGCGCCCTACGGCCTGGACGCCCCGGTGGCGCGGGTGGTGCTCACCGACCGCGAGAGCGCGGAGCGCGAGGTCTGGATCGGCGACACCGGCGAGCCGCTCGTCGATCCGGAGGGCCACGAGCGCGAGCGCTACTACGCGACGGTGGCGGGCTCGGAGTCGGTGTACCTGGTGGAGTACCGGGTGCTGAACGTCATCAAGGACATGATCCGCGAGGGCGAGCGCAAGCGCAAGAAGGACGAGGAGAAGGCAGCGAGACGCGAGCGGATCGACTCGATCGCAGATCCCGAGGAGGAGGAGTCGCCATGACACGCGTGACCGCATCGGGGAACCGGCTGCTGCCAGCCCTGCCGGTGCCAGCCCTGCCGGTGCCAGCCCTGCCGGTGCTGGCGCTGCTGGCGCTGGGCTGCAGCAGTGAGGCCACGCCCGCGACGGGCAGTCCCCTCACCCTCCTGTACAGCGGCAACGTCCACGGCGAGATCGAGCCCTGCGGCTGACCGAAGAATCCGCAGGGCGGTCTGCCCCGCAGAGCGACCGTGGTGGCAGAGGTCCGCGCGGAAGGTCCCACGCTGGTGGTGGACGCTGGCGACTTCGCCTGGAAGACCGCGCGTCTGTCCACGGAGCGGCTGGCCCAGCAGCGGCGCAAGGCCGAGCTGCAGCTCCGGTCCTTCGCCCTCTCGGGGATCGACGGCGTCACGCCCGGCGACAGCGATCTCGCGCTGGGCCCGCGCTGGCTGGCGGCCACCGCCGGCAAGCACGGCGTTCCGATGCTGTCGGCCAACCTGTCCTGCGGCGATCAGGCGTCTTTCGCGGCCGGCCGGCGGGTGGAGATCGGCGAGACGACCGTGGGCCTCGTGGGCGTCATGGGCACCGACGCCGAGCTGTCGGCGCCGTGCACCGCAGCCGCGCCCATCCCGGCGGTGAAGCGGGCCCTCGATGAGCTGGGTGACGTCGACCTGAGGATCGTGCTGTCGCACCAGACCGCCGACGCCGACGAGGCGCTGGCCCGGGAGCTCCCGGAGATCGACCTCATCGTCTCCGGCGGCGCGCAGGCGTCGTTCAGCGACCCGCGGCCCCTCCCCGGCCAGGCGTTCCAGCTCGCCTCGGGCACCCGCGGCAAGAAGCTGGGGATCGCTCGACTCACCGTGACGCAGGGGGCGGTGGGCTTCGACACCGCCAGCGCGACGGAGGAGATGGAGAAGAAGCTGAAGCGCTATCGGGGACGGATCGCGCGCGCCGAGAAGAAGTCCAGCGACGAGCGCGAGAAGATCCGCCAGCAGGCAGAGCGGGAGATCCGGTACTACACCGGGCAGATCGCAGAGCTGGAGGCAGAGCTCGCCAAGGCCGACACCAGGCAGGACGGCCCGCATCACGCGCTGGAGAACGAGCTGCGGGGGCTGGGCACCGACGTCGCCGATCATGCAGAGACGGCAGACCTGGTCAGCGCCGCCAAGGACGACATCGCCGCGCTGGAGCACGAGCTGGCGAAGCAGGTCACCACGATCAGCGCCGACTCGCCCTTCCTGGGGAGCGCCAGGTGCGCGGGCTGCCACCCCACCCAGACGGCCCAGTGGAGGACCACCGCGCATGCCCACGCCTGGCAGACGCTGGTGGACGACAAGCGCCAGCTCGATCTCGACTGCTACTCCTGCCACGTCACCGGGGCGTTTCACCCGCAGGGGGTCACCCACCCCACAGCCGCAGGCGAACTGAAAAATGTCGGCTGCGAGGCCTGTCACGGGCCGGCGAAGGGTCACCCGAGCCAGGCGGGCGTCGTCACGAAATCGCCGGACGCGGCGGTGTGTACGCAGTGTCACGACGGCGACCGCGACGAGGGGCGGTTCTCTTTCGACGACTACATCATGCGGGTCCGTCACTGAGATGAGCGCAGACACCGGGATGGGCAGCGGCGCCGAGACGAGACGAGACGATCGCTCGTATTTCTTCATCGGATCGCGCGGGTTCTGCGGCACGCACTGGCTGGCGTCTGCGCTGAATCTACACCCGCAGATCTACGCGACGCACAGCCTGGGCCCCCACAACAAGCTCCGCGAGGAGTACACCGATCGGGAGATCCTGGAGAACGGCGCCGAGAGCGTGCGCAACCACTGGAAGAACCCGGTCGAGGTGCTGACGCGCCAGGCCCGCGCCGACCGCGGCGACGCGCTCCCGCGGTTCCTGGGAAACGTACACGGCTACCCGTTCGAGCGGCTCGTCCGACTCCGCAAGCGGTACGGAGTTCGGTTCGGCGTGCAGAGAGTGCGCCTCGCCAACCTCGTGCGTCACCCCGTGGACTGGGTGGCCTCCGGAGCCGCCAACTGGCGACGCCAGGCGACCTTCAGCGTCTTCGCCCGCCGCGCGATCATCGAGTGCCTCAACCGCTCGGGCACGCTCAGCACCCCCTACGATCTGTACGACATGGTTCTCGCGCTGTCGCGAGAGCACGGCTTCGACCTGATGTCGTGGGACACCCTGGCCTTCGTCTACTGCTGCGAGACGCTCCCATCGATCGCCGCCGATCACGCCATGGCGCGCAAGATGAAGGTGCCGGAGTTCCGCATGGAGGATCTCACGCAGCGGCCGACCGAGCTGACGGTGCTCGTCGCGTGGCTCACGGCCAGCGCCGTCCTGCCGGGTGCGGCCTTCCACAGAGCGGTGGAGAAGCTGCAGATACGGAATTCCCATCGCCGCAGATCCCAGGGCGCGAAGCGCGCGCGGACCAAGGAGACCTGGGCGGCGTGGGAGCCCTGGCAGCGCACGCTCTTCCAATACTGCCGAGAGCTCTCAAAGCTGAACGAGATGTGCGACGTCCACGGCTACGACCTGAGCTTCACCCGCTCACTGCGGTGAGGTAGGTGCCGGGATACCCTCCTCCGACCTCCGACCCCTGGGAGTCTCTGCGCATGAACGTCCCCCGCATCGAATCGAGCTGCGATGAGACCGCCGCCGTGGACCCGTCTGTCTGTCGCCCGCGCCATGAACGCGAGCGCCGCGGGAGACAGCTTGAATCCGACAGCTACATCGATCACGAGCAGGCCCGCCAATGACGACACAGAACGAACAGCCCTCCTACTTCTTCATCGGATCGCGCGGGTTCTGCGGCACCCGCTGGCTGGCGTCTGCGCTGAATCTACACCCGCAGATCTACGCGACGCACAGCCTGGGCCCCCACAACAAGCTCCGCGAGGAGTACACCGATCGGGAGATCCTGGAGAACAGCGCCGAGAGCGTGCGCAACCACCGGAAGGACCCGGTGGTGGTGTTGGCGCAGCGAGCCGCGGCGCACCAGGGCACCGATCTTCCTCAATTCCTGGGCAACGTCCATGGCTATCCCCTCGAGCAGCTCGTCCGTCACATCCGCACCTACGGAGGCCGCCTCGGCCGATCGCGGGTGGCGAACCTGGTCCGCCACCCCGTAGACTGGGTAGCCTCAGGGACCGCGAACTGGCGACACCAGTCCAGCTTCAGCATCTTCGCCCGCAAGGCGATGATCGAGAGCCTCAACCGCTCGGGAACGCTGAGTCATCCCCATGATCTGTACGACCACGTGCTCGACCTGTCGCGCAGACATGACTTCGACCTGATGGACTGGAACAACCTCGCCTTCGTCTACTGCTGCGAGACGCTGCGCTTCATCTCGCTCGATCTCGAGCTGGCTCGGCGGATAAAGGTGCCGGTCTTCCGCATGGAGGCCATCACACAGAACCCGATCGAGCTCACGGTGCTGATCGGCTACATCACCGGAGCGCGGATCATCCCCGGGGAGGAGTTCCATCGCGTGGTCGAGCAGCTGGGTGTGCGTAACTCTCACCGGCGGGAGCGGCGTACGCTCGAGCAGACCTGGGACGGGTGGGCAGAGTGGCAGCGCGAGCTGTTTCGGCACTGTCTCGCGCTGTCGAAGCTGGGGGGCTCCTGCGCGGAGCTTCGGTACGACCTCTCCTTCGTCGCGTGACGCTTCCGAAGAGAACACGGGATACAGTGCCGCGGGTTCGGGTTGAACCCCACCTCTGTATGTCCCCTCACCTCTGTATGTCTCTGTGCGGGGCCCCGACGAGACCACATGAACGTCCTCGGCATCGAATCAAGCTGCGATGAGACCGCCGCCGCCGTGGTCGGCCCCGGCGGCGCCCTGTCCGACGTGATCCACTCCCAGCGCGACCACGACGCCTACCTGGGAGTGGTCCCGGAGCTGGCGAGCCGCGCCCACATCGACAAGGTGGTGGTGGCGACCCGTGCGGCCCTCGATCGCGCCGGCCTGGAGCGCCCGGACGCAGTGGCCGCCACCGCCGGCCCCGGCCTGCTGGGCGCGGTGCTCGTGGGGTACACCTTCGCGCGCGCGGCGGCGGCGGGCTGGGGCGTGCCGTTCGCGGCCGTGAACCACCTCGAAGGCCACCTGCTCTCCTCCCTGCTCGACGACCCCGGTCTGACCTTTCCGTTCCTGTCTCTCGTGGTGTCGGGGGGCCACACCAGCCTGTACCTGGCGCGCGACCGCGGCGACTACACGGTCCTCGCACAGACGGTGGACGACGCAGCCGGAGAGGCGTTCGACAAGGTCGCGCGGATGCTCGGCCTGGGGTACCCCGGCGGTCCGGTGATCGACCGACTCGCCGCCGCCGGCGACCCCGCCGCCGTGCGGTTTCCGAGACCTCGCGTGCGCGCTGGAAAGACCGTGCAGAGACGCCGAAAGCGCCACACCACCCGGGCGCTCGACATGAGCTTCTCCGGTCTGAAGACGGCGGTGCGCGCGCACATCCGGGGCTCTGATCGAGCCAGCGACGAAGACATCGCGGCGTCGTTTCAGCAGGCTGTCTGCGACATCCTGTGCGACCGTCTGCGGCGGGCCATCGCGCAGACAGGCGTAGACCGGGTGGCGATCGGCGGCGGGGTGGCCGCCAACCGGCAGCTCCGCGAGGCCGTCGCGGCGCTGCCAGCGCGGGCCTCGCTCCCCCCCCGAAGCCGCTGCACAGACAACGCAGCGATGATCGCGTACGCGGGGCGGCTGCGGCTGCTGGCGGGTGGCTCCGATCCGCTCGACTTCGGCGCCCGCGCTGCGTGGGTGCCGGGATGAGCCGCCCCACTCGGCGGTCCCACCCATCGACGCTCCTCCGCCAGCTCGGCGCGCAGGCCCGGCGCCGCTACGGTCAGCACTTCCTGGCCTCCGAGGGCGTGCTCCGTCGAATCGTCGCGTCGGCGCAGATCACCCCGGGCGATCGGGTGTTGGAGATCGGCCCCGGGCTGGGAGTGCTCACCGAGGCGCTGCTCGACGCGGGCGCGCTTGTCACCGCGGTGGAGATCGACCCCGAGCTCGCAGCGTTTCTTCACGAGCGCTTCGCGGATCGCGCCGGGTTCCGGCTCATCGCGATGGACGCGGCGCGCGTGAGAGACTGGAGCGCTCACCTGAACGGCGGCGGGTGGCGGTGCGTCTCCAACCTCCCCTACAACGTGGGTACCGGCCTCGTCGAGACGATGCTGCGCCACCCGGGCACCTTCAGCAGACTCGTGGTGATGCTGCAGAAGGAGGTCGCAGATCGCATGGCAGCGCCGGTCGGCGCGCGCAAGCGCGGCTCGCTGTCGGTGTTCGTGCAGAGTCGCGCAGAGACGCGCCTGGCGATCAAGGTCCCCCCCGGCGCGTTCCACCCGCCGCCGAAGGTGGGATCGGCGGTGCTCACGCTGGACCTGTTCCCCGAGGCGCGCACCCACGGTGTGTCGCCCGATCGGCACGAGGCCATCGCGCGGCTGCTTTTCGCGAGCCCGCGCAAGACGATCCGGCGCGGCCTGCTGGCCCGCTACCCCCGCCCCGTGACCGACGGAGCCCTGGCGACGGCCGGCCTGGATCCCCGCGCGCGCCCCGCGCAGCTCTCGTCACAGGAGATCTCCGCGCTGGTCCGCGCCCTGGACGCCCCGGAAGACCCCGCCTCGGAGGGCGGATGAACGTCCGGCAGCGGCTGATCACCGCGCAGCTCCTCCCGCTGCTCCCGGTGGTGATCATCGGCCTGGTGACCATCGCGGGGCTGGCGCGGATGACGCGGGGCATCGACCAGATGCGCGCCGAGGAGATCGCCGCGATGCGCTCGGTCGTCGCCGCCCTCGATCTGGTGGCCGAGGAGGACTCGCTGTTGGCGCAAGCGCACCAGACCGGTGATCCCGGGCTCCGGGCCCGCGCCGTGGAGCGTTCGCTGCGGCTGCGCCAGGTGCTCACCCGGGTCGATGATCGAGAGGCGCCCATCGGACCGCCGCTCGAGCACTTCGAGACGGTCGCCGGGCTGCGCGGTCCCCGCGACGGACCCGCCGCGCAGATCGCAGCGCAGGAGCTCTCGGCGGTGCTGCGCGTCCACCAGGATCGGCTGAGCTATACGCACGAGGTGGCGCTCGCGGCGATGGGCCGCACGGGGCTCGCCATCGCGGTGGGCATCGGCAGCAGCGTGCTCCTGCTGCTCGTCGGGGGGCTCTCGCTGGCGTGGCTGGCGGGGCGCTCGCTGGTGGAGGAGCTGGACGGTCTGGAGACGGGCACCCGCGCGCTCGCGCAGGGAGACTTCGACCACCGCATCGAGATCCATGTGGACGACGAGTTCGGGCGGCTCGCCCGCGCGTTCAACCGCATGGCCGAGCAGATCTCCCAGCTCGATCGCATGAAGGTCGACTTCTTCGCGAACGTCTCGCACGATCTCAAGACACCGCTCACGTCGCTGCTAGAGGCCACCGACCTGCTCAGCGAGGAGATCGCCGGTCCCCTCACCGGGCCCCAGCGCGAGCTGGTCGGCGTGCTGGGAGAGTCCGGGCGACGCCTCCGCGCGCTGGTGGGAAACGTCCTGGATCTGTCTCGCATCGGCGCGCTCCAGGGGGCGCGGACGACCGGCGAGCTGATCGGAATCATCGACGCGGTGCTGACGGAGACCGCCCTGCTGGCGCGTCGGCGTAACATCACCGTGGAGCGCCGCGGAGTAGATGGACCAGTGGAGATCCTGGTCAACCGCGGGATGCTCGAGCAGGTGCTGATGAACCTGATCGACAACGCCATCAAATTCTCGCCGCAGGGCGAGGTCGTCACCGTAACAGTCGCCGTAACAAGAGCCGTAACGAGAGCGCCCGCGGCCGGCGAGACAGCGACGGTCCGGGTCCGCGATCGCGGCCCGGGGATCCCCCCGGCGCACCGCGACCGGGTCTTCGACCGGTTCTACCAGGTGCCCTCCGAGCGCACACACAGCGGCTCGGGCCTGGGGCTCCACATCTGTCGGAGTATCATCGACACCCACGGCGGCCGCATCGGCGTCGATCATCCCGAAGACGGCGGGGCCGAGCTGTGGTTCACGCTGCCGATTTCATCATGATCGCCTGGCTCCTGTTCGCTGCGACGCTCGCCCACGCCACCGAGGTGGAGACGTTCACGCCCGAGCCCCTCCTGGGCCGGCCGATCGCCAACCTGCGCGGCGGCCTCGGCAGCGGAGCGGAGGGCGCACTGCCCGTCATCTGCGGAGAGATCACCCCCACGCGTCGTCTGTCGGTGGAGGGCTGCGGGAACGGCGCGGGCGTTCTCCACCACCGGGACGTGCCCGACATGGCCCACTTCCGCGCGCGCGTTGCGGTGCTCCAGCGCGCTGCCGGACGCCTGGAGGCCGATCTGGTGGTCGGCGCCGGGCTGGCCGAGGTGCAGGCCAGCGCAGACGCCCCCCGGGTGCGGGTCGGGGCCGCCGCCGCGGGGCCCGGGGCGGCCCCCGGGCCCGCGGGGTCCCCCCGCGCCCCGGGGCGG